>QJPH01000301.1 GCA_003242955.1 Candidatus Methylumidiphilus alinenensis
TAAAAACTTGTCACCTATCGGTTTGCATTAAATACTGTAGGAGCGACAATCGCGGCCTAAAGGCCCGCTCCTACAAAAGCGGTATATCTTTCTATGAAATCTAGCTTCTCCGCCTCCGCCAAGTACTGCACCAACAAAAGCGCAGCTTGGGCTATAGTCTCGGCAAAGGCAATCAGCCCGTCTTCGTGGCCTCCCATTGAGATAATTCCCTGATTCAGGTCAACCGCGCCCCGCCCAACCGCCAGCCCCATCTCCGGGGTGCCATAAGCGATGGTTGGATCTGTTTGGGGAATGCCCAGTTTTACTGTATTGCGCCATAGGATGGGCGAATGGATGTGGAGTACACAATTGATGTGTGGGTTGGCCGAGTAAACCGCCCCGTGTGTCAACGCCTCCGAGGATGGCTCGATTGGACCCTCTGCCCTTACCCGATTTTTTCCCAGATCGAAATCCAAGATTTGACAATAATCGTCAGGTGACAAGCAGGGTTTCCCCCCGGTTTGGGTTCCGCTGATGATAAAGCTGTTTGCCCCTGAACGCTGACTGACATTGCCATAAGCCAGCCCTTGGTAACGGGAGGGATCGCAACCAGTCAGCCCTAGGCGATAAAGTATTTGCCTCCAAACATCTAACTCCGCTACGGCTTCCGCTGCAAGCGATGGGCCATGGTTAAAGGCCAAAGCGAATTTAATGACACCTTCGTCGAAGTTCGTGCTGTTAGAAATGATGGCCTTGGTCATCGTTCATCCCTATGGGTGAGTGTGGAGTGCGGCGACTCGTCGCCGCTTCCGAGCGCATTGTACACGCAATGTCACTTATAATACCTGCTTGTTAATTGAACTGGAGCCTATTAAGTGAGGCATTTTACTTCTTCCATCCTGATTGCGCTGCTGGGTTTGGCAGCGGCCTTTTACTGGGCAGGGCCAAACGGCCTGCTGATGGCTTCCATCTTGGGACTGATGGAATTGAGCCTGTCTTTCGACAATGCCGTTGTCAACGCCACCGTGCTGAAGAATATGAGCATCGTTTGGCAGCGACGTTTTCTGACCTGGGGCATGATTATCGCCGTGTTTGGAGTGCGCTTTCTGTTGCCGGTGATCATTGTATCCGCTGTCACAGGGCAAAGTTTGCAGACAGTGACTTTAATGGCCCTGCATAATCCCGACGAATACGCCAATAACGTACAATCCTCCCATGTGCAAATATCGGCCTTTGGCGGGATGTATTTGTTGCTGGTGTTCCTGTCGTTTTTTTTCCAGGAGAACAAGTCTTTGCATTGGCTAGTCTGGTTGGAGCACCGTTTGACCCAACTTGGCAAACTAGAGTCCATTGAGGTGGCAACTGCCTTGTGTGCGCTGCTGTTCGCCATACAATTCCTGTCTACGGGGGAAAAACTAGCTGCCATCATGTCTGGGATAGTGGGAATTATCCTGTATGTGGTGGTGAAAAGCGTTTCGGGCCTGTTCCAGAATTCGGGACAGGGCGTTAAGGCAGGTTTGCTGTCTTTCATTTATTTGGAGGTGCTGGACACTTCGTTCTCGCTGGATGGGGTGATTGGAGCCTTCGCCATTACCCGTGATGTGGTGCTGATACTTCTGGGCCTGACCATAGGCGCGATGTTCGTGCGGAGCTTGACGGTTTTTTTGGTGCGGGAGAAAATGCTCGACGAATACCTGTATTTGGAACACGGCGCACATTATGCCATCGGCGCACTAGCGATCTTAATGCTGACGGATATGAGCCAGCATGTCCCTGAGTGGATAACCGGCCTGACTGGCTTCCTTTTCATCGTATTTTCCCTGTGGTCTTCGATTCGTGCCAACAAAAAAATACGGGCTTCCAGTTTCTAATTGACTACCACCGCTTTGGAAAAGGTGGCCTTGATCATCGTTCAGCCCGACGGGTGAGTTTGTGGCCCTAAGAATTTTTTTCTTGATCATGGCAACATTAACGTGCATAATGGTAAATTCATATGACAGCCGGTATAAATTTCCGGTTTACATTCGACTGGTTTCAATGGCGAGTCGATTGGGTCCCCTCGCAATGATACGCTGCGAACCCCGCCAGGCCCGGAAGGGAGCAACGGTAGTAGATGTTTCATGTGCCGGGGTGTGGCTCTCTCGACTTGCCACCCTAATTTTCCCCTTTATAGTCAACACCTCCTTCGGTAAACGCAGCCCATGGCCTATCAGGCACTAGCCCGCAAATGGCGACCGCGTAACTTCAACGAAGTCGTCGGACAGGAACACGTCGTCAAGGCATTGACGCATGCCCTTGAATTCGAGCGCCTCCATCACGCCTATCTGTTCACCGGAACCCGCGGTGTGGGCAAAACAACACTAGCCCGTATTCTGGCCAAGGCGATGAACTGCGAAGCGAGGGTGGGATTCAATCCATGCGGCGAGTGCCTACTCTGCCGGGAGCAGGACGAGGGACGTTTAGTCGATCTGATTGAAGTGGATGCCGCGTCGCGGACCAAAGTCGAGGATACCCGCGACCTGCTGGAAAATGTCCAATACGCACCCAACCAAGGGCGCTTCAAAGTCTACATCATCGACGAAGTGCACATGCTTTCAGGGCACAGCTTCAACGCTTTGCTGAAAACCTTGGAAGAGCCGCCCCCCCATGTCAAGTTTCTGCTGGCAACGACCGACCCGCAAAAAATCCCGGTCACAGTACTCTCAAGATGCTTGCAATTCAATCTGAAGCGGCTAACCCCTGAGCAGATTCGCCTACAGATGGAGTCCATTTTAGGGAAAGAAGGCATCCCATTCGAACAAAACGCCGTCCGTTCGCTTGCCAGGGCCGCTGACGGATCGATGCGAGACGGTCTCAGCCTGCTAGACCAAGCCATTGTGCATGGCGGCGGAAGACTTGAAGACGGGCCGGTGAGCGCGATGCTTGGAACGGTGTCCAGAAGCCCTGTATTCGGCTTACTGGATGCCCTGGCCAATGCCGACGCAGCGGCCTTGCTGAGGCTAGTCGCAGAGTTGGCCGTGCATTCCCCCAATTTTTCAGATGTCCTCCAGCAGTTGTTGATTGTTTTGCACCACACAGCCTTGGCCCAATGGGTACCCGATGCCGTGCGCCACGACGATGATGCAGAACGCATCTTAGAATTGGCCGGACGAATCAGTCCCGAAGATTTGCAATTGTTTTATCAGATCGGCCTTCTGGGACAGCGTGACTTGCCCTTGGCACCCGAACCACAGGGAGGATTCGAGATGGTTATGCTGCGGATGCTGGCCTTCCGCCCTGCCAGAAGTGGCTCTGACGAACCCCGAAAACAAATTCCTCACCTACACAAGCCGACGCAGAGAAACAATACGGCAGAGACAAGGAACGCTATCCCCTTGGGGGATGAAGACGGCAGGTTAAGGGCAAAAGCGCCAGATGAAACGAACCATTTGCAAGATTCAGTTAAAGAAAAACCAGAAATGGAATTGGTGGATGGAAAACCACAGCCACCCTCCCCTTTTTACAAGGAATTCACCACTATTGCCGATCTTTCCCCGCCTAAGGAAACCAAAGCCAATTGGCCGTCAATCATCAAAGACATGGGCCTAACCGGGCTGACCCTTCAGTTAGCTAACCATTGCATACTGCGGGGCATTGAAGACAACCGCGTCAAGCTTGCGATGGACCCGAAGACTTTTAGCACAACCCAGATGGAATCCAATCTGGAAAAAGCGCTGCAAGACTATTTCAACCGTCCAGTCAAACTCCACATTGACACTGAAAAACCTGTTAAAGACACACCGGCCGACCAAATCCAACGCCGCAGGCTTGAAAGGCAAAAATCCGCCGAGTTGGAAATCGAGCAAGACCCCATCGTTCTGGCTTTAAAGGAACGGCTAGATGCCCGGATTGTACCGGGTTCTATCAAACCATTGGATTAACAAAACGGAGACATCTATGAAAAACCCACTGGCAAGTTTGATGCAACAAGCTCAACAGATGCAGGAAAACATCAAAAAGGCCCAGGAAGAATTGGAAGCCGAGGAAATTCATGGCGAATCCGGCGCAGGACTGGTTAAAATCGTCATGAATGGCAAGCGCGAGGCTCTGAAAGTCAGCATAGACCAGAGTCTGCTAAAAGAAGACCGCGACATGCTTGAGGATCTTGTGGCGGCCGCCATCAACGACACCGTGCGCAAGGTCGCCAAAATCAAGCAGGAAAAGATGGCCGGATTGGCTGGCGGCTTGGAACTGCCGGCTGGCTTGAAATTCCCCTTCTAAACCAATGCAGAGACCGGGGCGTCTCGCCCAATTGATTCAAGCCTTGCGGGTATTGCCAGGGGTGGGGCCGAAGTCGGCCCAGCGCATGGCTTTCCACCTTCTTCAACGTGACCGGCTGGGGGCGAAAAGCTTGGCCGAAGCCCTGCTGGAAGCGGTCGAACACATTGGCTATTGCGAAGAATGCCGGACCCTAACCGAAGGGGATTTGTGCGCAGTCTGCGCCAATCCCAACCGCGACGGAACGCAATTATGCATTGTCGAAAGCCCGTCCGAAGTTTTTGCAATCGACCAGTCCACAGGTTTCAAGGGACGGTTTTTCGTACTCAACGGGCGGCTCTCGCCTTTGGACGGCATTGGCCCGGACGAGTTGCGGCTGGATTTATTGGAACGGCGTTTGCAATCCGGCGAAGTCAGAGAGTTGATCTTAGCCACAAACACGACCGTCGAAGGCGAAGCCACCGCCCACTACCTCAGCGAAATGGCCAGGCATTTTGGTGTACGCCCCACGCGCATTGCCTATGGTGTGCCTTTTGGCGGTGAAATCGAGTTTGTCGATGGAACCACCCTCGCCCATGCCTTCAACGGCAGGCGGGAGGTTTGACTTGGGCGGCCTTGGCGGGGGGTAGCCTGTGATTAACTGACATTACGCACCGTAGGCCGGAATAAGCCCGTTCACGGGCGTTTCCGGCGATATGTGCGAGGTTCCGCTTACTTTGCCGGAATGGCGAATTCGGCTATAGTGTTACAAATTGGCTGAACAATCTTGCTAATTGGATTCATTTCGACCTCATCATTGCCTTGACTATCCAACACGCATTTTCATCGTTGGTTTCCTTGGGCAAGTAGATTACTTGGCTTAGATGTTCCCATCCATAATGTTCCAGTACTGTGTTCAGACCAAGGCCCACCCAATCGGCTTCATAGCTGCCAAGGTAATAATCCAAATCATTGACAACGCTGTCCTCATCATTCTCTTCCCCGGTATCCTCACCGAGCATGGACAGACGGAATGGCTCACCTAAAAAAAAACGCCCTGTATCGGTTAAACCAACACAGGACGCTTTTTCTTAATCCCTTCAACCTTTACGTCATCCCCACCCTAAATCTTTTTCAACTTGGCCCACCTCATTTCCCTATGCCGGTTATCCCGACACCTTGGGGTGACATAAGCAAGTGGCTACCTAGCCATTACGGCATTCCATCGCGCACTGTTATTTATGCTAGGTTACCGATAAACAGGCTGGGGATGGCGTTACCTACCGCAATCCTATAAACGGCGGGTCTCCAAACTCTAACTTTAGGCCGGTGCAGCTGCGCTAGCGGTCAAGCCGATAGCTTCGGCATACTTAAGATAGGTTTCAACCGAAGCAATTACCACGCGGGCTTCAATCGACAGCAGTTCGATACCTACCAAAGAAACCTTAACCCATGCATCAATAACGATGCCTTTGTCAAGAATGCGGTCTACAACTTCAGCCAGGCTGGAGGAATCGGTTGATTTTTGTACTTTTGCCATGATGACATACTCCGTAACATTAGTTATTTTATGATCCCCAATGACACTATTATCATTGGTTCGTTATTCTACAGCTCGTGGCTGCTTGCCCTATATAATACAACTTACATGCCAAAGGCCACTTATGGCCAGCTAAAGTCCAACAATTCGCATTTTGAACAAAATCGGGCGGGTTTGGAACCCGCCCCTACGCATCAATATTCCGTATCCTGTTTATAATGCATTGATAATATTAAATTAATTTCCTGCGTAGGGGGCGGGTTCCAAACCCGCCCTTATTAATCTTCGCCAAAGTGAGAATTGTTATTTCGATGGCCCATCCCGACTCTTCCATGGAAAATCTGCTAGAGTCAGGCACAGACTCCATAAACTATGGAATTAATTCCATTGTGCAGTAAAATTATCCTTAATTTTTTCCCATACGAGTGCATACCGGTCCCATGAATGAAACCCAACTTAAACACACCCCGCTCTTCGACTTGCATCATAGGCTAGGGGCGACGATGGTTCCTTTTGCCGGTTATCAGATGCCGCTCCATTATGCGCCAGGCATCCTCAATGAACATCTCCATACCCGCTCGGCGACGGGCCTTTTCGATGTCTCGCACATGGGGACGATACTGATCAATGGCGATGCCGATCTATACGAAAGTTTTGAAAGGCTGGTTCCCGGCGATATTCAGGAATTACAGCCAGGGGCGGTGCGCTATTCGCTGTTGTTAAACGAACGCGGCGGCATTATCGACGATATCATGGTCATGCGACCGGCTTCCGACACCGAACGGCGGCAGTTGCTATTGATTGTCAACGCCGCCGGCAAACAGCGCGATGTCGAGCATATCCGCTCCGGCCTGAATGGCAAGGCGAGTGTGGAATTGCTTCAAGACCAAGCCTTGCTCTCCCTGCAAGGACCGGCGGCGGCGGATGCCCTGGCGCACTACTGCGCGGCACCAGACCGGCTTAAATTCATGCAGTGTGCAGAGTTTACCCTCAAAGGCTACGGCGGGTTGACGGTCAGCCGCACGGGTTACACCGGCGAAGACGGTTTTGAAATTTCGCTTGCAGCCGCGCAAGCCGAAGCCTTTGCGTGTGCCTTGCTGGATAGGCCAGGGGTGCGGATGGCAGGCCTTGGGGCGCGTGACTCCTTGCGGTTGGAAGCCGGCTTGCCGCTTTATGGCAACGATATTGACGAGTCCACCACCCCGGTTGACGCGGGTTTGGCCTGGGTTATTGGCAAGCGGCGGCGGGTAGGGGGGGATTTCCCCGGATTTTCAATCATCCGCCATGAGTTGGCGGAAGGACCGGCCCGCAGGCGTGTTGGCATCCGACCCAATGACAAGGCCATTGCCCGTGCAGGCACCGAGATTCAATCCAGCGGGAGAAGTATTGGTAACGTGACAAGCGGCGGTTTTGGGCCTAGTGTGCCTGGGCCGATTGCCATGGGTTATGTAGAAACGGCATTTGCCGCCGTGGGTACGCCAGTCGATCTGATTGTGCGGGGCAGGAGCCTGCCGGGGCAAGTGGTCAATTTACCGTTTGTCCCTCATCGGTATGTGCGTTAGATTAATGCCCCCTGTCCCCTTTTGAAGGAAATCCCCCTGCCCCCCTTTGCAAAGGGGATATGGGGTAATGTTGTTGACACAGCCGTCATACCGGCATGGATTGCCGGTATCCAGAACACAGGGAGGTGAATCTAGCCTGCCCTCCATGGCCTCTGGGTTCCGGCATTCCCTGCCGGAACGACGGGTTCTTCCTTAACTTAATGGCAGTGGGGGGATGGGTGAGGCATCGTAGTAAATTAGGCCATTGCTAATATAGAGGGTTATCCCATGCACAAAAATTCTTGGCTACATTATTGCGTTTTGGCAGTTGCACTCACGGCGTATGGCGGCGGAGCATCAGGCATCGAATCAGACGCAAGCACACTGGGGGGTGAATCCAAACCCGCCCCGACCGCCCACCGCAAAGTGAAAAAAACCATTCCCCCCGCCCAGCCCAAGCTCAACGGCTTGGCGCAGACGGCTGTCAATTCGGGCATTGTCGATTGTGCTGGACGCATCCAGCAAGTGACAGACTTCCTGACCGCCAACAGCAAAAGCGGAGCCTACCTGTTCATTGCCCCTACCGATGCCAACCGCCGCATCAGTTCGGCTTCCCTGGAAATTCAAGCCAACGGAACATCCAGTTATGCCACCGCCAGCTTCGCACCAGGCGGGAGCGGCGGCTGCGGCACCCTCTATGAAACCGTCTCGTATTGGGCCAATCAGTGCGAAGATGTCGCCAAGCGGGCCTTCCCCAACTTTCCCCCTGCTGGCAAATTAGGCGACAGCATCAGCATGCTGGACGGCGGAATGTATTTGAGGATTTTCTTGATGCCGGCCGGGCAAGGCTGCCTGTCCATTAAAAAAGAGATGGTGTATTAATGACTGATGTTTTGCAACCGCGCAGGTCGTAGCCCGGATGGAGCCGCTTGGCGAGCGAAAATCTGGGTTTTTGAACACGTCTTCCCCGGATTGCACCCGCCGGGCCACTGCCATTAAGTTAAGCGTTTATTGGAACGCCAAGCCCTAGCTTGGCATCAGGGTGTATCGCGCCAAGCTGGGGCTTGGCGTTCCGTCAAAGGCTGATTTCGCCACGATTAGAAAAATGGGCCACCCATGAATAATAAAGAACGCCGTGCCATTCGGCTGAAATATTACGATTATTCCCAAGCAGGGGCATATTTTGTAACCCTATGTACGCACGACAGGGAATGCCTGTTTGGTTCCATCGAAAACAGCGAAATGGCATTAAATGAATATGGGCGGATTGTCGATTTTACATGGAATGATTTGGTCAATCATAATTCCTACATCGGTTTGGGGGGATATGTCATTATGCCGAACCACTTTCATGGAATTATTGTAATCAACCCCGTAGGGGCGGGTTCCAAACCCGCCCCAAACCTCGTCGGCACATCGGCAAGGGCGGGTTTGGAACCCGCCCCTACGCAGGCACAAATTTCGAATTATCTATTTATTGCAACAATGTGTTGCATTTTATTGACAAAGGCAGACAATACGCACATTAGTCAATTGAAGGTTTGGCAGGGTGTTTGGGTGCGGCATCAGGATGCCGGGTGACCCCCCTGCCCCTTTGGCAAAGGCTGAAGCCGGACGGGATTTGTCATTCGGTCCGAAACGTTTTTTGCCGTGCCCAGATGCCTTGGGCTTTGCACAAAACGTTGGCGACGGGGTTGCAAACCCCGTCGCGCTTCGATGTTCTCGTTCCCACGCTCTGCGTCACTGCCATTAAGTTAAGAAAAAGCGCGTCGTTCCGGCAGGGATCGCCGGAACCTAGGCTCCATGGATGGTATAGATTGTCGGCATCCCTGCAATCTGGATTCCGGCGGTCCATGCCGGAATGACGGCTTAACTTAATGGCAGTGACGCTCTGCGTGGGAATGCCTCCGGCGACGCTCCAGCGTCGGAGGTATCCAACCGCAGGAGCGGTAAAGGCTGCATTCCCACGCGGGAGCGTGGGAACGATAAAAATAATTTAAATCACGTTAGGAGAATTACATGTCTCATGCAACAAATTCAAAAAATTTCAAATTGAACCTATTGGCGGTCGCCGTGGCGGCGGCTTTGGGTGGGGGGCAGGCGATGGCGGCTGGTGTTGTCTCTGTCGATGGAAACGAAATTTCAAGTGGAGGAACAAAGGGTGGGAATATCTCAATAACTGCAGGCTCTAACACTCCTGGTTTTGCAGCAGGATCCAATTCGGTCACCATTTCTGCAGATAGTGCGCCAGGTTCATCGGGAGTGATTATCTTTACCAATAACAACAGCGTGCTTGGAGGAACCTATATTCAAAATGATGGTACAGGGCCAGGTGTTGTTATAGAGGCGGCTGGGGCGAATGCTCTGACCGTCAATAACTACAATTCCAATGCCGTGGTCGCTTCAATCAGCACGACGGGGGCTGTCCAAGGCACCTCGCTGACCGACGGCACGGCAACGCTGACCGGCGGCGCACTCAGCGGTGTGACGACGATTACCGCCTCCGGGATAATTACCGGCAACAACCTGAGTTCCAACACCATTAACAACAACACCGGGGTCGGTGCCAACAGCGGCGTGAACGTCACTGGCGGCGGCAACACCGCCACGGGTGCCAATTCGGGGGGCGGTGTAACCGGCGACTTTAACACGGCGAATGGAGTGGGTGCCGGGACCAATGTAACGGGCGGCACCACTGGCCTCTTAGGCGGTAACACCGCCATCGGTGCCTATGCCGGCACTAATATCGGCACTATCGCTACCCCTAGTAGCGGGAACGTTGGCGTAGGCAGCTACGCTAGCCAAAACGTCATCGGCGACTCGAATACCGGCCTCGGGACTGCTTCTAGCCATAATGTCACCGGCACCGGCAACATCGGTGTAGGTGCCAACAGCAGCCAAGGCGTCACCGGAAGCAATAACACCGGCACTGGGGCCAGTGCCAGCCAAAACGTCTATGGCAACGACAACACCGCCACGGGTGCCAATTCAGGGCAAAATGTCGGTACCAGTAACACGCCTGTCAACTACAATACCGTTATGGGTGCCCTTTCAGGGAATAATGTGACTGGCAGCGGCAATGTCGTCTTGGGGGCTAACGCTGGCAACAGTGTCACGGTGTCAAACACCACGGCCTTGGGCACCAATGCGCTGGCCACGGGTAGCAACTCCGTGGCCTTGGGTGCAGGCAGCACGGATGCCGGGGTAGCCAATGTGGTGAGCGTTGGCACGGTGGGGGCAACGCGCGGCATTATCAATGCGGGGTCCATTGATGCTAACGGTTCATCAGCCCTCACGATTGGCCAGAATAGCAATGGAGTGAACCTGTATGCCACCACCTTGCAGGGTGCCATTACCGGCAACGGTCAGAATATCACTGGCGCGGGTACAATCGGCGGCACCACGTTGACCGACGGCACGGCAACCCTCACTGGCGGCAACCTTCTTACCACCGGCACCATCGGCAGCGGTGCGATCACTTCGACCGGAACGATTTCGGGTGCCGGACTGAGTTCCAGTGCGGGTCTGACCTTGACTGGCGGCAATGCAGCTTTGGGCGCGGGCAACCTCACCACCACCGGCACCATCGGCAGCGGTGCGATCACTTCGACCGGAACGATTTCGGGTGCCGGACTGAGTTCCAGTGCGGGTCTGACATTGACTGGCGGCAATGCAGCTTTGGGCGCAGGCAACCTCACCACCACCGGCACCATCGGCAGCGGTGCGATCACCTCAACCGGCCTAATCACTGGCAACGGTTTGAATGCAGGCAACACTGGCATCGCCTCTGCCGGACCCATCACTGGCGCGACAACCATCGACAATGCCCCAGGGTCGGGCATCAGCCTTGGCACAAACAGCGCGGGAGTGACCATCGGTCAAACAGGCCAAACCAACACCCTGAATGGCTCGACCACCACCAGCGGCACTTTTAACGCCAATGGCACGACCAACAACATCGGCGTTGCGGGTTCAACCAACACCATCACTGGCACCACCAATTTGAATGGCAACGTCACGTTACAGTCAAGCACCACCAATAACGCAAAGGTTTCTGTCACGGATGGGACAGCCAGCTTGACCGTCTTGAACAATGCCACCGGCAATACCCACGGGCTGACGGTGGGTACGACATCAACCACGCTGTCGGGCGGGACCACATCCACCACGCAAACGCTGAACGATACAGGCGCGACCTATACTACAGGGGCGGCACCCGGCGGTGCACTGGCTCTCGTCACGGCAGGGACCGTGAATGTGGGCGGCGCTGCCAACGCTGGCGGACTGGGTGTCAATGCCGCCACCAATGGCAACTTGAATGTCGTTAGTGCCTTGGGTGTCACTAACTTCTCGGTCAGCGGCGCAACCGGCAACACCAACGTCGGAGGAAACCTGACAACCGTCGGCAACGCCTCGGTTGGCAGCAATCTACTCGTCAACGGCACTTCAACACTAACCGGCACGACAACCATTGGCAATGCCGGCAACCCGGTTGGCACCGGTATTCTGCAAGTCAATGGCGCGGTTTCGACCACGGGCAATGCAAGCATCGCCACCGCAGTGGGAACCACCAACACGTTTGGCAGCGGCTCTGGCTCAAAGAACACCATTGGCAACGCTGGAACATCGAACAACGTGATGACTGGCGCAACCAACACCCTCCAAGCAGGCAACAACAGTGCCGTGGTGGATAACGTCAATGGCTTGACCGTAGTAGGCGTATCCAACTCGATCACTGGCGCGACCCGCTTGCAGTCGTCGTCTGCGGTCGGCGCAAATGCGCTGTCGGTGGATGCCGTCAATGGCACTGTGGTGACTGGCCCGACAAGCTTGAACGGCACTTTAGCGGTGGCCGGCAATGCCAATTTGAACAGCAACCTCGCCGTGGCCGGCAACACCAGACTGAACGGCACTCTCGCCGTGGCCGGTAACGCTAGTTTGAACGGTGCGGTCAACAACATCGGCACCACCCAGCAGGGTTCCGTGAACACCGTTGGCACCACCGGTTCCACTAACGCCATCAACGGTGCCAACAACTATATCGGCACCAACCAGGCATCTAACAACCAAATCGGCACCGTGGGTTCCAACAATACCATCGTCGGCAGCACCAACTTGGTTTCCAGCGGTGGCAGCAGCCAAGTCTCGGTGAACGACAATGGCGTGAACGTCATCGGCAATACCGCCAGCTTGCAAGGCCGCAATTCAGCCAACATCAGCGGCGGGTCCACCAACATGACCTTGAACAACAGCGGGGTGCAGTTGAGCAATGCGTCTGGTGGGCCGGTTCGTGTGATGGGTGTCGCCAATGGCATCAACGCCAATGACGCAGTGAACGTGTCGCAATTGACCGGCGCCACCAATAACATCTACAACCGCATCAACGGGTTGCAGAGCAAGGCCTACTCCGGCATCGCCTCGGTGGCCGCCATGGCGACCATCCCCGAACCGATTGCAGGACACAACTACACGGTTGGTGTCGGCTTTGGCAACTTTGGCAGCCAGAGTGCCGTGGCCTTTGGCGGCAAGGCGAATGTGGGCGACAGTATCCGCGTCGCCGCCAGCCTTGGTTATGCCGGCAGCGAACTCACCGTCGGCCTAGGCACTGGGTTTAGCTGGTAAGTTTGCTCGTTCCCAAGCTCCCGCTTGGGAATAGGGTTTTTGAAGCTCCGCTTCCCTAAGAATGGCCAAGCAGGAGCTTGCAAGATAAAGGTTCCCAAGCTGGAGCTTGGGAACCAGCCTAAGGTTTAGGGGTTCTGATTCCGCCCCCGGTTTGCCGGGGGCGGGGTTGGTTTGTTGAATTTGCCCGTTTCCACGCAGGAAATTCAGCAATTCACATTTTGAACAAAACCGGGCGGGTTTGGAACCCGCCCCTACGAATCGACATTCCGTTACTAACGCCCCAAAGGGCCCAGCCAAGACCTACCCCAACTCAACCGGCACAAACAAGCGGTTGTTGCCGCGCTGCACCAAAAGGGCCAAGCGTTTGTCCGCCTTGGCGACGAAATCGCGCAATTGACCAGGTTCGGTGACAGGATGCCCATTGACCGCCAGCACCACATCCCCGGTTTGTATGCCTGCCCGCGCCGCCGCGCCAGTCGAACGCTCCACCACCAAACCGCCGTTAACGTCGGACTGTCGGCCTTCCTGTGGCAATAACGGGCGGACTGCCAAACCGAGTCGGCTTTTCGCCAGTTCCGGGGTGACTTCGGTGGCTTGGGCAACATCCTCAATGACCCCTACGCGGACAATAATGTCCTTTTCGCCACCCTCGCGCCACAGGGTCAACTTGGCTTCCGATCCGGGCTTGAGGTCGGAGACATAGCGGGCCAGTTCAGACGGCTCGATGATGGGGTGTCCGTCAAATTTTAAGATAATGTCACCGGGCCTAACCCCGGCCTTGGCCGCAGGGCCACCCTCCGGCACGAAATCGACCAACGCCCCGGCCGACTGCGCCATGCCGAATGACTCGGCAAGCGCCTGATTGATCGGCTGTACGCTAACACCGATACGACCCCGGCTGACCTTACCCTCATGCAACAACTGATTGCCGACCTTCAGTGCCACGTCAATGGGGATGGCGAAGGAGAGCCCTTGATATCCACCGGTATGGCTGTAAATCTGCGAGTTGATGCCGATGACCTCGCCTTTCATATTAAACAGCGGCCCCCCGGAATTGCCCGGATTCACCGCCACGTCGGTTTGTATGAACGGCACAAAACCCTCATCCGGCAGGGTGCGCGACTTGCCGGAGACGATGCCGGCGGTGACGCTATTTTCAAATCCGAACGGCGCACCGATAGCCAAAACCCATTCACCCACCCCGGTTTTTGATGGATCGCCCAAGTTCACGGTGGGAAGATTCTTGGCATCAATCTTCAACACCGCCGTATCGGTGGGTTTGTCCACCCCCACCACCTTGGCATTGAATTCGCGTTTGTCGGTCAGTTTGACCGTGACTTCGGTGGCACCATCAATGACATGGGCGTTGGTAATGATGACACCCTCGGGGCTGATGATGAAACCCGAGCCCATGCCGCGGGTGGGCATTTCCCCACCGGGCTGCCCAGGCGCTTGGAAACGGCGGAAAAATTCAAACATCGGATCCCTGGGGTCGAGCTGGGGCATATCGGTCATCGCCACCTTAGTATGGCCGCTGACCGTGATGTTCACTACCGCCGGCCCGTATTTCGAAACGATTGACGAAAAATCCGGCAACGCTGCAACGACAGGCGTCGGTGCGCCGCTCATCGCATTGATAGGCGTGGGGGGTACGGGCTGGATAGCCGGCGTGTCAATATTCGCGTTGACCCCACCAACCACCCCGGCGATAGCCAAAGCGATAATTGAAAGACGGAAGGTTTTTACTTGCATGGAAGTTGTCTCGTTGGTAAATCCGCGATTAAGTCCGCGTATGGTGGGTACTTTACGGAGGGAGACTTAAAGTAAACTTAAGAGACTAGCGGTTCAACCCCCTGACGCTAAACTCCACCGTGTCAACCACTGCCCCGCCCTGCCCTGCCAATGCCAGTTTGTGCGGCCCTGGGGTGGGTCGCCATTTGAAGCTGTTGGCGGCCGGTCCCAAACGCTTGCCGTCCAGCACAAACTCCGTATTTTCCAAACTGGCGCGGGCAGTGAAGAACACGGCTTGGTTTTCGTAAGGAATGTCCGGGTCCAGTGCGATGATGACCCCATTGGCGGGGGTGGCTATGTGCGGTGGCTGGGCCGATAAACCGGCTAAGTAGACCGATCCGGTTTCTGTGCCTGACATGAACCATTCGCTGCGCGGTGGCTCGACGGCGGCAGGCAGATAGCGGATGTCACGGCGGACCAGCCCCTTCGGTGGCTCAGGCGGGAAGGAGGCTTGGTTTTCCTGCAAGGCGTTCATGATCTCCAGCCAAGCCGGGGCCGCGCCAGTGATGCCTGAGACATCGTGCATGGAATCCCCCTCAAAATTCCCCACCCATACGCCGACGGTATATTTTCGGCTAAAGCCTATGCACCAGTTATCGCGCATGTCTTTGCTGGTGCCGGTTTTTACGGCAGTCCAGAAGCGTGTCGCCAATGGATTGGACAAGCCGAACGTCACCGCCCGTCCGGCTCGGTCGGAGAGGATATCGGCAATGATAAAGGCGGCTGACTCATCGAGAACCCGCCGTGCAAGGCCAGCCGTTTCGTCCAAACGAAAACGCAACGGTGAGTAAACGCCGCCATTCGCCAAAGACCGGTAGGCATTCACCTGTTCCAGCAAACTCACTTCCGCAGAGCCAAGTGCCAATGAGAAGCCGTAATACTCCCCCGGCTGGCTGATGCTGAGATACCCAAAATCCAATAGCCGGTCACGAAAACGATCCACTCCAATTAACACCAAGGCGCGAACCGCCGGGATATTCAACGAACTGGCCAACGCGGTGCGGACGCTGACCAGCCCCTTGTAGTCCCGGTCATAGTTCTGTGGAATGTATAAGCCGGAAGCCGTTTCCAAATGGATAGGCGCATCATCAAGAATCGACGCAGCGGTTAGATAGCGTTTTTCTATTGCCAATCCATACAGAAACGGCTTCAGCGTGGAACCCGCCTGCCGCCTTGCGCGGATACCGTCCACTTTTGCTGCCTTGGTAAACGGCCCTGCCGAACCCACATAGGCCAGCACCTCGCCGCTTGCATTGTCCACCACCAAGGCCGCCGCATCCCGCACATTGCGATCAGCCAGCCCACGAAGTTGCTGATTCAACGCATTAAACACCAAACGCTGGATAGACTCGTCCAAAGTCGTGCGCAAGCTTTCGCCGGGGGTTTTCAACAATTGCCGGGCCAAATGCGGGGCTAGTTCCATACTTGGCCCAATGTGCAACGAACGGCCTATTAGGCTGATAGCCAAGGTGTGCAAGGCTTCGCAATCTAACGCCAGCTTTCCTGCTTTGGCAATGGCGCAAGCCCGGTTGGCTATGCGACCCGCCCCGTCGTTGGGGGAAGGCAAGATGGCCACCAGCATCAGCGCCTCGTTTTCTGACAAGCCCGAAGGCTGTTTGCCAAACAAGGCCCACGCCGTCGCCGCCACGCCTTGCAATTCACCGCGAAAGCCGACTAGGTTCAGGTAAGCCTCCAGAATTTCCCGCTTGCCCCAGGTTTTCTCCAATTCTAACGCAGCGCGAATTTGCGCCCATTTCTGGCTGAAAGTGCGCCGTTCCCTGCCGGGGGCAAGCCGCGGGTCCAATAACGCCGCCAGTTGCATGGTCAAGGTACTCGCGCCCCGCGCCGGTTTGCCGGTGAATCGACCCATCAGTGCCGAACCCATAGCCAGCCAATCGACACCGTGGTGTTGATAAAAACGCCGGTCTTCAGCCGAAAGGAGTGCTGCGATCAAGGCGGGGGAGACTTGCTCCAAGCCTACCCAAGGCAGGCGGCGAACCTTGAAATCCATCCTCAGTTCTTGCAGGGGGTTGCCATTGCGATCAAGAAGATACGCTTCGGAAGGATGCCAAGCGGATTTAACCTCGGCAAAACCCGACATTCCCCAGGCTAAGGCAGGCAGTAGAATGACCGGCAACAGCCAGAAAAAAACATATTTCACACCAAGCCGCAAAGGACACCAAGTATAAACACCTTTAACTTTGTTCGATTTTATGTCCGCTCCCCGAATCTTTCGTTTTTAGCTGGTTCCCAAGCTCCAGCTTGGGAACCCTTGCCTATCAAGCTCCTGCTTGTTCGTTGACCGTTCCTCGGAAAGCAGGAGCTTTAAAGAACGCGTTCCCAATCTGGAGCTTGGGAACGAACTAACTGATGTTACGCACGTGTCGGCAAAGGGTTGCCGACCTACGGCGGTGATAAGCCAGCACTTTCATGGGAGCCCGGAAGCAGGAGCTTCCAAGCCATGGGTTCCCAAGCGGAGCTTGGGAACCAGCGTAGAGCCCGGAGCTTACGCTCGTTCCCAAGCTCCGCTTGGGAATGCGGTACTAGAAGCTCTACTTCTCAACCTGGAAGCCGGAGCCGTAGGACGGCAACCCTTTACGCCTTGGGTTTCTGCAACCGTTTGTAACATCAGTAATTAAGAAATAATAATACCGACTCGGTTTTTAAAACCGAGTCGGTCTAACTTCGTCCTTACACTCACGCTTGCAACTGCGGCCTTCCCTCAGTCGGCCAATCCAAATGGAAAAACTGCCCTCTAGGCTGGTCGTTGCGCTCATAAGTATGAGCACCGAAATAGTCACGCTGGGCTTGCAATAGATTGGCGGGCAAACAGTCCGAACGGTAGCCGTCAAAATAAGCCAAAGCAGAGGAAAAAGCAGGGGTGGGAATGCCGTTGCACACACTCAAGGCAACCACTTCGCGCCAATGGCTTTGGCCATGGTGTAGGGCATCACGGAAGTAAGGATCGAGCATCAGGTTTTTCAAACCCGGATCTATCGCATAGGCATCGGTGATCTTTTGCAAGAACCGGGCACGGATGATACAGCCGCCGCGCCAGATTTGTGCAAGCTTGCCAAAATCCAAGTTCCAGCCATAGACCTTTTGCGCTTCGGCCATCAATTGGAAACCTTGGGCATAAGCGCAAATTTTCGAACAATACAACGCATCCCGGATGGCAGCAATTAGACTGGCACTGTCTGCCACTTTCTTTATTTCAGGCCCATGTAAAAGTTGGGAGGCATCCCCCCGTTCTTCTTTCAAGGCGGACAGTGAACGTGCGAAAACTGCCTCGGCGATGGAATTGGCGGGCACACCTAATTCAAGTGCGCTGGAAGCGGTCCATAGCCCGGTACCCTTTTGACCGGCGGTATCAAGGACCTTGTCAACCAAAAATCCGCTGCCGGAGGGATCGGGTTGCTGGAGTATATCGGCAGTTATTTCTATCAAATAGCTCGATAGTTCGCCCAAGTTCCATTCTTGGAAGACTTTCCCAATGGCATCGGATTCCAAGCCCAACAAGTTTTTCAACAGCCAATACGCCTCGCAGATTAACTGCATATCAATGTATTCGATGCCGTTATGCACCATTTTGACATAATGTCCCGCTCCGTTTGGGCCTATGTAGGCAGTACAAGGCACTCCGCCTTCCACAGGCTTGCCTGGGGACGCACCAGACAGGGGCTCTCCGGTTTGCTCATCAACCTTGGCGGCCACGGCATTCCAGATGGGCGCCAACTCGGCCCAGGCTTCCACGCTGCCACCTGGCATCAAAGAGGGTCCGAAGCGAGCCCCTGTTTCCCCTCCCGAAACACCCGAGCCAATGAATAGCAATCCCTTGGCATTCAAATCACTTTCCCTGCGGATGGTGTCCAGCCAATGGGCGTTGCCGCCGTCAATGACAATATCGCCGGGTTCGAGATAGGGCAATAAACTCTCAATGGTTTTGTCAGTGGCTTCGCCCGCCTTGACCAGCAAGACGATTTTACGGGGACGCTTCAAGCTGATGGCCAGTTTTTCAAGGCTTTCCATACCCAAAAGACGGTCGCTGGAAGGTTCGGTTTCCACGCTGTGACTGATGAATTCCTCCATTTTCTCGGCGTGACGATTGTAAACTGCAATGCTATAGCCATGGTCGGCGATGTTCAACGCCAAGTTTTGCCCCATGACAGCAAGGCCAATAAGTCCGATGTCGGCTTGTCGCGTATTCATATTGTTCACCGTAGTTGGAAATACACTCACTTTATAAGAAAAAGGCGACAATGTCCCGCGCAAGCTGGCAAGGGGGTGCGATAAAAAGTGATGCCGGAGTGCAAGGCTTGCCTTGCGGGGGTATGTACAGGCAAGGCAAGCCTTGCACTCCAAGCGCAATTTCACATGCTGCCCGGTTGTGTGCATCACTTTTAATCGCACCCTTGGCAAGGGGGGCAGGATACGGAATGCCGATGCGTAGGGGCGGGTTCCAAACCCGCCCGGTTTTGTCCAAAATGAGAAATGAGAATTGCTGAACCAATTTTGACAAGCCTTATTTCGGGGCAATTTTAATGGGGATGCACTAATTTGTAGCAGTTATTATTAAAAAAAATGGCATAAGTTTATGAAATTAGATTTAAAAATTTAATGGCATATAAATTGCATTGTTGTTTTTTAGAGAAGCATTGTTGCTAGAATGTAACCTAAGAAGAGGAAAATGAACCCATGACAATACAACACAAGCCCGGATACCATAGGCTGCGACCGTTAATCGCCAGTCTGTCCTTGGCGTTGGTAGCGGGGGGCGCGATTGCGGCAGGCCCAGTTCCTGCTGGCGCGCAACTCCCCGGAGTCGTCACTAATCCTGAATACCCAGAAAAGTCCAACCCGGCCGACTGGTCAGAAGCCACCCCGCCGGTCAAAACCCCTGCTGTGGCTGTCACCCCCCCGGCTGAACCAACCCCCCCCGCCGAACCGGCCGGCGCACTTGAAGCCGCGAAAATAAACCCCAATAATTTGACCTTCATGAAAGATGCAGGGCTGATCGTTGGCGGGTGGTTGCAACTGGGCGTCACTTATAACGCCGGCAGCCCAAATAATGCCTTCAACGGACCTGTGACCTTTGGTGACCGCTCTGCCGAATTGCAAATGAATCAGCTTTATTTCTATCTGCAAAGGGCAGTCGCCACCGAGGGGGACTCATGGGATTTCGGTGGACGGTTTGATTTCATGTATGGTTCGGACTCGATCTTCACCCAGGCTTACGGTGTCCCTGCCTATGACGTGAACAACGGCATGGCGATGACACGCAACCATTGGGACTTGAATTTGCTCAGAAACGTAAATCGTTTCTATGATATTGCGCTTCCGCAACTCTATGCGGAAATGTATGTCCCCATCGGCAACGGCCTAGACGTCAAAATAGGCCACTTCTATACACCCATAGGCTATGAAGTCGTCACGGCACCGGACAACTTCTTCTACTCCAAGCCCTACACCTTCCAATACGGGGAGCCCTTCACACACACCGGCATCTTGGGAAGCTACACCTTCGACAAAAATTGGTCGGCCTTAGGCGGCGTGGTGACGGGAAGCGCAACCGGCGGCTGGGATGGCGGCTGGGATCAGCAACTCGGCAACTGGGATGGATTGGGCGGTGTCACTTGGAACACCGAAGACAAAGCCACTTCAGTGTTTGTCAGCAGCACTTATGGCGCAATCTCTGAGCACAGCTCCCAAACTTGGGCCTTATACAGTATCGTGCTCAAACATAATCTGTTGGATGACCTGCACTTTGTCATGCAGCACGACCATGGTTTTGCTAATGGGGTTCTCGTATCCAATGGCAATAATGGCTATACCAATAAAAACGCGCAGTGGTATGGCCTAAACACCTATTTGTTCTATGACATACAGAGCAATCTGACTGTGGGCCTACGCGGGGAATGGTTCCGCGACCAAGATGGCTTCCGCGTCTGCTCGCCAGGCCGTGTCGCAGCCGCCACCAATGACAGCTATGGCATACCGGTCAGTTCGGCTTCAAGCACCTTATGTAATGCGAATTCGGGTGCCAGTTGGTATGCGTTTACCGCCGGCCTGACATACAAGCCAGTGAAGTGGCTGACTTTGCGGCCCAACGTGCGTTACGACTGGGTTGACGGCAAGGATACTGCCGGCTTTGCTTACAAGCCTTTCGGCAACGGCAAAGATGCCCAGTTCCTATTCTCCAGCGATGTCGTGATTGTGTTTTAAACGTTTGGGCTGGTCCAAGGACAAGGAAGTCCTGACTCACGCAAACCCGAGTCCATGCAGAATCAAGAAAATCTTGAGGATTTAAGAGGCCATCGCCGAATGAGTTTGCAACATCCTCCTTTCGGATGTCGCTCCTTGGATAATCTCCCTTGCATCGCGCACACATTTTCCACACTGGTCGCAAGCACCGAGACATGCCCTTAATTCACGTATGCTACTCACATCTTGCTGATAGACCGCTTGGCGAATTTGCCGGTCAGTCACATTTTTACAGATGCAGACGTACATAATATGATTCCACTCTTTAAGTATTTACACTGTAGCGAATGGTATCACGGATGAGAATTGTTATCAATAGAAAAAAGAGCCGAAATGGCTCTTTTTTTCAGGGCGCTGACGTGAAGTGGCTTTTAGAGGCTTACATTTGCGATTGCAGATAATTGGGCAAGCCTATAGTGTCGATTAAGCGCAATTGCTTTTCCAGCCACCAAGTATGGTCTTCCTCAGTGTCCTTCAACAATTTCAATAAGATGTCACGGGTTTCAAAGTCTTCCACCGACTCGCAGAAAGCCATGACCGTCCTAAGATGAGGAATGACCTTGTATTCATATGCTAGATCATTGCGGAGCATTTCGGGGACATCTTCGCCTACTTTGAGTGGGTCGCGTTTGGACAAATCGGGTGCCCCCTCCAAAAATAGAATTCGTTTAATGAGCAGGTCGGCATGGGTTTGCTCCTCTTGCATCTCATGGCTGACTTGGGTGTAAAGTTTATTCAGCCCCAAATCCTGGTAGATGCGCGAATGGATGAAATATTGGTCGATGGCGGTAAGCTCGCCGACGAGCAATGCGTTGAGGTGTTCGATGACTTGGGTGTTGCCTTTCATAACCGGCTCCTAGTTAACATGGCGGGGAAGAAGGCAGAAGCGCCTTCAATATAAGTAAATTGAAGCAGAAATGCGTATACTAGTCACCCTAAAAATCAGCAATTCTCATTTTGGCGATATCCAGCATGGCCTAGGGCGGGCTAGGTGCGCATACCAAGTAGGGTACGCTGTGCGTACCTTCAAGGGCTTACAATGGTACGCACAGCGTACCCTACTTGGATACCGTACTTTCATGGCAACCCGACCGACGGTCTTTTGCCATAATGAGAATTGCTGGCCCCTTGCTGTCGATAACCCTACACAATTTTTACGGAAATGCCATGACAGAGATTCAATACGAAGTGCGTGAGAAAGACTTGATTGCATTCAACGAATACGAGTTGGAAAAATCCGAGCGCATCCAGAAAACCATCCGCCGCCACCAGGCCATGATTCCCGGCATCATTGCCATCCTTGCCTTGCTATTGTTTTTTTACTTCAAGGATATCCCTTCGGCGGTGTATGTGGTCCTAATTGCGATGGCCTGGGGCTTGGGAGTCCCGTTTTTTTTGAAGTGGCACATGCGCAAGCAAATCCGCCAAAACTACAGCGAAAAGGAAAAAGCCAGTATTCTTGGCCACTATACCTTAAGGGCCGAAAAAGACAATCTGGTGGAAATTAGCGCCAGCGGCGAAGAAAAACTCCCTTGGAAAAAAGTGCTGCGCATCGAGAAAGAAAAAAAATATGTTTTTATCTACATTTCACTGAATGCGGCGTTGATCATTCCCATCGCCACCGTGACCAAAGACAGCCAACTCGCCGAATTTGTCAAAATGGCTGACGAATGCATCGAATAGGCCGGTTGATGATGCCCTCCATTTTCATGGCAACCCTTTTTCTTAGCATGGCAAATACCCTTCCATCATGATTTGCTTCACATCGCTGGCCCTGAGACGGGGTACTAGGCTGTTATTCGAGGATGTCAGCTTCACCATCCATGCCGGCCAGAAAGTTGGTGTGACCGGCCCTAACGGCGCAGGAAAGTCTAGTCTGTTCGGACTCTTTTTAGGCACCCTACACCCCGACCATGGCGATCTGAGCCTGCCACCTAATTTGGTCATCGCCCATGTGGCTCAGGAAACGGCGGCGGACACCCGTCCGGCCATCGAGTTTGTGTTGGACGGCGACTTTGAATACCGCACTATCCAAACCGAACTCGAGCAAGAAGAAGATGGTTCGGATGACGGAATGCGCCATGCCCATTTACACGCCCAATTCGATCACATAGGCGGTTATGATGCCAAGGCTAGGGCAGCCCGCCTGATGAACGGCCTAGGCTTCAATCCTGGCGACGAGACGCGGGCGGTGGCGGAGTTTTCCGGCGGCTGGCGGATGCGGCTTAATCTGGCTCAGGCGCTGATGTGCCGGTCCGACCTACTGTTGCTGGACGAACCCACCAATCATTTGGACCTGGATGCCGTTATCTGGTTGCAGGAATGGTTGTCAAGTTATCCTGGAACCTTGCTGTTGATTTCCCATGACAGGGATTTCTTGGATGACATCGCCAACACTATCGTCAATATCGAAAATCAAACCGTAACGCTCTACACCGGCAACTACACCGCCTTCGAGACACGCCGAGCTGAAATGCTTGCCCAGCGACAGTCAGCCTTTGAGAAACAACAGCGCGAAATTGCCCACATCAGGTCTTATGTGGACCGTTTCCGCGCCCAGGCCACGAAAGCCCGCCAAGCTCAAAGCCGACTCAAGGCACTGGCGCGAATGGAACTGATCTCCCAAGCCCATGCCGACTCGCCCTTCGATTTCGAATTTTTGCCACCCCCTAAAATGCCCCGCCCCTTGTTACGCCTAGTCGAGGCAGCGGTAGGCTATGGCAATCAACCCATCGTGGAAAATGTCGAAATGACACTGTCCCCAGGCGACCGCATCGGGCTGCTGGGGGCCAACGGAGCTGGAAAATCGACCCTAATCAAATCACTGGCCGGGGTTCTTCCGTTGTGTAACGGGGAACGCATTTGCGCCCAGGATCTCCGGCTAGGCTACTTTGCCCAGCATCAAATCGAACAACTCAGCATGGATGAAAGCCCCTTATGGCACTTGCAGAAGCTAAATCCAAAGGCATCAGAAAAAGAATTGCGGGGGTTCCTAGGCGGCTTTGACTTCCAGGGGGACAAAGCCTTGGCTGCCATTACGCCATTTTCAGGCGGCGAAAAAGCCCGGCTGGTATTGGCCTTGCTAATCTATCAAAGACCCAACCTACTCTTGCTAGACGAACCCACCAACCATCTCGATTTGGAAATGCGCCATGCCTTAAACCTTGCCTTACAGGATTTTGAGGGGGCATTAGTTGTGGTTTCTCATGACCGTTATTTATTGCGCACCGTGGCTGACGATTTTTGGCTGGTTGCCGATGGTCGGGCAGACCGGTTTGACGGAGACTTGGAAGATTACCGTAAATTGCTAGGTATCCGCCGCAGTGCGTCCAATAACCAAGATACTCCCAAATCCGGTGCTTCACGCAAGGACCAACGCAAACTAGGAGCGGATAGAAGGCAACAATTACGTACATTCCAGCACGCATTGAACAAGGCCGAAGCCGATCTGGAAAAGCTGGGTAAAGCGAGCGCCACCATTGAAACACAGCTAGCGGACCCAGCTATTTACGACCCAGGCAATAAGGGGCGTTTGCAACTTCTGTTACAGGATAAATCGCGGGCAAAACGCAAGATAGAACAAGCCGAGGCCGTTTGGCTGGAAGCCAGCGAGTTGCTGGAGTCCGCCAGCAAAGCCCCCATTGAGTGAAGCTGAACTAACGTTGTACCGCGCACTGACCTTAGGCGGCAAATAATCTTGTTTACGTTCCTGTTACGTGTGTTACGATTCTCAAAAAAATAATAATATTTTGCTTGCGGGGAAAATCATCGCCATGCCAGATTTGTCGGAAAAGCTCCTGCAATGGGGCCGGGTCATCATCGGTGGGCCTTTGGGGATTCTGGCGTGGGGCATTTCCGGTGCCAGTGCGCTGGCCATCCTGATGTGGGGCCTAAGCACCGTCGCTATTCCGCTGTTGATGTTGAAGACGGCATCCTGGGGGATTTGGGGCTTTGGAGTGTTCCGTGAATCGAAAATGCGCGCCAAGAATTTGAAAATCACTAAACTTCCACCGCCTTCCGAACCCACCCCTTAAATCAAACACAGCATTCATTGGCCAGTCTATTTCCTTTGATGGGCATTCTAGAAGATTTAAAAAGGGAAGCCAATAACTCTCGCACAGAAAGGGAGCGGGCAGGGCTAAGGCGTAAGGAATTGGATAAGGTTTATCATGACGGTATTTGCACGTCTATGTTAAAAATCCACAACTACCTCCGTGAATTGGTCGAGCAACTCGGCTTGTTGGAATGGCCCGTGGTTTCGGCCTTTAATTTTCCGGGTATTGAAAAGATAGACAACCTGTCGCAGACAAATTATCGCATTACAATTGACAGCCACAACGAACCGAAGCTAATCAACCTTTGCTTTGAATGCGCGGCCCATGAAGAACATACCTATAACGTCATGCCAAAATCCGCTGGCGACGAAGCCTGCCAATTTCTGGCGACGCAAAAAGTTGTGTTTACGGACTGGGCCATCAGAGACATCCACCATAATGTTATTGGAACCAGCATCAAATGTAAATTGCACGTTTGTGCTGGATTGGCTTTTAAGGCTGATATTGACAATGAAGGTATTCGCGTGGTCTCATGTAATTTTGAAGAACCTGGGGAAAGGTCTTTTCACTCGCACTATTACAGCATTGACGACCAATGGCTAGACAAGCTGGGGCGCTATATCTTGCGGAAGGATGGTAGTTTCGCAATGCTTGAGATATCCGAAGAGCAGCGTAAGCAGATTCGAAAGTTAGTGGAAGAGGAAAGAAAGCGCAACAATAACCTGAACGCCATCACTAAGCAATGCAACGTAACCCATGAAGGGCTGCTGCTTAAGCTGGGAAAATTGTTCCACAAAAAATAAGCGTTCACTCCCCTGGGTGCGCGGCGGCTCGCCCGCTGTGGGCAGCCAAGATGGTCTCGCTGCCAGGATAATAAAGGCAGTCCTGTAGGTCAGGCAACGGCTCCATCGTTGCCCGACAAAACCGCAATGGCGTCGGGCGCAACGCAAAAAGACGCGCCCGACCTTACGAAACTGTTAATCTGGACATGCCGTATCACCCATCACTTGCGCTTTTACGTTGCGTCGTTGCGAGCTTTGCGTGAGACTTCTTTTTCCAGTAAAGATGGTATAAGGCGATTTTTTATCGTTCCCACGCTCCCGCGTGGGAATGCAGCCTTTACCGCTCCTGCGGTTCGATACCTCCGACGCAGGAGCGTCGCCGGAGGCATTCCCACGCAGAGCGTCAATGCCATTAAGTCAAGGAAAAACCCGTCGTTCCGGCATGGAATGCCGGAACCCAGATGCCATGGAGGGCGGGCTAGATTCACCTCCCTGTGTTCTGGATACCGGCAATCCATGCCGGTATGACGGCTTAACTTAATGGCAGTGACGCAGAGCGTGGGAACGATACATGTTAAGTTTTTTATATATCTTTGAGTACAGTAAGACTATAATCGTGGCGAAAGCTTAGATAGATTATACCGCCAACGATACTCCAGAATAAAGGTATCGTAAAAAACAGCAGTGAAAATAAAATGACAAGTTCCCCACCCTTGCCCATTTGCTGACCGATACTGACCAAGCCGAATGCAGAAAACATTATTATAAAAGCCCCTTCCCGCACTCCATGACCGCCAATGCTGATCGGCAGACTTACGACGCATATCACGACAGTCATAATAATGAGCATCTGCAAGTAAGTAACGCCAAGACCAATGGCGATTGCTATGGAATAGCAAGCCGCAATAAGCACTATCGTCAAAATTATGCCCATGGCCATACTAGCTAGTGTTAGTTTGAGCGCAACCCCGTGCTGACGAAAACCAGAAATCATAAGTTTAAAAATATGCTTATGCGGAATCAAATCAACTAGCTTACGTAAACGGGCAGGAAAACGCTGGAATGGTATAAATATAAGAAGCAATCCAACTATTGACGATATGGAGAAAATACCAAGAAGAGCATACATTATCGTACTCATTTGGCTAGATTCAGCATTATTTCTAAATTGCCAAAACATACTGATAAGACTTCCGAAAATTAATATCATCAAACCAATTGCTCGATCCATAATAATAGACAGAGTTGCATAAGTTTTATGATTCGGAGCGTATTTTTGCACATAAAGGGCTTTGATTATATCTCCGCCTATAGCCCCTAGCAAAAATGAATTAAAAAATTGACCGATGAAGGTAATCATCGTGACAGTAAGAACCGGCAAATGTATGCCCTGTACCAGTAATAAAAACCACCAACGCAAAGCAGCCAACAGATTAACCAAACCAAACAGCAGGCAAGCAATCGTGAGCCAAAAAGGGTCAGCCACTATTAATTGCCTGACAAGCTCCGACCAATCGAGCTTTTTTGATATATAAACAATAATAAGCAATGTAATTGCGAATCGAAAAACAAAACCGTTTATGTTTTTCTTAAACTTGGATTTGTACGATTGTTCGATCACATTATAAGTCCAAATAAATCCAACAAATAAATTGATGTTACGCAACGCGGTAAGGTGCAAACCACAAGGAGCAATTGCGCCCTCGTCATCAAAGGGAGCGACGGCGAAGGGAAAAAACCAGTCAGGCCCGTCACTATCAACCTAGCATTGCCGTATCACCTATCACTCGCGTTTTTACGTTGCGTCGTTGCGCCGTTGCGTGAGACCTTCTTTTGCCTTTCTCACAATGCGGCATGTCATTCACTGGGCGAAGATTTTTTGCCTCACGCAACGGCGCAACGACGCAACGTTAAGAGCAATGCAGAATATACAAGGCCCGCCATAAACTGAGGCTTGCCATCCCCTTCGACATAAGCGTTCACCCCCCCTGCCTTTATCCTGGGAGCGAGGCCATCTTGGCCGCTATTTCAGCGGACGAGACGTCCGCGCTCCCAGGGGGGAGTGAACGCTTACTTCAACACTAGCGTCACTTAGACGGGATCGTACAGAAAATAAAATCTGATACCCAAGCAAGCTCGGCATTAGTTTAGTAAAAAACCCGATAACCGCATTCATTGCCACAATTAAAGGGTTACTAACAGTAACGCCCAGCAGCGATTCAATTGGCATAATGGTCACTGCTTCAGTAACTATTTCATAACCTGCATGTTCAAGCATTTGTCTTGCGCTTTTGCAAGTAAAAAACTTTAAGTGCGTTTTATCCAAAATTCCGCGATCAGTATATTCAAACCGTCCAAAAAGCAAAGAAAGGCGAACCGTTATATTAGCGACATTTGGGATAGACACCAGTAAAAGCCCATGCGGATTAAGCAACTGATGGCAATCAGTCAGCAACTTAAAAGAATTGCGTACATGCTCTAAAACGTCTCGAAGCATAATCCGGTCATAACGGCAACTCGCAAATGTTGTTAAAGCATGCTCAAGCCCTTGGTCAATATCTGTCCGAAGATATTTCCCCATGATTTTTCTATGTTTAGGTTCTTCAAGCATGTCAATACCGTCTACCCGGTTGCCCTGATCAACCAACCTTTCAGCAAAAAAACCTTCACCACAACCTATATCCAATACATCCTGCTGCTTGCCTATCCATAACATAAAATAATGAAGTTCGGAGTATTTATTTTCATTGACAGGAAGACGGATAAAGTATTCTTTATATTCTGGGTAACATATCAGTGAATTAATCGTTCGCTTATAGCGAATAACCGAATAAAATACATCTTTGGCATATTTCATCCCATCAACATAGCATATTTCATCACCATAATACGTTGGGATAGGAACCTCCATAATTCTAAACCCTTGATGATGCAATTTAATAATTATCTGTGTATCGAAGTGGAATACATCTGTCATATAATCAAGATTTATATGCCGAAGAGCTTGCAAACTATAAGCACGGTAACCACTATGGAATTCCGTCAAATCCATGCTCAAAGCTTTGTTTTCCAGAAATGTCAGAATTTTATTACCTATATATTTATAGATAGGCATTCCCCCTTTTATTGCACCACCATAATCCTTCATAATTCTCGATCCAAATACAGCATCTGCCTCACCCATTACTAGTGGGGTATAAAGGTCAGATAATATTTCAGGCGCATATTGTCCATCACCATGTAATAAAACAACAATATCAAATCCTTTATCAATAAAATACTTATATCCAAGCTTCTGATTGCCACCATAACCAAGATTACTAGAATTCTTGATGACTGTCAATTTATCAAGTTCTGCCAGCGTTTTTATGCCAACTGCCAATTCATAAGTATGGTCGTGGCTGGCATCGTCGAATATAACGATTTCTTCAACTTTACTCCATACATCTGCCGGGATACGCTTTAACACTTTGGCTATGGTAGTCACAGCGTTATACGAAACGATTAAGATACCTATGCGTTTTTCACAGGTTTGAACTGAAACAGCATTATTTTCAACCATATTTAATGAAACTGATGAAGTATTTTTGCTTTCAGGAACAATTTCATGATGATCAACCATTGCTTTCAATATACCCTGATAGTAAGCGTTCACCCCCCCGGGAGCGCGGGCGTCTCGCCCGCTGAAATGGCGGCCAAGATGGCCGCACTCCCAGGAAAAAGCGGGGGGAGTGAACGCTTACCCCTGATATTTGTTTTAATAAAGCCACAAGCTTAAGGCATACGTTTAGGATTTGCTACCAAAAACGCCGAACTCCATCTATGCTTTGCAACGAATGCCTCCGTAGCCAACTCCAATTGAAACGGGTTATTTATGCGCAGGAGCCTCAATGTCGGCGATTGCGAAACGATGCTAACGCCTTCCTTTGCCGTAAGCTGCGAAGCCCACGCCTCAAACAGACTAATCTCATTGATTAACATGTTAAACTTTCCACCAGCAATCATTTTATCCATCGGATCGTTTTGGTTCAAACCCGGTGTGGAATTATCAAGCAAGAAACTGTTTAGCACCGTTTGAGCCTGTTGATTGCGCATCGGGGTAAACAACCAATAATCTGCTGCGAGCATCTCATCAAGGTGAAAGGTACTAGGTCTCACCCAATCCACAGGCCGGAATATTTTTACATCAGGCATCGGTGGCATTGTTATACGCCAGTAGTCAATTGTCGATTGAATAAAACTATCGACTGGCAGTCGTGTGAATGAATATATAGTGATATTGCGACCTTCACTTTTTACTTCCTTGGCAAAACTCTTTGCTTGATCGTAGACTGGTTCATTCTCAGCCGCACCAGAGGTCAAGTTTACACCCGTTTTTAATTGCCATGCCAAAGAGGGATGCCGTTGCGGCAACAACATTGCCATATTCATCGGCGGAACGAGCATAAACCCCGCCAATAGTGCCAATTTCCACCCGTTAATTTCTCGCATAGCCATTAAAATCGCCGGTAAGGAAAATACGACAGCCATAAATATAAACGGAATGACAAAGCGTGTCTGATTGACCCCGCCCGAACCGAACAACCAGAACCATATGCCAAACAACAAGGCAATGGATGCGCCAACTGTCAACCCCACAAGCTCTGCCTTGGCAGACAATACTCCGTCTTTGAAACTTCGCCAAAAAGAATGAATGATCAATATCATTATCCCCACATACCACACTATGAATGGATAACCTGGCCCACCCAATCGAATAGCATTTGACAATTCAGACCATGACAACACGAACTCATTTTTCATCATGACTATTACGGCACGGCCAAAAGCCAAGTTTTGCACGGACAAATACTCAGATGATGATGAAACAGCAAAGGTGGCTACATAGGGTATTGCTAAAATAATCATGCCCATTGCCATCCATCGCAGTATCTTCTTTCTCTTTTCCTTCGCATTCCAAACCAGCAACAATTTAACGAAGCCTAACCCAAACCAAGTCAGGCCAATCAACATCATTACAAGCATGCCTGAAGGTTTAATGGTGAGGCATAAACTTGACAAAACTGCCGCCAAGGCCAACCAACCCAAAGATTGAGCGAAAATGCTTCTGACGATTGCCGATGCTGCCAAAGCCGCGACACCGGAAAGAAAACCATCAACCATTCCCCAACATGCAAAGACGGCAAAATTTTGAGATACTTCAAACAAGTACAAACAGGGCGTAACTGAAACAAAAACCGCAACCAGCAAAAGATTCCACTTGTCTTGAGCGTCAAGTTTACGATGGTAACCGCTGATAACAACCGCTAAAGAAATAAAAAAAATTGGAAGGAATACCGAACGAAAATAGAATGGACGGAAATCAGCATCAAATCCAAACGGGTACGACATTAACACTGTTCCGGGGGGGCGAAGCGTAGGCGGAACGTTGAACGGGTTAAATGGCTTTAATTGATGCCATTCTGTCCAAAAATTATAGGCCTTCTGAAAGTAGGTATAGGCATCATAAATTGGCGGTTGCAGGCTTTGCTGCGCATGCTGCCATATTGTCACACCTATGAAACAAACCCACAGAAACAACACTAATAATTGTTTGTGACTCCGAAATTCATGGATAAGACGATTCATTTACAAATCCAATTATTTATGGTTTATCGTTCCCACGCTCCCGCGTGGGAATGCAGCCTTTACCGCTCCTGCGGTTCGATATCCCCGACGCTGGAGCGTCGCCGGAGGCATTCCCACGCAGAGCGTCACTGCCATTAAGTTAAGAAAGGTAGCCCGTATGAAGCGAAGCGGAATACGGGTTTCCGAGCCACGAACATCCCGGATTACGCCGCAAAGCGGCTACATCCGGGCTACAGCTTTTGCCTTAACTTAATGGCAGTGACGCAGAGCGTGGGAACGATACATTAAAATAGGGTTAGATTGCCTAGTCTACTAAAGGGACATGGTAATCCAAAAGGATTTTATGTATTTCCGTTTCCTTAGCCTCTATCAATCTGTTAATCTCCTGCTTCCTTTCCACGTCAGGCACCCTGACCGCCATGGAAATGGGAAACTCAAACTTAATGCCGTCATCGGAATGCATTGGAATGATTTCCACTGGGATTTTCTTGTGATACTGCAACCAACCGGCGATTGGACCCCAAACGATTGCCATGTCCAGCTTACCTTCTTTCATGTCCTTTTCCAGCATCTCGGCGGTGTTGACAGAGGCATCCCCGGTCATCGTCTGATAGGGTTTGGCATAACCGACTAGGTCGTGCTTTAACAACCAATCCGTCGCAGGAGAAGCATCAAACATGGCCAGTTTTAATTTACCCTTGCGTTCTTCTGGTAAATTAACCAGATCCTCCGGTGATTTTATATCGTCAAAGCCACGTTTTTTAACGACCACCAATACGTAGGAGGAACGATAATAGGGTTTCGTCGTTGCAGCCATTTCCGCCCCAGTAGGATAGCCTATTATCACATCGCATTTAAACTCACCGGTATCGGCCAACTGTGCTTTAAGGGTATTGCGGATAAAACCCATGCGCTGCGGAAACCAAGTGTATTCAACTTTCTTGCCCAGTTCTTTTCCCAAAAGATCGGCAATCTTGTTTTCAAAACCTTGTTTTTTCTGATCGGAATACGGTGGGTTATTCGGGTCGGCACAGACCTTGAGTGTTTCTCCCTCCCAGGCTTGTGCGGCGGGTATAAGAAGCAGGGTCGTCAAGCCAATCAATAGTTGTTTGTGTAGTCTCGTCATCATTTATTACCGGTTTGTATTTAAGTTTTTGAACTCAATGTTCTGTTCTGCTGCAATCTCTTCTCTTCGTGCCTTGGCTTGGGCAAGTCGTACATCTGCTTCTTTCTTAACTATGTCCTCTGCGCTTATTCAGTTCAATGGCACCAATTGAAAATTGAGTCATGTAATAAAGCTCCAATTATTAATAAGATAGCAATAAGGTATAAATTGCTGCTGGGATGAAAAACCCCAAACCTTTGAAAATTTCATTGTAGTGAAAAACTGGATAGGACGACAAAAAGCCTAGACACTCAACGCTATCCTCATCTCTACGTCGTCATCACTACTTCTTTTACGTTGCGTCGTTGCGCCGTTGCGTGAGACTTTCTTTTGCTTTCTTGATGTACTGCTATGCTGGCCGTAAATTCAGGACACCGTTTTTTTCTCACGCAACGGCGCAACGACGCAACGTTAAGAGCAGAGCATTGTGGGTTGTAATTGATAGGCCGATTTTGAAATCAAGGTGCACCGCTTTCTCAAACCAACCCATCCCTTTGAAACGGAACACCACCCTAACATCTGAACCGCTATCGAATTATACGACATTCACAAAGAAACGCCCCGGTCGATTGCACGACCAGGGCGTTAATTAGGCAGAATAAACCTGAATCTGGTTCAGATGTAAGCGTTCACCCCTACCTAAAATTCCCTCGCCCTGCGGGAGAGGGTTAGGGGGGTGGACGCTTACGTTCAGATTATTTCGCCGAAGGCAGGGCGAACACGGTGAAGACGCCACCCAGCTTGGTGTGGGCCTTCAGGCTCTTGTACGCGCCCACCGCGCCCAAACCTGCGGTGTCTTCATCCAAACCGGCCGCTTCGCCCACGCCAGCCCAGCCACCTAGGCCGGACAGGACACCAACATACTGCTTGCCATTGTGTGCCCAAGTGCTGACGTTGCCGATGATGCCAGACGGGGTTTTGAACCGGTAGAGTTCAGCACCCGTATTGGCGTCACGGACTTTCAGGTAGCCTTCCAAAGTTCCGTAGATGACTACGTCACCCGCTGTGGCGACCAAGCCGCCCCACAAGGAAAACGGTTCGCTGATGTTCCAAGCGACAGTACCAGTGGCCGGATCCCACGCCGTGAACGAACCCATGTCGGTGCTATTGTTCTTCTCGCCAGTCTTGACATCATGCCCCGCAGGGAAGATGTTCAAGGTCGCGCCGACGTAGGGCTGGCCTGCGGTGTACTCAACCTGGAACGGCTCGTAGGTCATGCAGGTGTGGTTGCCGGGGATGTAGATCAGCTTAGTCTTCGGCGAGTAGGCTACCGGAGGCTGGTTCTTCGCTCCCATGGCAGAGGGGCAGACCAAGTCATCATCGGCCGTGCCGGGCTTGCCATCGGGACCTGCACCTTGGGCCTTGTCTTCACCGCCCGTCTGGGTGGAGTACTTCGGATTGACTGCCGGAACGCCGGACTTCGGATCGACACCGGTGGTCCAGTTGGTGGCCTTGTCAAACTTCTGGGCAACCAACAGTTCGCCAGTTTCGCGGTCTAGGGTGTAGCCCAACCCGTTGCGGTCAAAGTGGGTCAACAGCTTGGTGTGGACTTTGCCATCGATGCCCTTGGCATCCTGGTCGATCAGGGTCATCTCGTTGATGCCGTCGTAATCCCATTCGTCATGGGGAGTCATCTGATAGACCCATTTGGCAGCGCCAGTGTCTGCGTCACGCGCCCAAATGGTCATCGACCACTTGTTGTCGCCTGGACGCTGCACCGGGTTCCAAGTGGACGGGTTGCCCGAACCGTAGTAAACCAGGTTCAGTTTCGGATCATAGCTATACCAGCCCCAAGTGGTGCCGCCGCCGATCTTCCACTGGTCGCCCTGCCAAGTCTTCAAGGAAGAATCCTTGCCAACCGGAGCCATTTTGCCGTCGGTCCAAGTGGTGGTCTTTTCGGGATCGATCTTCATCTCGGCATCAGGACCGGTACTGTAAGCTTTCCAAGCCAAGGAGCCGTCTTTGGTGTTATAAGCCGCCAAGAATCCACGGACACCATATTCGCCGCCGGAGATGCCGGTGATGACCTTGTCTTTGACAACAATAGGCGCATTGGTGTTGGTTTCGCCTTTCTTGGTATCACCATTTTTGATTTTCCAAACCAATTTGCCAGTCTTTGCATCCAAGGCAATCAGAGTCGCATCGCCTTGGGCCAAGAAGATTTTGCCATCCCCATATGCCAAGCCGCGGTTGACCACGTCGCAACACATTACACCAATGACTTGCGTCTGGTCGGTGCCTGCGTCAGCGGCATATTGGTACTCCCACACCACGCTCTGGGTGTCTTGGTTCAAAGCGTAAACTTTGTGGGGGTAGCCAGTGTGGATGTAGATCAGTCCACCGACGACTAAGGGGCCGCCCTCATGGCCACGCAATGCACCCGTGGAAAAGGTCCACACAGGCTGGAGGTTCTTCGCAGTGTCTTTGTTGATTTCAGTCAAGGTGCTGTAGCGGGTACCATAGTAGTCGCCGCCCCAAGTCGCCCAGTTCTTAGTATCTTTGGCGAGGGCCTCGACTTCTGCGTTGGCCTGGGAAATGCTTGGTGCCGCCAGCAAAGCTGCAACGGAAGTAGCCACCAGCCAATTATTTACGGTTTTTTTCATATGTTTCCTCCTCGTAAGCCCCTTGCGGAGTTCGTTTCGATTAATGCCAATTTAAACCTAAAGCTGTAGGACGGATTCTTATTTTTTTGTAGAAATCTCCAAAGTGAAGATTGTGAAAATTCCAATACAAGACCGTCTAGGTGCGTAAATTGAATTATTTCAAGGCAAATGTCAATATGAATCGCCCATCGTTTGCGGCTTTTCGTAAAAAACACCTTCTTAGCGGGTAATTTTCCAGCAGAATGGCCTGTCAAGCGGTTGAATATCCCGTTGATGGAAGCGACAATGAACAGCAATTCTCAACTGGAAGACCAGCATGTTCGAAAAATTCTTGATTCTAGCGACATTCCTTTCGACTTTGTTGGCATTCACTCAATCGAATGCCGAGGAGTTGAGCCTGCAAGAAGTCGCACCGGGCGTTTACGTGCATCAAGGCATCCATGCGCTGCCGGATCGCCAAAACCATGGGGAAATCGCCAACATCGGATTCATCGTCGGAGAGCGTTGCGTGGCAGTCATTGACTCCGGCGGAAGCCTTGCGCAAGGTCGCGCACTTAAAGCCTCGATTATGGAGAAAACCAAAGTCCCGGTTTGCTATGTCATCAACACCCATGTCCACCCTGACCATATTTACGGTAACAGTGCATTCAAAGGGCAAGGCGTTTTTTTTGTCGGCCATGGCAAGCTAGCTCAAGCCATGGCAGAGCGGGCATCCTATTACCTGGAAAGAGCCGGGCGTGACTTAGGGCTGGGGCTAAAGCCAGAGGATTTCATCCCACCCGATAAAACTGTGGGCTCGACCATGGAACTTGACCTTGGCGGCCGCAAACTGACGCTTACCGCCCACGGCCCAGCCCATACCAACAATGACCTCACGGTGTTTGATGACAAAACTCAAACCTTGTGGCTGTCAGACATGTTGTTCATGGGCCATCTGCCAGTCATTGATGGTAGCCTTTCCGGTTGGCTGAAGGAACTGGCAAAATTAACCCAAATCAAAGCCAAGCTGGCAATTCCTGGCCATGGACCGGTCGCTAGCGAATGGCCCAAGGCGGCAGAAGCCGAGACGCGATATCTGGAAATGTTGAGAAACGAAATTCGCGGGTATATTAAACAAGGGAAAACCTTGGAACAGGCCATGGCGCAGGTGGGGCAAACTGCACGGGGTGATTGGCAATTATTTGACGATTTACACAAACGCAACATCGCTACTGCTTTTGCCGAATTGGAGTGGGAGGACTGACTGAAGCGCCCAGCAATTCTCAGTTTGGGCCAGAAACGATAAATATAACCTCGTCATTTATGTTACACCAGATCAGCCTTTTATCAGTTTTTTGTATGGCTTGTGCATTGAGTCCCGGCGCAGTGGCAACAGTACAACAATCTCACCCCCCAACAGGAACGGACAATTCCTTTCATTTAAAGAATGCTTTGCCTACCTGCAATCATTCAAGCAAAAAGAAAAGTATTGAATGGTTTTTAAAGCTAGCCAGTCCTTCCTATCGCAACGGGTTTCAAGAAGCAGAAGCTGCTGCAAATACGAATTGTAATAACCTGGAAAAAGCGGCCGGACATGGAAACGTTGTCGCCATGTCTTGGCTGGCCGCCGGTCATATTCTCGGGCACATGGGATGCGGCTCTTTGCCAATCGATGAAAAACAAGCGTATAAATGGGCTAATAAAGCGAGTGACCATGATTCTCCAGAAGGATGGCTTACTTTAGGAAGTGCGTATCGAAAAAGAAAACGGGCAAAAGAAGCCATGGCGAGTTATGAACGGGCCGTGTCTGGCGGAAGTGTGGAAGCGAAATATTGGCTTGCAACTTTATTAAGCCTGACAGAAGGTGTCCAGCAGCGTGAGCGAATTGAAGGGTTGCTCAAAGATGGCATGGCAGTCAATGATTATAGATCTGTCATTATGCTTTTGGAGATTGACTATAATTTTGGAGCCGAAAAAAACCAAGCAGAATCTATTTTGGTACACTGGGCAGGGCTTTGCAATGTTGAGGCTATGCGTGGGCTTGGTCAATGGTATTTAAAAAGCAATGAGAACGACAAGGCCAGCGAATGGTTAAGCAAAGCCGCATCATTGGGTGACGGGCAAGCTAAAAAAATCATGTCCTCTTTGAACTTACAAGCCGACAATACTAATAATGACCAAATAGTGACAAGACAACAGGTTATTTATTCCGTTACTCTTGAAAGACCCCGATATCCAGTACCCGGAACGACTAGCGCGAACTTAAAATTGCAGAATGAAGTAGTGGCAATTTTATCCTCGCATGAATCTAGGTTTGGATTAATGAATAATGAGAATTGCAAAAAACATATAATAATATATACAAAGGTATTAAAAAAATCAACAACCAATAACAAAAACACTACAACAGAAAGATGGGATATTGATCGTTGCGGGAAAATAAAACCTTATATTATTAATCTTATTTCAGATAATAATGGCGGAACTTTTATTAATATACCAAATATAGACAGATATAAATAATATCGCGATTTACAGTGCTTTCCATATCGTAAGCGTTCACCTCCCCCAAGGAACGTGGATGTCTCGTCCGCCCTATGCGGGCAGGATGTCCGTGTTCCCAGGGGGCTGAATGTTTACACTTAACCCAGTGAACAGGAGATGAACAAATGAAAACCTACCCAATCTTCAAGGCATCTTGCCTTATCATTGCCGGCCTGATATTTGCCAACTTGGCCCTTGCCGCTGGTGAAGAAGACGCCGCTTGGAACAATGTGTTGAAGAAAAAATATTTCGGTGACCGCAACATTGATGAAAGCACGTCCCCCATCGAACTGACGGCCCCCTATCGAGCCGAAGACCCGGCGCTGGTGCCTGTCTCGATCTCGGCAAAAATTCCTCAGACCCCTAGCAATTACATCAAAACCATCACGCTGATTATCGACAACAACCCCGTGCCGTTTGCGGCGACTTTCCATTTCACCCCTGAGAGCGGCAAGGCGGACATCGCCACTCGGTTGCGATTCAATGCTTACACTAACATCCGGGCGATAACCGAAACTAACGACGGGAAACTCAGCATGGTCAAATCCTACGTCAAGGCCAGCGGCGGTTGTTCCGCGCCGATCGGAGCAGACCTCGACGCCGCAATGGCACGCATGGGCAAAATGAAGTTCAGGCTAGAAGGCGACAAGTTAGCTTTGAACCAACCCAACCAGACCCAATTGCTGGTTAGCCACCCAAGCATCAGCGGAATGCAAATGGATCAGATCAGCCGTATGATAAAGCCCGCTCATTTTGTCAATCAGGTCAAGATCAGCTTCAATGGCAAACCCGTATTGAGCGCGGAAACTGACATTGCCCTTAGCACCGATCCGAATTTTCGCTTCTATTTCATCCCTGACAAGGCAGGCGAACTGAAGGCCGAGGTGAAAGACAACCAAGGCAAGGAGTTTTCCTACACCCAAGCAGTTTCACCCTAAAAACCTAACATCCCTGAGTTGTTACGTTTGGCCTTGGTCATCATCGTTCAGCCCAATGGGTGAGCTTGTGGAGTGCGGCGACTTGTCGCCGCATGGCTCGGAAAGCGGCGACAAGTCGCCGCACTCCACATTTGGTGGGCTGAACGATGACCAAGGCCTTTCGTTTTTATAAAATTGGAATTCCCATGTCGATCAAAACACAATCTTTACCCTGCGCATGGTTGTTTACAGTCTTGTTGTCATGCGCAAGCCATGCCGCCGAACCACCCAAGCAAGAGACTCAGCCCATGAAAATTGAATCCCCCGCCTTTTCACAACGCGGGGAAATACCCAGCCGTTTCACCTGCGACGGCAGCGATGTTTCCCCGCCTCTGTCTTGGTCGGAACTGCCTGTAGGCACTAAAAGTTTGGCATTGATTGTCGACGACCCGGATGCGCCCGACCCCAAGGCACCGAAGATGACTTGGGTGCATTGGGTAATTTACAACTTGCCCAAAGACAGCGGCGGATTGTCAGAGGCTGTGAAAACTGACAGCCTACCTGCCGGAACAAAGCAGGGACTCAACGATTGGAAACGCATCGGCTACGGTGGGCCCTGTCCGCCCATCGGCCAACATCGCTATTTCCATAAACTTTATGCCTTGGACATTGTGCTGCCCGATTTGGGGCTACCCACCAAGGCCAAACTTGAACAGGCCATGCAAAGCCATATTCTCGCCAAAGCCGAGTTGGTTGGGGTTTACCAGCGAGGCAAGCAATAGTCGGAGTGCAATAGTTTAAGTTGAAGCGATGTAACTACCCCATTGAAACAACAGCGGTGGGCACGACACCCGGCAGTTTCAAGGTCAACGAAACTGGCGCTGCGACCTACACGATACCGATCACCGTCCCGCCTGGTACGGCGGGCATGGCCCCGACACTATCCATCAACTTCAACAGCCAAAGTGGCAACGGCTCGGTGAGGTATAAGTCATAGGCGAAATCCGACTAGATCATATAATATGGCAACACCGCCAAGCCCCCTGACTGGGAAGAGAAGTCTCACGCAAAGCTCGCAAAGGCGCAACGTAGGGCAATTTACTTTGCGTCTCTGTGCCTTTTGCTCGTTCCCAAGCTCCTGCTTGGGAATGCGGTCTTTGAAGCTCCAGCTTCCCGACAGGATGGCAAGCAGGAGCTTGTAAGGGATGGGTTCCCAAGCGGGAGCTTGGGAACAAGCGAAATTTATTATGCTCGTTCCCAAGCTCCTGCTTCACTGCCATTAAGTTAAGCCGTCATTCCGGCATGGACCGCCGGAATCCAGATTGCAGGGATGCCGACAATCTATGCCATCCATGGAGCCTAGGTTCCGGCGATCCCTGCCGGAACGACGCGCTTTTCTTAACTTAATGGCAGTGAAGCTCCTGCTTGGGAATGCGGTCTTTGAAGCTCCAGCTTCCCGGCAGGTTGGCAAGCAGGAGCTTGTAGAGGATGGGTTCCCAAGCTGGAGCTTGGGAACCAGCGGAAGGACACCTGTCGCGGCCCCTGGTTTGCCATCCCTGGACGCTAGATTTCGGCATCCCTGCCGAAAAGACGGGCCTCCAACACTTGTGCATAACGACGAGACTTGGAGCTTGGGAACCAGCGGAAACAAGCCGCCGCCTTTGCTGGCCTCGCCCCGAAGCTGCAAGAGTCCGGCAAGTGGAAAGGCAAGACCACCCTTTCTAAAACCGGCGACCCTGGCCTGCGCAAGGCCCTTTACATGCCTATCCTTAACGCTTGGCAATATAACCCAGCCATCCGCGCCTTTTGCGAACGTCTTGTTGCCAGCGGCAAAAACGGCATGGCCGTCGCCTGCGCCGCCATGCGCAAGATGGTCCACATCGCCTTTGCCATCCTTAAATCCGGCAAGCCGTTCGACCCGAAATTTAAGCTTGCAAAAGCGGCCGCATGACGGTATCTACATGGATTGGGCCGTAGATACTGTTAATGTTGTCAAGGTCCGTAGGGCGGAACCATGGACGGGTTCAGCCGAATGCTATGGACTGGTCGTCAGCATTCGGCGGATCACATCTCCGCCGGACGGGATTTGTAATCCCTTCCGTAACATTTTGTGCAACGGCAGGTCCGTAGGGCGGAACCATGGACGGGTTCCGCCGAATGTTATGGATCGGTCGTCAGCATTCGGCGGATCACATCCCTGTATCCGCCCTACATGTCTGTGTACATCGGGTTGCCGATTGGCCTTACTCAAGCTTTATTCGGTTTGTCGAGCATGGCATTTACCCGCTCGATTGGGGATGTGATGGGAAGTTTGATATTTGTGGCGGCGAATGACTTTTAGGGCGTGGATGGGTTGAGCTTGCGAGGTCCATCAATCGTGATGACCGGAAACGCGAACGATGTGCCTCGTTCCTCGGCACATTCTACGGGGTGTCCATCAACCGCGACAGCCGAAAACACGAACGATGCGCCTCGTTCCACGGCGCATCCTACGACGAGGTTCAAAAAAAATCGGCATTGATTTTTAAACAACCGTTTAATACAATTGTTTCTAACATTTGTTTAATATAGGCGTTTTAAATGTCAGCCCCCTCTTGCAATGACCCAAGCCGCGATAGGCTGCTAATGGCGGCGGTGGAAATCTTCGCCGAACATGGCTTTCGTGATGCAACGGTGCGGGATATTTGCGCCAAGGCCGAAGTCAACCCAGCTTCGGTGAATTATTACTTCGGCGGGAAAGAGAAGCTCTATGCGGAGTCCCTACACTTCGCCTTCGCCCAAGCCGACCAACGTTACCCGCTAGGCGATGTATTAAATTCGAATTTATCGGCTGAACAATGCCTTACGGCCTTCATTCAACAATTCCTTTATAAGCTCTTGGATGATACGTCGCTAGGCCATCATAGCAAATTGATCGCCCGTGAGATTACCGACCCCACCAGCGCGTTGGATGGAATCATAGCCACTGCCATCGCCCCCCAATTCGCCATGCTGAAAGAGGTTCTTCCTGCTTTGCTGGGGTCTGGCTGGAGTGATAAGGATATTTACCGCTGCATTTTAAGCATTCTCGGGCAGTGCCTAATGTACATGCATTCACGTTCCGTCATTGACCGCGTTTGCCCCGAGGTCATCGCCACCCCGGAAGAAATCAATCGCACTTCGGAACATATTGCCAGTTTTTCCTTGGCCGCGCTCAGGCAGTTTAACCAAGAGGGAAGCCAAGCATGAACCATATCGCATTGAAAATGCTCATGGGAGACCGTGGCAAATATTTGGGCATCATCATGGGGTTGACCTTCGCCTCGCTAATCATGACTCAGCAGCCCGCGATATTCGTAGGTCTGATGATGCGCACTTTTAGCTTTATTTCCGATCTTGGGCTACCAGACATTTGGGTGATGGACCCTAAGGTTCAATTTGTCGATGACATCAAACCCTTGCAGGACACCAAGCTTTACCGAGTCAGGGGTGTGGCGGGGGTGAAATGGGCCATGCCCCTTTATAAAGGTTTGCTCAAAGCACGGCTGGAGAATGGAACTTTTCAGACCTGTAATGTCATCGGTCTGGACGATGCCACCCTGATCGGTGGCCCGCCCGTGATGCTGGTGGGAAAACTTAAAGACCTGCGACGCAGTGACGGAGTCATCGTGGACATCGACGGGGCGACGGACAAGCTTGCCAAGCCGCCAATGGTTCCTGGCGGCAAGCCCACCCCATTAAAAATCGGCGACACGCTGGAATTGAACGACAACCGTGCCATTGTGGTGGGCATCGCCAAGACAACTAAGACTTTCCAGTCTCAACCGGTGATTTACACCACCTACTCCCGCGCCGTCCGTTATGCGCCTAGGGAACGCAAGATGTTGTCCTTCGTACTAGTCAAGGCTATGCCTGGAGAGGATATTCCCACATTGACCCGGCGTATCCGCAAAGCCACCGGACTGGCCGCTTATTCGCGCAAAGAATTCATCGATCTGACTTGGAATTACTTCATGAAAAACACCGGCATTCCCATAACTTTCGGCACGTCCGTGGCATTGGGTTTCATCGTCGGTGCTGCCATTGCCGGACAGACGTTTTACAACTTTACGTTGGAAAACCTCCGCCAATTTGGCGTGTTGAAAGCAATGGGGGCCAGTAACTGGACCCTGCTGCGAATGATTCTCTTGCAAGCCATATTAGTTGGATCAATCGGCTATGGTTTGGGCGTCGGGTTGACGGCGTTATTTGGCTATGCAACACGGAACACCATCTTGGCCTTCAAATTTCCCTGGCAATTGCTTGCCTTCGGCGGGGCGGGGGTGACTTTGATCTGCATCTTCGCGGCAATCATTAGTATCCGCAAAGTCATCAAACTAGAACCAGCCATCGTTTTCAAGGGTTAAGCCATTGGACGGACTAGCCAAAGCGGCCGTGAGTTGCAAAAATGTAGTCAAGGTTTACGACACTGGCGGGGACAAGGTTGTTGCCTTGGGCGGCATCGACCTTGAAATTTGCATGGGCGAATTGATGATGCTTGTTGGGCCTTCTGGTTGCGGCAAGACCACGCTAATCTCAGTGATAGCCGGCATTCTCGATCAAGACTCCGGTTCATGCGAAGTATTCGGAAAGGACCTTTTACACATGCGCAGTAGCGAAAAATTGAAATTCCGCGCCAAAAACATTGGCTTTGTATTTCAAGCCTTCAACCTGCTGCCGAGCTTGAACGCCGTCGAAAATGTTTCTATTCCTCTAATCATCAACGGGGTTAAGCGCCAAACCGCAGAACGGCAAGCAGCCAACGTATTGGAGCAAGTGGGCCTTGGCACACGCGGCAAATCCCTGCCATCCCAGCTTTCCGGCGGACAACAGCAACGTGTGGCCATCGCCCGCGCCCTAGTCCACGATCCCAGACTCATAGTCTGCGACGAGCCCACCAGCGCCCTTGACCATGAAACGGGTCACAATGTCATGGAACTTTTGAGACAGGTGGCCTTGCACCGTGATCGGGCCTTGGTCATTGTCACCCATGACGCACGAATTTTCTCCTTCGCCGACCGCATCGCTCAAATGGACGACGGGCATATCGAAAAGGTGGTGGATTCGGCGGAAGACCTGTAGTGCCGTGGAAGCGGTTTTTAACCGCGACACTATCGGCGTTCGTCGCGGTTAAAAACCGCTCCCACAATTTAGCCGTTAAATAAGTCCACGCTTATGATTATCAATCTTCCCAGACCCGTTTGAAGAGGCGACCATGCTACCTAAATACACCTTACCCTTACTAGCCGCCGGAGGGTTCGCCTTCGGCGTTTACACCGTGGTCAACGGCAATCAACCGGTGCCTGTCGCCCAACCAGTCGCCGAACCGGCGAACTCGCCCTTCCCTACCTTCATAGCCGGTTCCGGCATCGTCGAGGCGAAGAGCCAGAACATCTCCATCGGGACACCGTTGGGGGGTATCGTGCTGCAAGTGGCAGTCAAAGTCGGCGACATGGTAAAGGCCGGAGACATTCTATTTCGCATCGACGACCGTGAAGCCTTGGCTGAATTGGGTGTACGCAAGGCTAATCTGGCCCGATCCAAAGCGGCGGTGGGCGAGGCGGAAGCGTCTGCCATTGACACTAAAACCCTGCTTGAACTTATTGAGGCAGTGACGGATAGGCGCGCGATTAGCACGGAAGACTTGGACCGCAGGCGCAATGCCCACTTGCTTGCCAAAGCCAGGCTGGAAAGCGCCCGTGCGCAAGTCCTGCAAACCGAGGCGGAACTCGCCTCCACGCAGACCACCCTTGATCGGCTGGTCGTGCGGGCTCCGGTCGCCGGGAAGGTATTGCAGGTCAACATACGCCCAGGAGAATTCGCACCGGCCGGGGTAGGCACCTCAGCGCTTATGGTCCTTGGCAATCTGGACCAATTGCATATCCGTGTCGATATCGACGAAAACGACGCTTGGCGCTTCCGCAAAGAAGGCAATGCGGTGGCCTATTTGCGCGGCAACCGGCAGTTCAAGACAGATTTGAAATTGGTATGGGTCGAGCCTTATGTGATTCCGAAGAGATCCCTAACCGGAGACAGTACCGAACGGGTCGATACACGTGTGCTGCAAGCCCTCTACAGCTTTAACCGCGCCACCCTACCTGCCTATGTGGGCCAGCAGATGGATGTCTTCATTGAAGCCCCGGACGCGGACTCTGCGCAGCCGCCTATGCATCAACCAGACCAAAAATAGCCTAACTCATGAGCGTTACAGCAATCCCCCCAACGATCATGTCGGTGGCATCGACACCCCGATCCATGAAAAATTCTACAGCCGTGGGAGCGGTTTTTAACCGCGACTTCTCGGCCTGGGTCGCGGTTAAAAACCGCTCCCACCATTCTTTCATGGCAACCCCCCTTTTGCAAAGGGGGGTTGCCATTTTCGGAAATCGCCTAAGCCGCCATTTTTTCTTCATGGGCGGCATGGCCCTGCTCCTTGCCGGTTGTGCCGTCGGCCCGGACTATGTCCCGCCTAAAGTCGAAACTCCGGCAAAGTGGACGGAAGCTTCTCTGGTCAATGAGAACTCCCTGCATCTTAACGATTGGTGGAAAACCTTCAGCGACCCGGTATTGAACCATCTGATCAACGAAGCCCTTCTTTCCAATCTGGATTTGAAAATAGCCCAAACCCGCATTCGCGAGGCCCGTGCCAATTACTGGGGTACCATCGCCACAGGGTTACCCAACATCAATGCCCGTAACAGCTTGCTGCGCCGTGGCAACAATATCAATGTCGCCAATCAAAGCACTGGCGCAGGCGGCGGTGCTGCCCCCGGCACGAGCAACCAAACCTACAACATATTCCAAAACGGCTTTGACGCATCTTGGGAATTGGATTTTTTCGGCGGAGTGCGCCGGGCCGTGGAGTCCGCCGATGCCAACCTAGAGTCGGAGGAAGAAAATCGCCGTGACATGCTAGTGACCTTGCTCGGCGATGTAGCCCGCACTTACATTGATCTGCGCTCCAACCAACAAATGCTTCTGGTGACACGGGACAACCTGCAAAGCCAGGAAGAAACCCTCCAACTCACCAAGATACGGCGACAGGCGGGCCTGACATCGGAATTGGAAGTGGCGCAAAGCGAAGGACTGACGGCTGAAACCCGCTCCCAAGCGCCTGTATACGAAATCGCCGTGAAACAAGCCATCCATGCATTAAGCATCTTGCTCGGCCACCCACCCGGCACCTTGGTAAAACGCCTGGAACCGGAAGCCCCTTTGCCCGTCAGCACTGACCCTGGTTTGGCCGGCCTACCAACCGAGTTGCTACACCGACGGCCCGATATCCGCAAAGCCGAACGCAAATTGTCACAGTCCAATGCCGATGTTGGGGTCGCCACGGCAGAACTTTACCCCAAAATCAGCCTGACCGCTTTCTTGGGATTGCAGAACACGAACCTCACGGCCTTAACACCCGTAGGCAAATCCTGGTCCGCAGCCTCCACCATCACCATGCCAATTTTGAACTGGGGGCGAATTCAGGCCAATATCCGCGCCAAGGAAGCCCTAAATGAACAAGCCTTCCTCAACTATCAATCCACTGTGCTGAAAGCCTACAAGGAAGTGGAGGATGCCTTGGTCGCCCACGCCCAGGAAAGCCAGCGCATTGCCGCCTTGCGGCAGGCAGTGGAAGCCCAACAACTTTCCTTAAACCTTTCCACCGAGCGCTGGCGCAAGGGGTTGTCCGCCTACCTAGACGTCTTGACAGCCGAGCGCGCCCTGCTGGTGACTCAACGGGAACTGGTGGACAGCCAAACCAAACAATCGCAACAACTGGTGGCTTTATACAAGGCACTGGGCGGCGGCTGGCAGGCGTTGGAAGGCCAGAATGGCGGTTGATCCATAATCAATCCACTCAGACCGACTTGGTTTTAAAATCCGAGTCGGTCTAACGCAAGCAAGAAATTCTGCATTCACCCTGCCATAAGCAATAAAAACCGTTCCCTTGTAATTATTATGGCTGCATAATCATCATATTACCCTCTCCCCTGAAGCAGGAAAACAAGATGAATACGCCGCTATCCCCGTCTCTACCAAGCCTGTTGCCATCCGCTTCAGCCAAAACAGAAACCTCGCCATCGGTTGCCCCGCCACTGCCCCGTTTTTTTGACCGCGAACTACGCAAACGGATAAGGCTGTTAAGTGTGTTGTTGGCGAAAGTGCTTAAAGCACAAGCCGATCCCGAAACTTTTCAAACCTTGCAAGAATTAAGACTGGGGTTTGCCCGCTTGCGAGAGAAGGATGATGGAGACTTGCGCATACAATTGATGGAAACCATAAATACCCTACCCCCGGAAACTGTCGGGCAGTTGGTACGCGCTTGCCAGCTTTACTTCAACTTGGCAAATAGTGCGGAGGAAGCTTTCCAACTGAAGCGCCGCCGCGAACAGGCCCAAAAAGGCGGCCATTTTTGGAAAGGTTCATTTCGCGACACTTTAATGCTCTTCCGCGAAAAGGGCATGGGGCCGGAAGATTTACAAACCTTACTCGACCATTTGTATTACCAGCCAGTGCTTACTGCCCACCCCACCGAGGCAAAGCGCCGAACCATTATCGAGGCACTGCGCAAAATCTTTGTCAATATAGAACAACTGGACGATCCGCGTTCACAGGGATACTTTCGCGCCCAAACCTTGGAAAACTTGCAGACCCAGATTCAAATCCTGTGGAAAACCGACGAGTTGCGCGGACGCAAATTGGAAGTCAGCGATGAAATTGGCAATGGCCTTTTTTACTTCCCTAATTCCCTCTTCCTGGCGGTGACAGAGGTTTACCGTAACTTGAGCCTGGCAATACGCGATGTTTTTGGAGAAGAAGCCTTGCGGGAAATAATCGTTCCGGGCTTTCTCCGCTTTGGGTCATGGATCGGTGGCGACCGCGATGGCAACCCTAATGTAAAAGCGGAAACGACAGTCCTCGCCCTGCGCATGCAATCAAGGGTTGTGCTGGAGGAATATGTACGCCGCCTTGATGCATTGGACGATGAACTTTGCCTTTCCGGGCGCTTCTGCAACCCGTCGGAGCAATTTCTGCGCGGCTTGACCGAGGACAATCAGTTGGCTGACCATGCCTTCCCACACCTGCGCAACCTGTTCTCAAACGAACCTTACCGCCGCAAAGTAGCCTTTATGCGTTACCGAATCCAACGCAACTTGGCTGCGGTCATTTCGCAAATCAATGCGGAGCCTGCCACCAATGTGGAGGATTGCTTTCCCAACGCCAAGACCTTCTTGAAGGAGTTGCAGATTATCCGTGACTCCCTGATCGGACACGGCGATGCCGCCATAGCCGCCAGTGGGTTGCAAGACACCATCCGCTTGGTGGAAACCTTTGGATTCCATCTGATGCAGTTAGACATACGCCAAGAATCCACCCGGCATTCCGAGGCAGTGGCCGAGATATTCAAAGTTGCATTGAATATTGACTACCACACCCTTACGGAAGACCAGCGCATGGATCTGCTCGCGGATGGCATCGCCAATCCCAATGCACTGGAATATGACCTGAGAAGCCTTGATAAATCGACCGAAGAGATTTTGCGAGTGTTTAAAGTCATGGCGCAGATGCGCCGCGAACTCGGGCCAGAATGTTTTGGCCGTTACGTCATCTCCATGACCCACAGTGCCAGCAACGTGATGGAGGTGTTGTTCCTAGGAGCGCAACACGGGCTTGTCGGGCGCATTGCCGGACGCGCCTACTGCCATATCGGTGTCAGTCCTTTGTTTGAAACCATACGCGACATGGAGCATATCGAGTCGGTACTGACCACCTTGCTGGACAACCCACTCTATAAGGAATGCTTGAGAGCCACGGGGGAAGGCCAAGAAATCATGCTCGGCTATTCCGACTCCTGCAAAGACGGCGGCATCTTGGCCAGTACCTGGAACCTCTACGAGGCGCAAAAGAAAATCATCAACATCACCGAGGCACGGGGCATAGCCTGTAGGATATTCCATGGTCGCGGGGGTACCGTCGGACGCGGCGGCGGACCCACCCATGAGGCTATATTGGCACAACCGCCCGGCACGGTGCGAGGACAAATCAAATTCACCGAACAAGGCGAAACCATCTTCTACAAGTACAACATTCGTGAAACCGCCGTCTACGAATTGACCATGGGTGTCACTGGGCTGATGAAAGCCAGTGTCAACTTAGTCCGCGCTACGCAACCCGAAGCCGAAGAATACGGCAAGCTCATGGCCTCCATCGCCAAGCAGGGGGAAGACTATTTCCGCCAATTCACCGAACGCGAGCCAGGTTTTCTAGACTATTTTTACGAGGCGACACCAGTCAACGAAATCGGTTTGATGAATATCGGTTCCCGCCCTTCGTACCGGAAAAAGGGCGACCGGTCCAAGTACTCAGTCAGGGCCATTGCCTGGGTGTTCGCCTGGGCGCAATCGCGCCAGACTTTGCCGGCGTGGTATGGCATAGGCGCGGCATTGGAAGAATTCCGGGACAAGGAACCACAAAACCTAGAAAAATTGCGCACCCTTTACCGGGATTGGCCTTTCTGGCGTTCGCTATTGGGAAAAACCCAGATGTCATTATCCAAGTCGGAGATGAAAATAGCCAAGGGATATGCCAGCCTATGCCTAGACACCGAGGTGGGCGGACGCATTTATAGCATGATACAAACGGAATACAACAGAACTTGCACTCAAGTCTTGGATATCGCCGGATTAAATAATTTGTTGCAGGAAGACCCCATGCTGGCAGTTTCGCTTGCCCGCCGAAACACCTTTCTTGACCCTTTAAACCACCTGCAAATTAGCCTTTTGCGCCGACTACGCGAATATCCAGAAACCCCGGGCGAGGACAATCCCTGGACAATCGTGCTATTGCGCACGATTAACGCCATAGCGGCAGGGATGAGGAATACGGGCTAAAGGGGGTAAAACATTGACCCAACAATTTCAAGACCTTGCCGGTCCAGCAATTCTCATTTTGAACAAAACCGGGCGGGTTTGGAACCCGCCCCTACGAATCAGCATTCCGTATCCAATTTATAATGGATTGATAATTCACAATTAAATTCCTTGGCGTAGGGGCGGGTTCCAAACCCGCCCTTATTAATCTTTGCCAAACTGAGAATTGCTATTGCCGGTCCGTTTGCAACTTAGTCGGGCAATGTTAGATCGGTTGCCCACATGGCCTACAGCTTCAGTTATACGGTGGTTTTTATTTTCAAAATAACCATTGACATACAGCTAGGCGACTGATTGAATTGCCCTGCTAGGAGCAAACAAACTTGAATAGTCCGATACTAAGTTTTCGATGGCACTACTGATAAGGTTGAAAATATGAACATAAACAAACTCATAGTTGCTGGTTTCACAGCGATTGCCTTTCCGACAGTGAGCTTGTCAGTGCAAGCGGTGGACTTAGTAACCAACGGAAGCTTCGCATCGCTAACTAACGGCCCTGGTCAAATGGGCTACAACACGAATGCAACAGGTTGGACGACGACTGGCTTCAACTTCATATTCGCTTCCGGGACCGCTGACACAACCGGTTCGCCTGGTCAATTCGGCAATCTGCAACTTTGGGGTCCGGGCAACGGGTCTGCCAATGGCTTGCCCGCCAGCAGCCCTGTCGGCGGCAACTATGTCGCCGCCGATGGCGCTTACCAAGTTGGTGCAATCACTCAGACCATCAATGGCATGACCCCTGGCAATAGTTACACTGTCAGTTTCTATTATGCAGGAGCACAACAGTACAGCTTCAACGGACCCACCACCGAGCAGTAGGTTGTCAGCTTGGGAAGCCAGACCCAATCGACACCCGTTCTGTCAAACGTCAGTCATGGTTTCACCGGGCGGTCGCAAGAGTCGTTTATCTACCAAGCGACCAGCAGCAGCGAAACCCTCAGCTTTTTAGCGGTGGGCACACCAACGGGGGTGCCGCCTTTTTCCTTATTGGCAGGTGTCCAGGTTGCAGCACTCCCCGAACCCGAAGAATGGGTAATGATGTTGGTTGGCATCCCGCTAATCGGCTGGCAAATTCGACAGAAGCAGGCGAAACGACGCTTATCCTAATCGTTTGTTCTTTAGGCTTATCCCAAAGCGGGGCGAATGCCCGTCATTCCGCCAAGGTTATGGTTCATTAAATTATTCACGTCATCATAGTTATGAAATACTGGGCATCGAAGGTTATTGAACCTTATATACAAGATTTTGGCTACAAATCCATCTGTGAAATAGGTGCAAGTGACGGAAAAGCCACCGACAAAATCTGCGGTTTATCCAATATTCACATCTCAATCATTGATCCATGCTTTGATGTTGATTTGGTCCAAAAATACAAACATAAAAATAATATTACAGTTTACAATGGTCTGAGCCTTGAAATTTTGCCAACTATGGCTAAAGAATTCGATTGTTTTCTCATTGATGGAGACCATAATTGGTATACGGTTTACCATGAGTTAACGACTATTCATGAAAGGAATCTTCTAACTGACGGAGGAACAATATTCTTTCACGACGTAGGTTGGCCCTATGCGAAAAGGGATATGTACTACCAACCTGACTCAATACCGAAAGAATATCGTCATCCTTTCTCCACCAATGGAATGATATATGGACAATCCACGCTTTCTCCCACACATGGCAGGGGCCGAGGACTATGCAATGCAGAACATGAGGGCGGACCAAAGAATGGGGTATTGAGGGCCATTGAAGACTTTCTAGATGAACGAGGAAATGACTACTTCCTGTTCCGTTTTACAGATGAGTGTGGCTTGGGTGTCTTAGTAAAACGAAGCGGTCTGAAATCAAGAAGCCGATTAGTGAAATGGTTTCTTTTTAGCAGGTTTTGGAACGTCTTTGCCATTCCGAAGACTATTATATATCGCAAATTCCCTAATTTGTATGGCTTCATAAAGAAGTTGATTTTGGCGCAATAAAACGCTATTGATTAGGAAGATGCTTCAGCTATTCCGTCATTCCGGCATGGATCGCCGGAATCCAGATTGCAGGGATGCCCCAAACCACTCCGTCCATGGAGACTAGGTTCCGGCGACCCATGCCGGAACGACGACTTTTTGGGTTTGGCTGAAACATCTTCCTGATCAGGAAATACTATAAGCTTCAAGGTCAGCGCGTCGTTTGCCCCTTTACTCGAAACGATCAGAATCAGTCAATTGGGAGGGTGTAGAATATTGGTCCACCCTCGTCAACAGGAATCGCTGTCATGTCCACCGCAAAAGAAGAAGTCTGGGAAATCCTACGCAAACTCGCACTGAGTTCCGAGGAAACCGACCGTAGAATGCAGAAAACCGACCTGCAAATGAAGGAAACCGACCGTAGAATGCAGGAAACCGACCGTAGAATGCAGGAAACCGACCTGCAAATGAAGGAAACCGACCGCAAGTTGAAAGAAGTGACGAAGGCCATCGGGCGGCTGGGCAACCGCCTAGGCGAGTTTGTTGAGGAAATGGTGCGCCCTGCCGTCGTGCGCCTGTTCCAACAACGGGGCATCGCCGTTCACCAGGTGTTTCGCGGCGCATACGCCGAGCGTGACGGTGATGCGATGGAAATCGACCTGCTGGTGGTCAACAGCGTCGATGTGGTGCTAGTCGAGGTGAAAAGCGAACTGAAAGTGGATGATGTCAAGGAGCATATGCTGCGCTTGGAACGCTTCAAGAAATTGTTTCCGCAATATGCCAACTTCCATGTGATGGGCGCGGTCGCGGGGATGGTCGTGGCTGAGGAAACCGCCCGCTTTGCCTACCGGCAGGGTTTGTTTGTGTTGGCGCAAAGCGGCGACACGGTGGTGATACGCAATGATGCGGGGTTCAAGCCTGTTGTTTGGTGATTAGGAATAACATCGCTGGGGCGATGTTATTCCTAGAAATGTCGGGCGCAACGCAAAGATACGCGCCCGACCAAAAAAACTGTAGGGCGGATGCAGGGATGTGATCCGTCGAACGCTAACGACCGACCAACAACAACGCAGCCGGGTGGGATTTGTAATCCCGTCAATAACGTTTTGTGCCGTAGGTGCGCTGGCCGATCGCCCGTACTTGCTCAAAACGTAGGCAATGGGGTTGCAAACCCCATCGCGCTTCGGAGTAGAATATTGATTCAACCCTTTCACAGGAATCGCTGCCATGACCACCGCACAAGAAGAAGTTTGGGAAATCCTGCGCAAACTCGCTGTTAGTTCCGAAGAAACCGACCGCAAGTTGAAAGAAGTGACGAAGGCCATCGGGCGGCTGGGCAACCGCCTAGGCGAGTTTGTTGAGGAAATGGTGCGCCCTGCCGTCGTGCGCCTGTTCCAACAACGGGGCATCGCCGTTCACCAGGTGTTTCGCGGCGCATACGCCGAGCGTGACGGTGATGCGATGGAAATCGACCTGCTGGTGGTCAACAGCGTCGATGTGGTGCTAGTCGAGGTGAAAAGCGAACTGAAAGTGGATGATGTCAAGGAGCATATGCTGCGCTTGGAACGCTTCAAGAAATTGTTTCCGCAATATGCCGGATTCCGGGTGATGGGCGCGGTCGCGGGGATGGTTGTGGCTGAGGAAACCGCCCGCTTTGCCTACCGGCAGGGTTTGTTTGTGCTGGCACAAAGCGGCGACACGGTGACGATACGCAATGACAAGGATTTTCAGCCTGTTGTTTGGTGACTAGGAATGACATCGCCGGGGCGATGTTATTCCTAGAAACGCAAGAAGGGGTCTGTTATCCTACTCATTACACATTAGACTTTATCGGAAACCTAATGAGTGCTCTCGTCGCTGCTGCATCAACGGATGGTTTCCGATAACGTCTATTATACGTTATAATAAACTTTAGACTTTCGCAGAGTTTTTTTGATATTTATTCACGGGATTTAAGATAGAAATGAAATTTGAGATAAGCATTAAAAATTATCGTGTTGCCTCCATGTAACTGTAATCGACGTAACAGTGTTTTGACCGAACAATCTCACTCTAATCACTGATTATAGTGATATAAATTTCTAAGGCCGTAAGATGGCATCCATCATCCTGGATACGTTAAAACTTCATAAACGCCTAATTGATGCGGGGTTCGACGAACACCAAGCGCAAGCCTTGGCGGAGTTGCAGCAGGAAACCGCCATCGCTGTGCTGGCCGGGGCAGAACACGAATACCACTTGGATGATTTGGCACTCAAGCGGGATTTGCAGCAGACCGAGACTGTATTGAATCATGAGTTCAATTTTAAAATCGACCTGTTGCGCGCCGAATTGAAGAAGGACTTGGCGGAAACCAAGACGGACTTGGTGCGCTGGGTTGTGGCAGTCGGGTTGTTGCAATCTACTTTGATTATCGGCATCTTGTTGAAAATTGCCAAATTATTCTAGTTAGGGGGATTTGCCGCCCGGTTTTTTGCCATGATGGTATAAATCGTCGGTATCACAAACACCGTGAACACCGTCCCTATCGCCAAGCCCCCGACGATCACCCAACCGATCTGTTGACGGCTTTCCGCCCCTGCCCCGGTAGCCAAGGCTAACGGAACGGCACCGAGGATCATCGTCAGGCTGGTCATCAAAATTGGCCGCAAGCGCAGCATGGCCGATTCAACGACTGCATCAGCAACCGACCTCCCCTGCTCCTGCAACTGGTTGGCAAATTCGACAATTAGGATGCCATTCTTAGTTATCAAACCGATCAGCATGACCATGCCTATCTGACTGTAGACATTCAGTGTGCCGCCGGTCAAATTGAGTGATAACAAGGCCCCGGTGATTGCCAGGGGCACCGTCAACATAATCATCAGCGGGTCGCGGAAACTCTCGAACTGCGCCGCCAACACCAAATAAATGAAAACCAGTGCGAAGCCAAACGTCAAATAAAGCGTCTTGCTGGATTCCATGAATTCCCGCGATTGCCCGTCCAATTCGGTCTGGAATGAAGCCGGCAATACCTCTTTAGCCGTCTTGGCCAGATAATCCAGAGCCTGCCCCAAGGTATAACCTGGTGCAATATTGCCACTAACCACCACCGCCCGTAGACGGTTGAAATGATTCAACTCCTTTGCCGCCGCGTTTTCCCGGATAGAGACCAAATTGCCCAACGGTGTTAGCTTGCCATCCCGGCTCCGCAGGTAAATCGTATTCATGTCCTCCGGCGTGGCGCGGGCTTCATCGCCCAATTTGAGGATCACATCATATTGCTCGCCAGCCTGTTTGAATCGCGTCACCTGCCGCCCCCCTAGCAGCGTTTGCAAAGCCTTGCCAATGTCATCCACCTCCACGCCAATGACAGCGGCTTTTTCCCGATTCACATCCAGGCTGAGTTGCGGCTTGTTGAGTTTGAGATCGGTGTCTAGGTTCACTAAGCCGGGAAACTGTGCGGCCTTCGCCATAAAACCGCCCATGGCCTGATCTAATTCTTCATAGCTAGGTCCCTGAATCACAAACTGCACAGGGGGGTTGCGAAAACTTTGTCCCAACGAGGGTGGGTTTAGCGGAAATGCCATCACGCCGGGAAGCCCAAGGAACTTGGGCATTAGCGCCATGGCGACCTGTTGCTGGGTGCGTTGCCGCTCCCCCCACGGTTTCAAGCTGACAAAGGCAATTGCCGAATTGACCGGATTAGGCGGTTCCAAACCGGGGGCGACGACGACAAAATAGGTTTCAATTTCCGGTATGGGAGCAAGGAACGATTCGATCTGGCGGGCGTAAGCGTCGGTGTAGTCAATGGTCGCGCCTTCCGGTGCGGAAACCACGGCGAAAATGGCACCCCGGTCCTCCACCGGAGAAAGCTCGGCGGGCAGGCTTTGAAACAGCCACCAAGCAGCACCGGCAACCAAGGCTAAGCCCAGCACCACCAGCCAGCGCCAGCGCAAACAAGCCAGCAACATCAATCGGTAGAAACCGATGAACCTGTCCCAAGCCCCCCCTTCTTGCCCCCCGCTTAAGGAAACACTATAGACCGACTCGGTTTTGGAAACCGAGTCGGTCTTACCTTGTCCTTTCCCGTGAGCTTTGCCCTGCAACAACCGCGAACACATCATCGGCGTCAACGTCAAGGCAACGAAACCCGATACCAGCACCGCACAAGACACCGCCAATGCGAACTCGGAAAACAACCTCCCGGTATTGCCGCTCATAAACGCCAGCGGAGCGAAAACAGCCGCAAGGGTCAAGGTCATCGCCACCACTGCGAAGGCAATTTCCCTGCTACCCGCAAAGGCCGCCTCCATCGGCTTCATGCCATCTTCAATGCGCCGATGGATGTTTTCCAACATCACAATGGCATCATCCACCACCAGCCCGATGGCTAGCACTAGTGCCAGCAAGGTTAGTATGTTGACGGAAAACCCGAGGGCATTAATGAATATGAAAGCCCCGATCAAGGAAACCGGGATCGTCACAAAGGGAATCAACGTGGCGCGGAGCGAACGCAAAAAGAACCAGACTACAACTAACACTAGTGCCAGGGACTCCAGCAAAGTATGATAAACCCCGTTGATGGATTCCTCTATGAACAGGGCAGAATCAAAGGCGACCTTGAGTTTTAGACCCTGCGGCAAGCTAGCGTTGATTTTTGGCAATTCATGGCGCACTGCCAAGGCGACTTCCAAGGTATTGGCCGTGGATTGCTTTACGATGCCTAAGCCGACCGCCGAGTCGCCATTGACGCGCACGATATTGCGGTCGTCCTGTGAGCCAATCTCAGCACGCCCGACATCGGACAAGCGTATCGGATAACCGTTTTGCTCACGGATGATTAAGGCGTTGAACTGATCGGGGGTGCGCAAATCGGTCTCGCTAAGCACGGTGAATTCACGCATGGAACTCTCGATGCGCCCACCGGGAATCTCTACATTCTGTCGCTTTAAAGCATCCTCCACATCCTTGACGGTCACTCGTCGCGATGCCAACCGGTTTCGGTCCAACCATAGGCGCATCGCATAACGGCGCTCGCCACCGACAATCACACTGGCGACACCCGGCAAAGATTGTAGCCGGTCCCGCACAAACCGGTGGGCAATGTCAGAAATTTCCAGCGGCGTGTGGCGGTCGCTGAAAAACGCCAACCACACAATTGGCGAAGCGTCCGCCTCGATCTTACTGATCACCGGCTCGTCCATCTCCTCCGGCAACAAGGCCCGCACCCTGGAAACCCGGTCGCGCACGTCGGCGGCGGCCCCATCCGGGTCACGGTTGATATTGAACTCGATGGTGATCTGGCTGACCTCCTCCCGGCTTACCGACTTCAGCGTCTTCACGCCTTCTATGCCGGAAAGCGAGTCTTCCAAGGGACGGGTCACTTGGCTTTCGATGACTGCCGCGCTGGCTCCTTTATAGACACTGCGCACGGAAACCACAGGGGCATCTATGTTGGGGTATTCCCGCACCGGCAGGCGTTCAAATGCCATCAGGCCAATCAGCACCAACCCTAAACTCATCACCGTGGCCAGCACGGGACGGCGGATGGAAAGGTCTGACAAGATCATCGTGCGTCCTTGCCCAGTTGGACAACGGGTGCGCCATCGCGAAGTTTAATTTGCCCGTCAATGACGATCCAATCGGCATTATTAATGCCTGATGTGATTTCCACGAAACCCGGTCTGCGCTCGCCAGTCTTTACAGGCGAGAGCACGGCTTTGCCGTCAATGATTCTAAACACCATGGAAGCACTGCCTTTCGCTTGCACTGCCTGCTCCTGCACAAACAAAGCATCCCGCACATGTCCCAAGTCAAGACTGATGTGGGCAAACATACCGGGCTTCAACGCCAAATCGTGATTAGGCAAACGCGCCCGCACCTTGACCGTTCGAGTCCCCTCATCCAGCCTAGGATCGACGGCCTGTATTTCCCCGTGAAAAGTCCGGCCAGGCCAGGCATCCACGCTAACATCAAACTTCAAGCCCTTGACAACATGGGCCGCATATTTCTCCGCTAGTTTGAAATCCAGCTTGATAGGATCGACCGATTCCAAATTGACCAGTGCCTGCCCCGGACTCACATAATCTCCCAAGCTAACTTCGCGCAACCCCAAAATTCCATCAAACGGTGCTATTAGCAGGGTTCGAGACAGTCGCACCCGATCCCGTTCCAATACAGCCTGGGCATTTTGCAAACGAGCCAATGACTCGTCATATTGCTGTTGACTCACTAAGTTTTTAGCCCGCACTTCCTTGATGCGCTTGAAGCTCTCCACTTCCAGTTTCAATGCCGCCTCACTCTGCGCATAAGCCGAACGCTGCTCCTCGGCATTGAGTTCGATCAACACATCCCCTGCCTTGGCCTTATGCCCTTCCTCAAAGCGAATAGCGGAAACCCGTCCAGAGATTTCCGGTCGCAAAACAATCGACTCACCAGCCTGCAAATCGCCAACCGCGTCAATTTTAGCTGAAACTTTTTCCAGCCGGGCTTGTGCGGCTTTGACCGGAAAGGCCATCATTCCCATTGATGCGCCAGCCGCAGGAACCGAAACAGGTTTCGCACCGTGAGCAGAATACCAACGCCACGCAAAAAACAGCGCCACGCCTAACAGAAAAACGCCGAATAGTTTTTTCATCATGAAGTTTAAGAAAACAAGTAAACAATCGCCGCATACCGACCGAGTTTCCCCACGGCGATGGCTATGAGCGAAGCCATGAAGGACATTTCCAGCCAGCCAGCCGCAAAGCAGAAGCCGTCCCCTACTATCGGGAGCCAAGACAGCAACAAGATGGGTACTCCGTAATGACGTACTGTGTGGATGGCCTTGCGCTGCTTTTCATCCTTGAGCTTATCCAATGGATAGCGCCGAGCGGCCCAAAGCCCCAGCAACCAAGTAGTGACCGCACCCAATGTGTTGCCTACTGTCGCAGTAAGCAATAAAAGCCCGACGGGAATTTCAGCTTGATTCACCAAATAGGCCAGCACAGCCTCCGAACCTCCGGGGGCTATCGTTGATGAAATGAAAGCACTTAAAAACAGCCCCCAAACGCCGGACATTGCAAAGTCCATTATGACAACACCCGATGGTAAAAAGTTAGAGAAGGCAGCAAGTCAACTGAAAACACATATTTTTATCGCTCTGAGCGGGTTTCTCACCAACATTGCTTTGCATGAATCTTATCGTGAAACGGTGCTTGCCACCGCTTATTTCGGCAAAATATGGCTGGGATCGTTCCAAGCCGACGCGTAGCAATTGAAAAGGCAGGCTGTGGTCTAATGTTTTTTGGAAAAAACCTCCCACACCCGTTTCCTTGGTGGAGGAAGCACTTTGCCGTATAAAGTTCAACAGAATATCAATGGCAGTGCGAATTGGCAGAAAAGGACTCAACCAGTCATCCATATCCCGCCTGCGTTGGTCCAGTTCCAATTGTAGCCAATAATGGTAGACAGGCAAGTCAAAAGCGCAGGTTCCGCCAGGAATTGCATTGCGCTGGGAAATACTTTTGAATAGTTCGTTTTCCATCAACGAATAACCGATTTTGCCAGGGGAGGAATAAAGCCCATCTCCGATTTCAGCTAGTTTGGATAATACGCTTTGCAATTTTACCTGGTCAATATTCTGACTACTGGCCATTTTGTTTAACACGGTCAAATGCCGGTCTACTTCCTTCAGAAGTTCTGATTTTAGATCGTAGCGGCTGACAATGGCGATTATATCAAGCAATGTGGAAATCACACTGCGGCTTTCCCATATCGAACTGCCCCTCATGAAATGGTCGATTTGTTGAAAAAGTTGTTCAAGCCGCAAGAACACTCGAATCCGTTCATTCAATGGAAATTCATAGAAAACCAAATCGTTCAAAGTGTAGGCCGACCGTCGTGATAGTTGGTAAAGTTTATTGAATTACTGTCCTGTGTTGAAAACGCTGTATTCATGCGCCATCGCTAAATATGCTTGGTGTAATTTTTCAACTTGTGCCTGTAGCTGCTCGATTCGCCCCGTGTTTTCAATGACATCGTTTGCTGCGGCAAGTTTAACCTCGCGGCTGGCTTGGGCTTGCATGATTAGTCCAATGGAAATATCATCCAACCCGTCGCGCTGCCTGACCCTTTCGTACTGCTGACCTGGCAAACAGTCCACAACGAGAATCCTATCCACGAAATCTTGCTGCCCGGTCTCTATTAATAACGGGATGGCAAATAGGCAATACGGGGATTTCAAACACTGCGCCTGATCATGTAAAGCCTGATACACCAATGGATGGAGTATCGACTCAAGAATTCGCCTATCCGCTGCATTCGCGAAAACCCGGTTACGAAGCCTATTCCGGTTGATCCGCCCATTGTCCAAAAGCTTGTCCCCAAATGCTGCGATGATGGCAGCATAACCCGGTTGACCTGGTTCCACCATAGCGTGTGCCATTTGATCCGCATCCAGAACGGGAACCCCCCTCTCGGCAAATAGACTGGCGACGGTACTCTTGCCACATCCAACGCCGCCGGTCAAACCAACTTTCAATATTTTCAATGGATTCCCGCCAGACGAAAATACATGTCCGTCAATTCACTCCCCCATAACATGGCGACCCAGCCTGCCATCCCCAAATAAGGCCCGAAAGGAATGGGGACTGAACGATCCTGTTTCAAAAACACAATCATCACCCCCCCTAAGATGGCACCAACCAAAGAGGATAGCAATACAATCAGCAGCAGACTTTGCCAACCCAACCAAGCCCCAAATAGGGCTAATAATTTGAAATCGCCATACCCCATGCCATCCTTGCCCGTGATGAATTTAAACGCTTGAAAAACCGTCCATAAGCTCATGTACCCCGCTATGGCCCCGATAATGCTGGACTGGCTATCAGCGTAAATGCCAAACAGACTAAGGAAAAGACCCAACCAAATTAATGGCAGCACCATCGCATCGGGTAGCAAGCGCACGTCAATATCAATCACTGACAGACAGATCAGACTCCAGCTTAACACCAGTCCCCATACAGTCTGCCACGATGCGCCGAATTTCCAGGCAACGATCAGAGAAACTAGCGCGGTAATTATCTCGATTAGGGGATATCGCAAAGAAATCTTAGCTTTGCATTGTGAGCATTTACCCCCCAGAAACAGATAACTAATGACCGGGATATTTTCGTAAGGTAGAATCGAATGTTGGCAATGCGGACAATGAGAGTTTGGAAAGGCCAAATTAAATTTGGGCTGGGGTTCCTTATTAAGTGGTTTCAACTCCAGAAAATCCTCACATTCATTCCGCCAAGCCTTCTCCAGCATGATCGGCAGACGATGAATCACCACGTTGAGGAAACTCCCCACAACCAAGCCCAAAACAGTGATGAAGGAAATGAAAAATGCGAAATTTTGGGTTTGAAGCAACGTTTGTAAATTATTCATAGACTTATACGACAGAGCCAAGCTTGAATATAGGCAAATACATGGCGATGATTAAGCCGCCGATAATAACGCCCAACACTGACATAATCAATGGTTCAAGCAGGCTACTTAGTGAATCCACTGCATTATCCACTTCTTCCTCGTAGAAATCTGCAACCTTTCCCAACATGTTGTCGAGCGAACCTGACTCCTCGCCAATAGCGACCATCTGCACGACCATATTTGGAAATATTCCAAGCTGCCGCATTACCAGTTGGAGCTGATGGCCTGTGGCCACCTCGTCACGCATGGTTAGAACGGCATTGCCGTAGACGATATTACCAGTGGCACCGGAAACTGACTGGAGTGCCTCCACCAATGGGACACCAGCGGCAGACATGGTGGACAATGTACGTGCGAACCGTGCAATCGCCGCCTTACGGATGATTGCACCCACTACGGGAATGTGAAGAATAAAACGATCCAGCCCTTCATTAAACGCCTTGGACTTTCGTTTAAGATTGCCCAATACGAATCCGAGCGCAATTAATATGCCTAACACCATCCACCAATAATGCTGAAAGAAGCGCGACATATCCACAACCATTTGAGTAAAAGCAGGCAACTCTGCCCCAAAACCTTTAAACAACTCCTCAAATTGTGGCACTACGAAAATCAATAAGACCGCTGTGACGATAAAAGAAACCACTAAAATTGCTATGGGATAGGTAAGTGCCTTCTTGATTTTCCCCTTGATCGACTCGGTTTTTTCCTTGTACTCGGCAATTTTATGCAAAAGGCTTTCCAATACACCAGCCTGCTCACCAGAATGCACTAGGTTGCAGAATAGTTCATCGAATTGATCCGGGTGTTTGGAAAGGGAGTCGGCCAATGTGTTCCCTCCTTCTACATCGGCCTTGATAGTCATAAGCAAATCCTGCATAGAAGGATTATCGTGCCCTCGTCCGACAATATCGAAAGCCTGTACCAAGGGCACACCTGCACTCAACATAGTGGCGAGTTGCCGACTGAATATCGCAATGTCCTTAGTGTTGATTTTCCTTTTGTTAAAGGAAAGCAGTGAATTGGATTTCTTTTTTATCCTAATGACTTTGAAACCCTGACGACGCAATTCTGCCCTAGCCAAGCTTTCCGTCCGCGCACTGATGTTATCCTTTATACGGGAACCTGATTTATCCATTCCCTCCCAACTGAAGGTTATAAACTCTTGTTTTGCCATGTGTTAACGTTTCGCTCTTTTAATCTCTGGTTACCCTGTCGATTTCTGCCAAACTGGTAACTCCCGCCTTTACCTTTTTAAGACCGGACTCCCGCAAATCGGCTATGCCTTCCCGCTTAGCCTGCTCGGAAATTTGTAACGAATTGCCCCCTTCTAAAATGATCCGATTCATGCTTTCCGTAATAGGCAAAACCTGGTAAATACCAACTCGTCCCTTATATCCCTTGGTGCATTTATCACAACCCACAGGACCGTAGAGAACGAAAGTACCCAATTCATGCTCCCTAAACCCCGCATCCAAAAGCACCTCTGGAGGCAAACTCTCCACTTTTTTGCAATATTCACACAAACGCCTAGCCAAACGCTGAGCCATTATCAGCAAAACCGAGGAGGCAATATTGAATGCTGGTATCCCCATTTGCATTAAACGATTTAACGTCTGTGGGGCATCGTTGGTGTGCAAGGTGGACAAGACCAAATGGCCTGTCTGGGCGGCCTTAACAGCAATTTCCGCAGTTTCAAGATCACGTACCTCACCAACCATTATAATGTCAGGATCCTGGCGTAAAAAAGATCGTAAGGCTTCGGCAAAAGTCAGTCCAGTCTTGACATTGACATTGACCTGATTAATGCCAGCAACAGTGATTTCCACCGGATCTTCCGCCGTTGAAATATTAACATCCGGCTGGTTGAGAATGTTTAGTGCAGTATACAGCGTCACAGTCTTACCGCTACCTGTAGGGCCGGTGACCAGTATCATCCCATACGGTTTGCTGATGGCTTTAAGAAATGCCTCCTGTTGCTCCGGTTCAAAGCCCAACTTTTCAATTCCGATTTGAGCACTGGCAGGGTCTAGAATACGCAATACCACCTTTTCGCCGAATAGGGTAGGACAAGTATTGACGCGAAAATCAATCGACCGGGTTTTTGAAATTGCCATCTTTATACGCCCGTCCTGTGGAATACGCCTTTCGGCAATATCCATTCGAGACATGACCTTTAGACGTGCCGAGAGACGGGATGCCAAATTTGCAGGAGGATTTGCAATTTCATGCAGCATCCCGTCTTGTCTAAAACGGATACGAAAGAATTTTTCATACGGTTCGACATGGATATCAGATGCACCCTTTTTAATCGCATCGAGTAAGATTTTATTGACAAATCGAACGATGGGGGCATCGTCAATTTCGCTGGTGTCAACATCAGACCCTCTTAGCTCATCTACCTCCCCGCCCGTCACTTCTAGATTGTCCAAATCGGCGTCCATCAAATCTCTCATGGACGTGTCTGCCGCTTCCAGTGCGGTTTCTATCGCATGGGTAAGCTTGTCATCCTCCACCACGATGCTTTCTGCAGACAACCGTGTGTTAAATTTGATCTCATCTAAAGCTTGGAAACAAGTCGGGTCGGAGACCGCTAAAAAAAGCCGGTTGCCGCGCTTTAATAAAGGCAATACATGGTGTTGCCTTATCAGCTTTTCATTGACTAATTTAATGGGCAGACTGCTAAGTGCAATTGAATTCAAATCGAACAAAGGCAGCCCGAACTCTTTTGAAATAGTCTTGGCAATGCCCAAGCTGTCTAAAATTTTGTTCCCCACTAAGTAACGCACTATCGGCATACGCTTCTTCAAGGACTCCTCATAATGCACTTGCGCGTCTGCCTCCGAAAGCAAACCTTCTTTTACCAAACTTCTAGCTAGTCCGCTAAGGGTTGGGGTTGCTGCGGGTGTTGCCATAGGCGTATGCGTTCTAATGAATTGATGGATTTAGGATTGAAGATTGATTGTTCAATTCTAGTTGAAAACGGCAAGGATTGACATTTGTTTATCTATCGTTCCCTCGCTCCGGCGTGGGAATGCAGCCCGAATCGCTCCTGCGGTGTGTGACGCAGAGCGTCAAAGGCGACATTCCCACGGAGACCGTGGGAACGATGTATACTGCACCGTCAGGCTTTTCAAGATATCCTATCCACCTGTTTTACGTGCAGCATCAAGTGCAAAATAGGGAATGAACGCTGCGGCTGCAATAAGAACCAAGGCAATAATGGTAGTCATTTCTATAACTCCTCGAATGATGTCATTCTGGAGCCGGACGGGGGTTTGTAACCCCGGCCACACCGTTTGGACAATGCCCCGCATTGTACAAAACTTAAGCGACGTGGTGCAAACCCCGTCGCGCCCATTTCCATACCCCGGCCCACTTCGG
>QJPH01000383.1 GCA_003242955.1 Candidatus Methylumidiphilus alinenensis
GCAAAGGTATCGCCATTAATGCTGTCACTGACAACTATCTTGTCACTAACAATGGGCCAATTAACATTGGCGCATACATCACTAAACCACCGTTCAAGTACATAAAGAACTCTAACTAGATACAGCGTTTTTAATGTCAATGAGCTATGTGGATGGTGTCCATGCAGTCCAGAGTCGCCAATTGCGATATTGCGTTTTGTGCTGTAATGGATTCGGTGAGGGAGAGAAACGCAACATCCCGCCCCTTAAGGCCATCAAGCAATGCCATCAAGTCATGGAGCGACCACCCAAGTCGATCTAGCTTCCAGACGACGAGCGTATCACCTGGGCCAAGAGCCTTTAAGCACTTAGCCAACTCTGGCCGTTTGACGTTCGCCCTTGTTGCCTTGTCGGTGTAAATTTTCTCACACCCCGCCGCCTTGAGCGCGGCAAGTTGCAAGTCGGGGTTCTGGTCGCCGGTCAAGACCCGCTCATAGCCTATTTTGCCTTTAATTTATGGCACAGGCAAGCCCTTGACTTAACATGTAGGTTAGTTTGTGTCAAAAATCTTGATTTTTGGCACAACGGGAACGGCTCGATGCAACCCTGAAAAGCGGGCAGTAGGGAAAGGAAACCCGCTGTCAGTGCTTGACTATGTACACGATTATGGATACAACAAGGGCATGAACTTCGAGTGGGATGAAAACAAGCGCGAGGCGAATATCGCAAAGCACGGCCTCGACCTGATGACCGGCGCTTGCCTGTTCGACGGGCGACGGGTCTACAGCTACCCATCCCCACGCGGCGAAGAAAACCGTTATGTGACAGTTGGCCTATTGGCCGAAGAGCTTGTTGCCGTTGTCTGGACAGCGCGGGAGACGGGCATCAGGCTTATTTCATTGAGGAGGGCGAGAGATGCGGAAAAAAGAATTTATCGTGCACAGTTCGGCGGCTGACATCGAAGAGCGGCTAGAGCACGGCGAAAGCAAAACAGACTGGCAGCGGGTCAAGGCCATGACCCAAGCCGAGGTTGAGCGGTTGTCCGACGAGGACGAAGGCGCTTTGCCCGAAGGGTGGGAAAACACCGTCGTCATGGGCTTGCCGCCACGCAAGAAGGACGTGCATATCCGCCTTGATAGCGACATTCTCGACTGGTTCAAAGCGCGCGGCGCGGGATACCAGACGCGCATCAATGCCGTGTTGCGTTCCTTCGTGCAGACGCGGCAGCAGAGTGAACACAACAAGACTTCTTAGACAAAATTGTTAGACGCGCAAGCCTTTGTTTCTATTGGTTTCCTGATTTGTCTAAAAAACCTTCGTTTTTTAGACAATGTGCAGCTATTGTATTGACATCGTGCGCACATGTGGGCTACATGGATTGAGGCAAGATTTTTTACGGGGGCAAGCCGATGCAGCCCATTGAAACAAGCGAGAGTAGCGGCCAGACCCGCAACATAAACATCCGCGCGAAGCGCACACAGCGTGACTTAATCGACCAGGCCGCAGAGTTCTTGGGTAAAACGCGGTCGGACTTCATGCTGGAAACAGCGTGTCGTGAAGCCGAAGACGTTCTGTTAGACCAGCGCGTCTTTACCCTAGACGCGGAGGAATTCAAGAAATTTCAGGCCATGTTGGATGCACCGCCGAGCGAGAACCCAAAGTCCAATCATTCGCGGGCATGGCCCACTACGCGTAGTATGAGTCATTTTTCTAAGTAACTAACAGATATAGAAAACGCTGTAATTAAGCAGCTTTATTCAAGACGCTCAAATAAACTTGCAGAGTGTTCCGTGCAATTTCGCCCCAGTCATATTGTTGACTGACCCGGTTACGGAGGTCGTCTCTGACATCCGCAGTCGGCTTTAGGCAGGAAAACTCACCTAGCCGCTGGGAAAGCATTTTTATGTCCCCTAGTCTAAAGTAATTATGTTCGGGCAGCCCTATTTCGAGATTGGCGGGAATGTCGCTGGCGATGACTGTAAGCCCATAACTTAATGCTTCAAGCAATGCTATCGGCAAGCCCTCATGGGAGGACGGCAGCACGAACAAACCCGCATTTGCATATAATTCTTGCAAGGAACTTCCACTTTGAAATCCGGTGGATATTATGTTTGGATTATCCATAATGGCATCAAGGACACTGCTAACATACTCATCAGGACTTTTGGAGTCCCCTACAATAACTAATTTCCATTCAGGTAGTTCGGCCATCACAAAAGCGTGAATCAAGTCCAAGTGACGCTTCTCAGGTACTAATCGGCTGACATTCAGAACATATTTTTCCGGGGAAAGTCCAAACACCGATAGTGCGACTGTTGTAGTAGGCAATTCCGGCAACTCGACACCATTTGGAATCATCACGGACTCCTTCCCGTAGTTGTTCTTCACCAAATTACGAATCACTTGCGAAATTACAATACGCTCATGCGCCCAATTTACGCCAAATCGCTCGCCCAATTTTAATATGCCTTTACCAATGCGCCCCCATTTCTGCCTGTCATAGTCAGGCCCATGGTGAGTCATCACCACTTTCAATCCAAAGAGCCGGGCCAACGGGATCATTAATGACGGGCCGATGGCGTGGATATGCAGCACATCAGGCCGTTTTAGGGCAGCGAAGCAAACGCCTAGAAAAGTGTGCGCTAGTGCTTCCAGCCCTTTTGATTTAGACAAAGGTGCCCAGATACGGTGGAATTGTATGCCATTCCATTCGGCGCCCACTTCATCAGGAAGGTAAGCCGAACGCACGGCAACGCTGACTTGGCAACCCAAATCATTCAAGTGCGTGGAAAGATGCTCCACATGCGCCTCAACACCACCTTGGATATTGGGAAACCCCCTAAGTCCAAGCATCATTATACGCAAGGGTGACATCAGGCTTTATTCTGTCCATTGCAAGGCTTCCGCCAACCTATTGACGAAGGCATCGAAAGTGAATCTTTTATTAAAATCAGAAACCGACTGCATCGAAATGGCATTATATATATTATCATCGTCTAGCAGTTCTATAGCATTGTATAAACTTTTAAAGTCTTTTTCTATAATAATCGAGTTTTTTTCATTTAAATAACAATAAAGGGTATCATTAACCGTAATTATAACTGGTTTTCCATACTCCATTGAACGCAAATACACTAGTTGTCCAGAAGAGATTTTTGTGTCCAGAAGTGGAATTATAACTCCATGACAATGTTTAAGATACAAAAGGTAGTCATTTCCATGAATGTTACGCTTTATAACGACATTTGATATGTTTGGGTTTTCGTCAAGACTATCGCAAAGTATTATAAGGTTTTTATCAATATTTTCGAATGCTTCAATAAGAAAACGATAATCTCTATTGCTTCTGCCCACAGCTAAATAGTAGTTGTCAAATTCCGGGTTGAAACCGTCTAAGTCAACTGCCTGTGCCTTTTCAATACCGTATAATACACTTAAGAATCGTTCAGGCGGAAGTTTGAATGTGTCAACATAATAATGTAGTTCTGGTTCTGAATAGCAGATAATTTTGTGGACGCTATCGGCTTCCAAAGAATATTTTATGAAATGATAATAAATTGAACTCAGCAGGTTTTCTTTACGTTTGTAGATAAATGTCATTATAACGATTTTCGGAAAGCATTTTAACCTGAATAAGCGGCTGTAAAAAGCCAATGTAATTCCGAAAAACTGTTGCCATGCTAATATATGCTGATATTTATTCCTTCTTATTACTATGGACAATGGTATAATGAAATACATTATATATCTTATAGTATTAGATAAAAAGCCATTATGAAGCTTAGTAAGGTCGCATTGCTTAACATCCCATGAAAAAGGGGTGATTTCATTCAAAATAAGTCTCAACTTAACTATTTCTGGCCCCTTGCAATCGGCTAGAATTATATTTATCACAAAATGCCTCCAATTTCCCGATAGAGTGAAAGTACGCGATCAAGGTAACAGCGTGAGGTAAAGCTTTCTGTCACCCAGGAGCGACCAGCCTTACCCATCGTCAACACATCCTCATTTGACATGGATGCAATCCTTTCCATGCGATCTGCTAGCGCCTCGGCATCACCGCTTTGGAATGTCTCGCCAGTCACCCCAGCCCGCACTAATTCAGGAATGCCACCAATGTTGGCACCAATGACGGGTCGTTCCAGCGCATAAGACTCCAGTACACTTACTGGGGCGTTTTCATACCATTCGGAGGGCAAAACTGTGGCCCTGGCGTTGCGAATGGCATCAAAGAGTTTTTCACCCGATAAATACCCCAAGAATTTGACTTCAGCCCCGGTTTCCGCAACCAAACGTCGAAGCTGCCCCTCATCAGGCCCGGTTCCCACAATCCAGCCTTTCAGGCCGGAAAGCTTAAGCGCACGTATGAAGGTTTCCAAGCCTTTTTCATGACCCAGGCGGCCAAAATAAATGAAGGCATTGCCAATCTCATTCTGCGGTTTCAATCTATCGAAATTCACAAAATTTGGAATGTAGGCAATCTTGTCCCTAGGCCACCCCCACTCCACAAATTTCTCCAAAAAAAAACGGCTAGGGACAATGAATCGATCAACATTCTTGGAATAGCTACCGAGTAGACGGTGGACTGACGACTCCATCAAAATTACAGCGCTAAGGGCAAGCGAGTTTTTCACACAACGATGCAGTGCCACATTCCAAATTGCCCCTCCTTTGCACCGTTCACAAATGCCGTCATGGGTCAACATTTTGTAAGCCGGACAAGCTATTTTGAGATCGTGCAAAGTCAATACTGTTGGTATTCCCCTGGCTTTTAATAAACTTAATATAGAAGGTGAAAGGTGATGGTAAATATTATGCGCATGGGCTATATCAGGACGCACCATATCCAATAATCTTCCCAGCTTTTTCCTTGCTTCAAGGGAATAGGTTATTTTGAATGCACGACTTGCCTTTTCAATAAAAGAATACGACTCGCCAAATTCTATTTCATCTGGAAAAAACTTTGCCCATTCACTGGGCAGGTTGTTTGGATGTTGCATCGCAAATGGAAACACCTGCCAGCCAATTTCCTCGAACATCTTGTTTTGCTCAAGAAAAACAACTTCCGCTCCGCCGCGTCTATAATAATAATTATTAATGGATAAAAGGCTTGGCAATTTAGGTAATTCCACACGATAAGAATTGAAACACTTTTTTTGATATATCGCCCCAATCCGCTTTTTTGCGGGCATTAACCATGCTATCGGCATAGGAACAATAGTTCGATTTTATTCGATTGATCGCATCAATTAAGTCTATGGGCAAGCTACTTCCGTTTTCTATCAGTACCCCTCCACCCACAGGAGTCTGTTCAGGCAAGTCCCCGACTTTTGTCGCCACCACTGGCTTCCCAAAAGCCAAAGCCAGCTTTAACACACCACTGGTGGAACCTTCAAGATAAGGCAAAGCCACAATATCGCACGCGGAAAAATAATTTTCCACACATTCAAACTCAATTCTTTTGTCATGAATAAGCAAATTCGGCAGCGAACGGGCTTCCTCAAGTTGTTCGACAAAAGCCCGCCCGTGCCTCGCCAAATTATTGCTTCCTGCCACTAGAAATTTCAGATGGGGCTGCTTGCAAGCCAATTTAGCCATGGCAAGAAACTCCATCAGTCCTTTGCGTGGTTCTAGGTGTCCAAAAAATAACACTACAAAATCGTCTGCCTCGATTCCGCCAATCTTTAATCTAGCTTTGGATTTAGATATTCCGGTCAGGTTGAATATATCATAAACGCCATGAGGAATGATTAGGATATCTTGAATGACACCCATCTGCCTGAGTTGTTCGGATGCTAGTGTAGAATGGACGATAACTTTGTCAAATGAACGAAAGTAAAACCCAAATTCTGCAAAGCTCCACTTGCGAGGATAATGTGGCAGGACATCATGCACGGTAACCGCCGATTTAACCCCGAACTTGCGCAATAAGCGCACCGTCAATGCATCAAATGCAGGAATCGTCAAATAACCCTGAACTAAAACCCAATCAGGCTTGCGCCTTAAAACCCCGACAATGAACGGAATAATATCAATCGGATAATGCCGGGTGCGCCGAAATACCCGTTCCACTTGGAAACTTGAAGAATCGAATCTTACGGATAGGGATTTTGCGGTAACCAATCGCGTGTCTGCACAATTAGACAATGCTTGAGCCAATGAAAGGGCGTAGTCTGCAAGTCCGCCATGACCGGTAAAGCTTACGATCTCGACTTTCATTTATTTACTCACTTCAATGGATTGGCATGCTATTCTGCCGCCTTTCTTTGCGGGAAACACCGTGGGTCTGTTTTGGCATACCAATAGGCGGCGTGGCCTAACATTAATATCATCCATACTTGCACCGAGGGTACACGGATTGGTGCTGCGTTATACGAGATGAGAAGAATGAAAACCACTAAACCAGCCGAATTCATCCGCAAGACAATCCGGTCAAATAATGGGATGCCGTCAACCCGCGCCAGTTTAGCCGATAAACGGCTGGCAACTAAGAGCATTGCCACATAGCTTAGAGTCCCCAGCAATCCAGTTTCCCAGAGCAACGTGGAAGTGACCGTCCCATCGAGCGTGTATGCATATTGAAGCACTAAAACCCCTTTGGCAAACCGCCCACCCTGGGTCGATCCCATGCCATAACCAAGTAGGGTGTGATACCAGTCATGCCAACCATTGTACCTCCACCAGTAAGTAAATTGGGTAATTCGGCCCAATTCGCCAGTTACTTGGTTTTTCCAATAGGGGTCGAACCATTCCTCGAGCATTTTTACAGTATCTGTTTGAGTTGAGGTGAAGCCAAGCTGTCCTAGATTGCTATAGTGTATCAATTCATAGAACTTTGGCAACGCCGCTACAAAAAATGCCAGGCCAAGCAGGCTGCATAGCAACGCCAGCGGATGCCTTATAAGTTCTCGCCAATACATTAATCCAAACATAATAGGCAGCAACCCTACGACCACTTTGACCTCGGCAAGGACAATGAAAACAAGGCAACTGGCCGTTATTGCCCAAAACCACCAATCCGCCAACAACTTATGCCTTGCTAATTCAAATGCCAATAGCGCATGGACAATTAAGAACGCTGCGACGTAACCCTGAGGCCCCCCTGCCTTGCTTCCACCGAAGGTTCCGCTCACAGCGTCCCAAGCCCAGAGCCAAGACCCTGTTCCAGAGTCCCCTTTAGTTGAGTACACAAAGAAATACTGATACAGGGTAACGGGAAGTTGCAATACGGCAATAATCAAAACCAGCTTCCACACTTTTTGAACAGTGTCGTGAGTAACCGATAGTGTGGAAAATATTAGCAACAGGCTCCAGAGAGACAAGTACTCTTTGGATGCCACAAATGCTTGGAATATAGGCGTCCTGGCAATCGCAGTGGACGCCATTACAATCAGGAAAAAAACTGACAACGGTATTAGAAAATTGGCTATCCTTACTCTATCAGTATTCCCCGCCGATACCTGATGCAAAATTAGGCGGGCATAAAGCATCCACCCCATCAGGTAGGCAACCCACTGGGGCTCTGCCGAGCCGTTGGCAAGATAGGTTGCAAAGCCCGCCACGACCAAGGAAAGGGAAACCTGAAACAGCACGACCCATTCCATCGGGACCATCAGCAAGAATATTGCGACTATCACCCCGACCAAGGGTATTAGTAAAACCCGAAGCTCCGTTGCAATTATCAGCCCAAGTATAATTGCTGAAAACCCCGCCATTAGCATTAACGGAAGTCTATAATTGGAAGGTGTTTTGGCGGAATAAGCTAGGCTCATGGTAAGCGTTCCCCCCCTGCCTTTTCCTGGGAGCGCGGCCATCTTGGCCGCCATTTCAGCGGGCGAGACATCAGTGGGGGTGAACGCTTACGGCTCATGATGGCATTTTAATCATTGCCAGTGAGAAAACTGTACAACCTCTTGATATCGCGCCCCATGACTACGAAGGTCAACAGGACAAAGGAGGCCGACAAGGCCACGCCCCCCAGCCACCAGCGCCCTGTCACCGCGCCGGCCCACCAGCCGATCAATGCCGAGCTTAGGATGACCGCCGCGATCAATAACAAAGATGCCCATTCGTGGACGTATTGGCAGCCGTGCTTTTTTAGCATCCATGCAACCCAATAATTGGAAACCACTAGCCCTGCCAAGTTGGCTATCGGCAGCGCAATCATTCCGACGTGCGGCAGCATCCAAATACCCGGCACCACGGATAGCGAAAGCAACAGGTTTGCGTAGATTAGATAACCATAACGCTCGGCCACTTGCACCAATACCTCCAACTGCTGCCGCATGGTCTCGTAAAATAGCACACAGGTCAGCACCAATAATAACCTGACACTTTCCGCGCCATACTTGCCGGATGTCAAAAACTCTAAAAATTCCTTGCCAAAAACCGATACGAAAGCGAGTGCCAGTCCGATGAACAGCGCATTAATCTTGAAAACGTTTTCCAGTATCTTCACTGACGACGAGTAATTTCCAGTTTGGATGAACCTGATTAGTACAACCGGCCGGATGATGCCAATGAACAATTGCGAGGGCAGATACCGCTTGACGAACTCGTACAAAGACTGGGCAAAGCCGAATTCGGCCATATCTAAAGTAGCCGCATAATGCCCTCCCAACATGCGGTTGGTGTTTCCACCGGCAAACAAAATCGTCAAGTGTTGAAGATAGCCCGCCATGGAATACCCTATAATGCGCCGCCAGTTGGCGGTTAGCCAGCCGGCATCATCGGCAGGAGGAGGTTCCGCAGAGCCTAGATAAAGCTCACGGACCAGTCCGGCCAGCATGAACAGCAAGCCCAGCGCATCTGAGACGATTTCGACATGGATCGCATCAATGAGCATGAAAGCCGTTCCTTGGGCCAGATATAACATGCCGAACATTCGTGTGACAGACGATATCGAATAGCCAAGCTGGGATATCCCCTGATTGAGGATAGACTCAAAGAATTGCGAAACCGACATCAGCATCGAGCGGATGCAACCCAACACTAAGAAAGCTGCGAAAGCCGACTCCGATCCAGACAATCCGAAAAAATCCGTGACTATCCCGTCAAGCCACAATAAGACAAACGCAACGCCTACCAACAAGATGGCACGTAAAGTTAGTGCATAGGACACCAAGCTTCGCAAAGCAATGCGATAGTGGTGAACATACAGTTCGGGTACATAACGGATTATGGCATGATTCAGTCCGATGGCTGAAAGTGCCGCTAGAAAATCAACGGAGCCTATGAGGACTGAATAGGCCGCAAACTCCTTGACCGTCAAATTGCGCACCAACAGCATGAGAGCGACGAAACCCGCCAAGGACGAAAATGCCTTGCCGAATAAGAAATATACAATGCTTCGCCTGACCTGCGGCATGGCAAGTTTTTGGGAGGGCATGGCTATTCTTTTTCCAACATCCTAATGCATCTGGATATTAATGCCCTTCTAGCAACTGTCATTTGCCCTTGGCCTTTCCGATTAAGCGTTCGCGGTTTTCCTGTGTCAGAGATGCTAATAAGTTATCAATAAAATGCTCCTGGATGCTAAAGCTTTCGGACTCTTCCAATACCGAAGAGATAGTGGAAACCCTGAACAATAGCCCGTCAGGAAGTACACCGGTGAATGTGAATTTGAGCTTGTCCAGTTTTCTAATAAAATCGCTACCATTAACCTCTCCGCCAACCGTGATCCAATAGGTGATCGGTTCAATCATGCTTGAGCGGCTGGCAACCAGTTTTTGGACCGGAATGTCCCCAAACGCCGTGCTCAACATACCGGTTTGCTCCCATAAAATCGGCAATCCCTGCGCCGGATAGCACACTTCCGGCCTATGTACCTGCATCGTGTCGCTTTGGTCACTGCCGTAAGCGATGGATAGCATAACCCGTTGGCCCTTATCATTGGTATATGCCCTAGCCAGGGTTTGCGAATAATATTTTTTGATATCCGCCATTTGCTTTGGATGTAAGCGTTCACTCCCCCCCACTTTTTCTTGGGAGTGCGGCCATCTTGGCCGCCATTTCAGCGGGCGAGACGCCCACGCTCCCAGGGGGGTGAACGCTTACCTTTGGATCGGCAATCACCGGGACAAGGGTTCCGTCGATCCGCCATACCCCGAACTGTTTTGGTATCAGGGTTTCCAAGCCAAATTTTGCTTTATGATCGGCAAGCTTTTGTGTCGGCTTCATTGCCACAGCCAAACCAGAGGCAATTATCATGGCAAGGCCAATCGATAAAAAACGGAGGCTGGAAGCGTTTGCAAGAGGCGCTGCTGGTTTGGGCGGGGACGGTCTGGAAGCTGCTGCCATGATAGTTTCGCTTTCCTCAAAGCCCCGCGCTTTTTTCTTTTAAAACTAGGCCCAGCAACCCGTCCAGCACAAACAACAAAACCAATGCGACCACAAACAAAATTATGCCGGCAAAAATGTGCGTGAAACCTTGCCCCGCTTCGTCGCCCAGATGGTAGGTCACCAACACCAAGATTAACACTCGCAAAAAATTGGCACAAAACGCTATCGGCAGTATGCTAATCACTAAAAGGGCATTTTTGAGTTTGCTGCGGTACTGTAAAAGATAGAGATAAAGCAAACCCAAAGCGGAGAGCGAAAACATCGAATAAAGCCCGGAACATGCGTCTGCAACCAGCACTTGGTAAGGTCCGATGGATAGCACCACGCCGTTGCGGGCAATGGGATAACCCAAGACATACAGTATGTTTTCGGTCAACATCGAAACCTGTTGTTTGAGCGGGTTGGTCATCGCATCAACGATAATGTTGGGCAGAGGGACCATGAACAGCAAAAATAAAATCGGAAAACCTAGCCTACGCACCGCCTGTCCATCTAATACAATCGACAGTGTGCCCAGAAGCACAGGAATTTGCGAGCCAACCTCAAACATGAGGATTTCCTGTGAACGGCCTATGGCGTATGACAAAAGCCCAAAACTCAAAATGATGCCGCCTACGAGTTTATGGGTATGCATGGAAGATGCAAGTAGCAAGACTTCACGCCGACGCCAAAACATCCATACACTGGCAAGCAAAACCATGGGGCCATGGCTATTTTCCTCCCCCCGCCAGATAGTCTGGGAGAGGTCATAATAAGTTGGGATATATAAAACCGCCAAGCCCAATAGCACCGGCCACCACATTTTTAACCAGTCAGAATTCATGGAGTACCACACCCACAATCTGCGCCTTGGCGCTGGCAATCTGGTTTTGCAGCGCACGGGCTTCACTCATGCGGGTATGGTGCTTGTGGACGACTAACAAGGCCGCGCCGATTTCCGCAACGATGTTCAGTGTGTCGGCATAGAGCAAGCCATCCGGCGTATCCCACAAAGTGATATCGTAACTATTGGTTAAATTGTCCATGAGCGTTCTAAACGCCGTCCGCCCAAGCAGTTCTTGAGGATTGGGTGGCAAGGTACCCGCCGGCAATACGGACAAATCGACAAACTCAGGGAACTTGCAGATTGCGTCCATGATGCCGGTGGAACCGATTAGACAATCGGACAACCCTTTGCGCTTGCCTAGGCCGAACATCAGATGCTGGCGAGGATTGCGCAAGTTGGCATCCACCACCACGGTACTCTGGCCCAACTGGGAAAAGACAATAGCCAAGTTTGCCGTCAGAAGGCTGCAAGCTTCGCCCGAAGCCACTCCCACCACCGCTAATTGCTTATGTTGTCCTTTGTTGAACCATCGCAACAAAAGTTGGCTACGCAGGCTGCGGATTGCTTCGACCTGGGGGGTGAACGGTTGGTATGCAGCCACCAATCCGTCGCTAAAACCGCCCTCGCCCCGCTTTAGGAAGGGGTAATCGAACTGTTGTGCGATTATTGCAAGGATGTCGGCTTCTGCCACCATTCCTAGCTTGACCGCAGCCTCTCCAAATTTCAAGCCCAGTTCATTCTGAGAATGCAAAACCAACTCTATGTCCGACAATTTAAGCTTGCCGGCATCCATCAATAGACTGCCAATTTTTTTGTTCGTCTTAGGCTCGTTCATTTGGCAGTTCTTCGAGGCGATGAGAACATGACGGTTGCCAACACCGGCAAACCGAGTATTTCGCTAATATCCTCGGCGGAACGGACGCGCCTATCCGTCATTTCCGACAGGAAGCCGAATCCCACGCCGAGCAGCGTACCGAAAAACATGGCTAACGCTATGTTCAACAGTAGCTTGGGCTTGGAATGTTTTATTGGAGCTATGGCCGGATTCAACACCGCAATATCGGTCAAATCACGCTGGCTCTCCAGCCGAATCAGATTGGCTCGTTGGGTGGACGAATCCAGTGCGGCTTGGGCGCTTGCGACCTCTTGGGTCAGCAAATCGCTACGGTCACGCTGTTGTTTCAATTCTAATACGTGCGCCTTTTGTTCCGCCAATGCCTTTTTAAGTTCATTTTCCCTTTGCTGCGCTTGGACAGCCACATTTTCCATGGAACCCTTCGCGGTTTGGATTTCCGTAGCGATTTTGTGCTTCAAGCTCTCCACTTCCGCAAGTGCGCTTACATAGTGGGGATGGTTTTTGTCTACACGCCCGGAGGCTTCCGCCAGCTTGCTTTCCGCCTTGGCCAACTCGGCTTTCAGGCTTTGGACCAGGTTGTTGCCAAGAATTTCCGGCAGTTCGTCCAATTTGCCTTTGGCATGCGCCCCGCTGATCTGACGCTGCCGGGTGACACTATCATAGGTTTGCGTTTGGGCAGCGACGAGTTGGCTGGACAACTCGCCCAACCGGACATTTTCGACATCTAAACGCCCGTCTAAAGGCATGATGCCGGTTTCCCGTTGATAGTCCGACAGGCGCTTCTGCGCTTCTTCCATTTTGGTGCGCAAACCCTTTATCTGCTCATCAAACCAAGCTGACTGTTGGCGGGCGGGCTCCAGCCTCAAATCCAGATTGACTTGGGTATAGGCCCAGACAAATGCATTAGCCATTTCCGCAGCAAACTGAGGCTCCTTGCCAGAAAACTCTATATTGATTACGCTGCTTTCCTTGGACGGTTTGACTTCAAGGTCTTTCAACAAGATATCCGCCAGCCAATCCCGGATTTTGCCTTTCCCTTCGGTGGCTTCATTGAACTTTTCAATGACCACAGGCAGCTTGTCCAGCTTCAGCCGGTCGATCACTTTCAGCGCAACATTGTGGCTGGCAATGATATCGACTTGCGTAGCCATATAACCTGGCAACAATTGCGCCGGCAACACCAGCCCGGTGACCGGATCAGCACCCTTGAAGTCAATCAGAATGGATGCACTTCCGGTGTAAGTTTTTGGCATTGCCAGGCTGACTATCGTTGTCGTCGCCACCGTGACACACAAAGTGAGCAGGATGATGAGCTTGCGAGTCAGCAATATCAAAATGAATTGCGACAGATTCATGGACTATTGAAAGGCAATGGCATCAGGTCAGAACCAGCTTTCACGAATATAGAGAATATCGTCGGGCTTAATCTGTTCCTCCAAATCCACATCGTCGATAGTCTGCATATCGCCGCGCACATCGCGTCGCTTGAGCTTGACACCGCTTTCCGTCCCCTTGGGTGTCAGCCCACCTGCCGCCGAAATAGCATGAACAACCGTCATTTTGCGCTCCAGCCTAATCATGCCGGGACGCTGCACTTCCCCGTAGATATAGAATACCCGTGCGCGAGGCACATAGATGATATCGCCGTTCTGGACTTCAAGATGTTTCGAGTCACTTCCCTGAAAAAGGGCGTAAAGGTCGATTTCCGTTTTGGTTTCCTTGCCACCATCCTTGGCTGGCCTAATTAGAATCGCCTGATCGCCGCCATTGGCGTTGACGCCACCCGCCATCGACAGCAAATCCACGATTGTGCTGGTTTTGTCCAAGGGATATTTACCGGCCTTATTGACTTCCCCTATTACCGAAACCTGCTGGCTCATGAATTGGCTGACAATCACCGACACATGGGGTTGCTTGATAAAACCTCCGTTTTCCAAGCGGGTAGTAATGAGATTGCTAGTTTCATCCGTACTCAACCCGCCGACAGAGAGCTTGCCCAGCAGCGGAAACGAGATCACCCCTGACTCGCTAACACGCTCCTCGGAGCTAAGGTCAGGATAGTCGAACACGGTGATTTTTATGATATCCCCTGGGCCAAGTTTGTAATCACCTGTAGCCCACGCGCCGGGGAAAATAATAAATAAACCAATGATGGCAGGGATAAGGCGTACTGCAAGTCTTGTCATCGCAAATGTAGCCATGGTCGGCACTTGGATTCCTATTGTAAACCCTGCAAGCCTTTTTGGATAAAGTCATCCGGCTGCGAGGCCTGGGGTTCTTTCGTTTTCGGCACAGGGGGGGCTGTGCTGGGCTGGGTCTTGGCAAATTGGCCGACATAGGTGATTTGTTCGCCGGCGCGGAGTTGCTTGAGCTTGTTGCTAAGCAATTCCTTGTTTCTGGAATTTGCAATGTATTTTTGGATCACTGGTTGCGCTTGGGTTTCGTCAACAGGGTAGTCAACCGCACTCTCCAGTAACAGAATTTCTTTCATTGACCCCTGTTCCAACGAAACAATTTCACCCACCTTTATTTTGGCTATGGTGGCAAGCATACCCATGGGTATCTGTTCAGCCAGCCATTGAACTTGATCTTCCTTGAAATCAATTTCCTTGTTTTTCAGCAAGGACGCGATTTCGCCCCCTGTTTTGACGCTATCCAAGGCGTATTTCAAACCGTCGTTAAACTTATCCTTGGGGATGGAGAAGACATGGAACTTGTAGGCTTTACGCTTAGAAAACAGTTCCGGGTACTTGGCGTAAAACTCCTTGCTTTCAGCCGGCGAAGGTGGCGTGTGGTTATAAACCATGCGATCCAAATAAGCTTGTGAAAGAATTTGCCGCTTGGCATTTTCCATGGACTGCATCACCACCGGGTCGCGGTCTAATTTTTTCCTCTTTGCCTGCTGTACCAAAAGTTCTTGGTCAATTAATCTATCCAGGATGTTCATTGATTCTTCCCTGGCTGCTGCCCCGTTGCTAAAGCCACTGCGTTCCAACTGGTCGTTGACTTGGTGAATAGTAATTTCCGCATCGTTGACCCGGGCCGCTACTTGGGTAGGTATCTTGCCTTCTTTGCCGTCGCAACCACCTAACATCACTGCGACCAGACAAAAAACAGCAAACCCAACTGGGCCGGCTTTTCCTTTGCGGATGATCATAGCTCTTTTATAGGAAGGCATGTTTTACCCATTATTCTTAATCTAGTTTATCAAAACGCATTTTTGCCGCCTACGAAAAAGACTTTGATGGTTTTCAGAATAATCCAAAAATCAAGCATAAGCGACCAGTTTCTAATATACTCCAAGTCGTGTTCGATGCGCTTCGCCATCTTTTCAAGCGTGTCTGTTTCTCCGCGCAGGCCGTTAACCTGAGCCCAACCGGTCACTCCCGGCTTCACCTTGTGCCGGATCATGTAACCCTTGATTATTTTACGGTACATTTCATTATGCGCCACTGCATGCGGCCTAGGTCCGACCACGCTCATGCGGCCTTGCAACACATTGATGAACTGGGGCAATTCGTCGAATGAGGTTTTTCTTAAGAACTTGCCAAACGCGGTAACCCGTTGGTCGTTTTTTTTGGCTTGTATTATACAGTCGCCATCCTCTGCCACCGTCATTGTGCGAAATTTATACACCTTGATTTCTTCTCCCGCCAAACCATATCGCCTTTGCGTAAATAAGACGGGACCGTGCGAACTTAGCTTGATGCCTATGGCAATTAACGCCATTAAAGGAAAAATCATTAATAGTATCAGACTCGATATTAGAATATCGCCAAGTCGCTTGACCAAGCCACCCACACCGAAGAAAGGCTTATCGCGGATCGATATGACCGGCATGCCGCTCACATGGCCGAAGTGCGCATTGATCAAATCGAACGAAGACATGTCGGGTACAAAGTATACCGAGGCAGTCGAATCACCTAAGGTGTCTATGAGTTTCAAAATACGCGGATGAGGAAACATGGGCAGGGAAATGTAAACCAGATCGACGTTGTGATTTATGACGTAATTCAAAATGTCATCCATCTTCCCAAGGACCCTATCCTGCATTGCCTGTGGCAACCGCAAATATAGACGGTCATCGAAAAAACCCAAGACTCTAATCCCAAGATAGGCATCATTGGTAATTCTGGAGAAAAGTTCATAGCCTAATGGATTGGCACCAACGATAATTGCAGTGCGATGGCCTCCTAGCTTGGCGATGGTTCGCAGTATTTGCCCTGCAGGCAAACCACATACCAGCAAGGCTACCGGCGTGACGACAAACCAAGCCATCAAAGGCTTGCGGGGAAACTGGCCGGTCATGTCAGTGACTATCGCCAATGCCCACAGGCAACCCACAAAAAACAACCATTTCAGCAGGGTGCTGAAGACTGCTTGAAACAATGGGAATTCGGACACCTGCCGATAAAGATTAGCCTCGTCAAAAATATGCGATGCCAGAAGAAAGCTGATAATCGCCAGCGGCAAAAAGTCATCTTTGAAATTCTGCCCATAGAATAATGAGCACCCGGCAAGGGTGGAAACAATGACGACTGGAGATAACAGCCACTTTATCAGAGAGACGGTAACAGTATCGAGCGTACTCGATCCTTGCTTATTTATGATGTCCTTTAAAGACAAGAACGACCGGCTCAGCAATTCAAAGTAGACTTTATCAATTTTCTCTGTTTGCGGTTTACTTGATAGAGAACTAGGCCAAGACCGACCAGCATCATCACCCATTCTTTTATTTCTGGGACGGGGACTGGGACGGTCACTAGGCTTCCACTATAATTGCCAGGTGAATAACCAACAACCAACCCGCTAATTACCAAGGAATACTGCTGACCGACAGAGATTGGGAGATAACTCAGCAAATAATTATATGAATAATTTCCACCAAGATCAGGAATCGGGCTATAAGAGATGCTTGGAGTGGCATTAGCTACACTATTGCCTCCTTGATACAATACAACTGAGTTCAGTTGAACTCCACTACTAAAAGACTGGAAACTACCGCTGCCTGAAAAGTACACAGAAGTTTGTGCATCGATAATCGCAGCGTTGCTGCCAACTTGGAATTTAAAAGTATCGGAAAATGAACCTATGCTTAGGTTACTGTCACTTATAGTAACCGTTGTAGGCACTGGCAATGTCCCCAAGTCAGTTGTCCCTGCCTGAGAAATTGAAACAAGCCCGTGGAAAGCAATGGCCGCCACCAATAAGCTAATTGTTATTTTCATGCCCACCCTCTGAATTAAACGTTAGAAAAATTTCAGACTCTAAAAAAAAATGACGATAGCCGCCAACCATTAATATTTTATAAAGCAAGAAATGTGCCGAAATTTCATCCGGGAATAGATCGACTGCCCTTCATTGAATAAAATATCTCTATAAATTAATATTATAACTGTATATGCCTTAACTAAGGTGATATCCAATAAAGAACATCCCATCCAAAGGCCAAGCTGGGGCTTGGCGCTCCCAGAAGGAACGCCAAGCTCCAGCTTGGCAAGGTGATTTGTGGAGGAATTGTTGGTGATTTTCGTGGACAATTCATTTCGGTTTTGGTGGATTCATTATTGGAAATCACCTAACGCAAGACCGAGTGACACAATCTTGCCTTTAAATATTCGACTGACTATGCATGATTAAAGTTCAATAAACAACAAAACCGTGCTAAATTCACTGACTGCACCAAAACTATTCGGGTGTGCTACTATCACAAGCAAAGACGCGCCAGCCATTCCTTTGCATTATGCGATGCAATTTGCAAGACCCTGAGCATATTGCTAATTGAGCGACCACATAAAAATGATCGTATCGCGCATACGATTAGCATGAATAACCTGTCATTTTATCCAATAAAAAAAACCTGTCAATATTTTGAGTTTTAAAGTTTAAAATGGCGAGGCACGGCATACCATTCTGTTTGATTTTGCTATACCCGTTGGCAGTGTTTGCCCTTGCAGATCCGTCCGACACTTTTCAGCCGTCCGTTTCAGGCAACATCACTTACGACGATAATCTGTTCCGCCAATCCAGTTCAGCAAATATTTCATTATTCAATGGGTTAATTCGAGACGATGTGATAAACCAAACCACTGTCGGCAGTGCCGTGAATTACACTTTAGGCCGCCAGAAGCTCAAGCTCGACCTGAATATGTCATATGTGCTTTTCGCCAATAATAAGTTCTTGGACAATATTTCTTCTAACGACAGGGCCACTTGGGATTGGCAGCTTGGAAAGCAGTGTTCGGGGGAAATCGGCTACGCCTACACACGCGCAATGGGGGGGTTTACCAATACCACTTTTTATGGCCTGAATATGATTACCAACAACAATGTCTATGCCAACCTGAATTACGCTTGGCATCCTCGCTGGAAAATGCGGGCCGGTTTAAGCTGGCAAGACTATATAAACAGCGCAAGCCAGCGGACAACCTACGACCAACAAACGGTCACAGCTTTGGCCGGTTTGGATTATGCGACTCCGTCAAATAATTCCACAGGCCTAGAATATACTTTTAGTGACGGTAAATATCCAAACCAGCAATTGATCAACAGCACAGCCATCGACAACAAGTTCCAGCAGCATAACATTAGCGCCTTGTTGACTTGGAGTCCCACAGCAAAAACCAGTTTAAACGGTAATCTCGGTTATAACATCCGCCTATACCCCGATTTCAGCCAACGCAATTTTAGTGGGGAAACCTATAATCTGACGCTTAACTGGACACCCGCCACAAAAATGAAGTTAGCCCTTTCCGCGTCGCGGCAGTTGAATAATTGGACAGACACAACGGCAAGTTATATTCTAACTCAAGGGTTCAGTGTGTCGCCCATGTGGCAAGTTAGCCCTAAGCTGGCTCTGACCGCGAAACTTTCCCGTCAGACGCTCAATTACACGGGCGATCAGATTACACCTGGGCCAACACGTCAAGACACCGTGTTAAACGGTCAGGTTTCACTGGTCTATGCGCCTACGTCGAACGCCGAGATCACACTCGGCTATCAAGCCGGTAAACGTGTCACCATTAACCCTCCAAATAACCAGCCTTATGATTATATATTCAACAGCGTATTTTCCAGTGTCATGCTAAAATTTTGATTTTCATCCCTTTAAAAATGAATATGCAAGCATCGGACGAACACCCCTTGGACGAAGACAAGACCATCGTCGCACCCCGCGAGCCGCAAGAAGTTCACATTTGCCCTGTCTGCGGCACCGACAACGCACTTTTGCAATTGCAAAAGCGCGAATACCGCTGTGGCAAATGCAATTTGGAACTGGCCCATCTGGATTACGCACCCAACGGAACCATCCGGGGCGTTTTCGGCTGGCTGCTCTCAACCGGTGATGTGGTGCTCGACCGTTATAGGATCAAATCGGTGCTTGGCAAAGGGGGCTTCGGCGCGGCCTACCTAGTGGACGACCTGCAATTGGGCGGCAAACGCAGGGCACTGAAAGAAGTCCCAGAAATGATGTTCGACGAGTACGAGACCTCGTTGTTAAGCCGACTCGATCACCCCGCCATACCCGACATCATCGAACGCAGGACAGCCAACGGCATGGTTTATCTGTCATTGAAATTCGGAGGTAGCCGGTCTTTGGGCAGCGAGCGAAAGCAATATCCAGACCGGAAAGTTCCCCAGGAAAAGCTGTTTCCCTGGATGCGCCAACTCTGCGAGGTGTTGATTTATCTGCACAGCCAACACCCTCCCATCATCCACCGCGATCTTAAGCCAGACAATATCCTGTTGAACGAGGATGAAAGGATCATGCTGGTCGATTTCGGGATCGCCAAGGAAGCTTTGCCGGAGTCTATGACCAGAACCCTCGGCAGAGCTGCGACTTACGGTTACAGCCCACCCGAACAAGTGATGGGGACAGGCACCGACGAACGCTCCGATATTTACGCACTGGGTGCGACGTTTTACGCCTTGCTGACTGGACAGAATCCGCCGCCGGCCCATGAGCGGGTAGCCGGTGCGGAACTGATTGCGCCTTCCCAATTCGTTGCGGATTTGCCGCCCGAAGTGGAGGACGCTATCACCCAGTCGCTCAACCTCAACATGAATCAAAGGCAACGGTCAGTCAAGGAATTTGCCATGGCCCTAGGCTATGCGGAAGCGGGCGCGGTTTCCCGTCCAGTCGGGACCGGGGCGACACGCACCAACCAGTCAACCCCGGCCAACACTGCGAAGTCCAAACCGTCAATCACTACCGCGCCAAGTAAAGCGGACTCGCTAGGCAAGCCGGCTTCGCAACGGAATATCGCGTTGGCCTTGTCAGCCATAGTACTAGTCGCAATCGCCAGCGGGGCTTATTTTTATTTTTTCAAGCAGCCAACGATACCAACGGGTAGTTCGAAGCCTGCGACAACCGATGTGGCAAGTCCCCCGCTTCCTGCTACCGTCCAGCAGATTCCGGCGGAACGCAATGTCCCTGCACAACCCGCCGCCCCGGTGACTTCCACTGCCGTTCCGGCCCCGGCTACAACAGAAAACCCGCCAGAACAACAACCGGTCAGCGTACCGCAACCAACTCAACCGGTTGTCCAAACGCCTGCCGCCACGATACCAACCGGCACGCCTAAAGAAGGACTCACTCCGGTCCCACAAGCCCACAAGTTGGAACACTTACCCAAGGTACAACCAAGGGAACGGACGGTGCCTGCCCAGCCACCCAAACCCAAGCCTAAACCAATGGCCAAGGCTCATACTGCTGCCCCGGTGGAACGAAGCAGCCCCAAATCTTCGGGTAGCCCGGCACCTTCTTGGACTATTATTCCGGGCGGGGCGCACAAAACTGACTGAATCCCACAGGATGGTGCGGTTAAAAGTGATGCAAACGAACATGGTGGTATGTGAAATTGCGCCGGGAGTGCAAGGCTTGCCTTGCCTTCACACCCCATCGCAAGGCAAGCCTTGCACTCCCGGATCACTTTTAATCGCACCCCCCCACAGGAACAATCGTATTCAACCAAAGTATAGATTTGTCATGCTACAGCGTTTTCATGTTAAATTACTGACTGATGTTACGCACATGTCGGCAAAGGGTTGCCGACCTACGGCGGTGATAAGCCAGCACTTTCATGGGAGCCCGGAAGCAGGAGCTTCCAAGCCATGGGTTCCCAAGCTCCGCTTGGGAATGCGGTATAGCTAGAAATAGCATAAAATTTACAAGTGACTATTTGAGGTTGAAAACGCTGTATGAACAATACTTTTAGCAAAAAAAACCTTATCGCTCTGGCATTGTGCCCTAGCCTGATGGCCGGTTGTGCGACCCAGCAAGGTAATGACCAACTCATGGGGGCCGGGGCCGGGGCTTTGGGGGGCGCAGCGCTAGGTTGCCTGACCGGTTTCATCGCCGGTGGAAATGCGGGCAGTTGTGGCACTGGTGCCGCCATCGGCGCGGGGGTCGGCATAGTGGCCGGATGGGGTGCGGTCAAACTCAGCCAGTACCAAGCCTCGCAGGTGCGTACGGTACAAACCGACCAGCAAATGTTCGGCTTGACCAAGCCAGTTGATACCACCCAAGTCAAAATCCGCAAGGGCTCCTCGAATCCCCGAACCGTCAAACCGGGGGATTCGGTGAAACTGTCCACAGACTATTCCGTCATGCTGCCGCCGAATGTGCCTTCCACCAAGGTGGCAGAAAGCTGGACTTTGCAGAAGGACGGCAAGGTTTTGGCCTCGCTTCCCCCGCAGAACAGCGATAGGGCTTCCGGCGGCTGGGATGCCGAAGCCACGGTGCCAATCCCCACAAACGCAGAACTCGGAACCTATGTGATCGAGCACAAGGTCCAGGCGGGCACCAGTTATGACACCGGCGAATCGACTTTCCTTGTCACGAAATAGCCAACTACGGTCGTACCGCCTAGCTGGGACTCAACGGTGCCTGGCTGCTGTGCTGGGGGGGATGCTGCTGTCGGCAGGCCCACAGGTAGCCTACGGCCTGTGTCTTGGGGAGTTGGAAAGGTCAAAGGATACGCGGCAACGCATCGACCAAGAATGGCCCTTGCGCTCCAGCGGCGACGAAGCCACTCAGTACATCCAAAAGCTCGGCGTAAGGCTGGCCCGTTACAGTACCGGCGGGGATACGATTCCGTGGCGCTTTTTCGTGGTACGCAACCTCTCCCCAAACGCTTTTTCCATCGGTGCGGGCACTGTCTATGTCACCGAGGGAGCGATCACCTTTGCGCGGAACGAATCAGAACTGGCCGCGATCATTGCCCATGAATTGGGCCACGAATTGGCTGGACACTTTTGCAGCCAAGCCACTTATTCGGGTTCCCCTGGGCTTTTCGATATTTTTTCTGCTGCGCCGCCCTCCCCCCAACTCCAAGAAGTGGGGGCCGGTTCGGTTCGGCAAACCATCGACCCGGCCAAGGAGGAGCAAGCCGACCAAATTGCCATTTCCATCCTCCAGGCGGCAGGCTACAGTCCCCTCGCCCTGTTGCAGGTGGCTCGCCGCTTGCCCTCGGGAGGCGAGACGCATTTGCTCGACCCACGCCGCATCCAATCTCTGGAGCGCATCCTTGACGGTTATCGGGACGTCCCTGCGCTGCCGGATTCCGAAGACTTCAAGGAAGTCAGGCGTGAACTCATGAGGTAATAAGCCGTTGGCGTAGCAATCAGCGAGAGCAACACGGACAGGCAAAGTGCGCCTATCACCGCAATGGCAAGGGGTCGCAGCATGTCCGAGCCGGCACCGATGCCATAGGCCAAGGGCATCAGGCCCAGCGCGGCGGCCAGCGATGTCATCAAAACCGGGCGTAGACGCCGCTGTCCCGATGCCACCAAAGCGTCTTCCATGTCCAGTCCTTGAGCTAAATACTGGTGGACGGAATCCAGCATCAGGATACCGTTTTTCGCTACCACACCGATGCCGATGATGGCACCGAGCAGGGAAACGATGTTGACAGAAGTGTCCGTCAGATACCACGCCACAATGGTACCGCATAAGGCAAGCACGGACCCGAAGACGATGGCTACAGGCTCATGGAACGAGCGGAACTCGATCAACAATACAGTGAACACCAAGAAAACCGCTGCCAATAGCACCACTATAAGGTTGTGGAAGGACTCTTGCTGCTGCTGGAATAAGCCGCCAAATTCCAGAACGCCCACAGGCAATGACTTGTCATGACCGAGTTTAGTCTGGATTTCCGACATGGCACTACCTAGGTCGCGGCCCTCCAAACGTGCGGAAACGGCCACTAATTGACGCAGGTCTTCCCGGTGCAGTTCCAACTGGCCCTCCTCGGGTATCACATCCGCCAGTTGCGACAGTTTCACGGTGGTTCCGTCCGCCGCCCGTACTGGCAATTCGCGCAAGTTGGAAATCTGACCGGTCACGTCCGTGTCCATGCGCACACGAATATTAACCACGCGGTCTCCTTCCAAAACGTAGGACGATTTTTGCCCCAGCATCGCCGTTCCGACAGCCACGGCTATGTCATTGGCGGTCAGGCCGAAGCGTTGGACATCGCTGTTACGCAATCGCAGGCTCAACGAAGGGCCGGTGGTTTCCAGCCCATCATCTGTTGAATTAAGGTTTTCCCCGTCGTTCCGGCAGTAAATCCCCCCCACCCCCCGTTGAAAAAGGGGGGTAGGGGGGGTTGCCCCATGCCGGAATGACGGCTGCTTTCAACATTATTGGCGTCAGAAACAGCCGGTTTCATCCACCAAGCCGCCAAGGCAGGGATTAGGGTGACTGCCAACACTAGCGAAGCCAATAACGAGACTACCATGGTCAGCGCCAAGGCACGGAAAGAGGTTCCAGCAACGCCGTCCAGAAAGGCCAGGGGTATGAACACCACCACCGGGGTCAGAGTCGAGGCCAACAGGGGTCGAAGGATTTCACCCAAAGCCTGGGGAACCGCATCCAAGCGCGGTGTACCCTCGGAAATTTTGGCATACACGGCTTCCACCACGACGATGGCATCATCAATGATTAAACCAATTGCAGCGGCAATGCCACCGAGCGTCATCAGGTTGAAACCCAAGCCTAGCACACGTAAAGCAAGCAAGGTTATTAGCACGGTGGTTGGAATCACCACGGTGGCTGTCAGCGTCGCCCCCCAGTTCCTTAGGAAAACGTAGATAATCATGACCGAAAGGCATCGGTGACTTGGGCTAAACTTAGGTTGACCGCTTGCAGGCGCAGGGGATCGACGATGACATGGTATTCCGGTATCCGTCCACCAACGATGCCAATGCGGGCTACGCCGGGTATGCGCAGCAAACGGGGTTGGATCGTGTAACGGGCGGTTTCCCATAATTCCGTCAGTGAGTGCCCGGAACCGGTCAGGCTGAGCCCAACGACCGGGAACGCCGAAAATGTCAGCCGCCAGACAGCCGAACTCGCTGTGGCCGGTAACGCTTTCTGGATGACGCCAAGACGGCCCTGCACATACAATTCCGCCTGCACCATATCGGTTTGCCAGGTAAAAAATACATTGATTTCCGCAGAACCGCGTCCAGTTTTAGAACGCACCGTACGTACCCCTGGGATGTCCTTTACTGCTTCCTCGACCGGACGGGTAATGGTGGCCATCATCTCGCTGGCAGGCATGACACCGTTGTCGATCAGGATGACGATACGGGGAAAGTTGGTCTGGGGAAAGATCGAAGACGGCATGTCCACCACGGCAAAAGCGCCGGCCAGACATAGGGCGACGCAGATAAACGCAATGGCCTGCCCGTGGCGGAGCGCAAACGATCCGAAACTAGTTTCATTCACTACTTCACCCGTCGGATGCGTGTCTCGGGCGGCAAGCCGTAAGCGCCTAGCGTGACGATATTCATGCCTTCCCGCAAACCTCCGCCTTCCACCTCGACAAGTTTGCCATCGCGGAGGCCAGGCTTAAGGTGATATCCAATAAAGAACATCCCATCCAAAGGCCAAGCTGGGGCTTGGCGCTCCCAGAAGGAACGCCAAGCTCCAGCTTGGCAAGGTGATTTGTGGAGGAATTGTTGGTGATTTTCGTGGACAATTCATTTCGGTTTTGGTGGATTCATTATTGGAAATCACCTAACCTCCCGCTGCCTCGCCCAGTCGCCTTCCACGACCGCTATGGTACTGGCCCCTTCCCGCGTGACCACGCTTTCGATGGGTACCGCCAAACGTTCCATCCGGTTTTCGACGGCAATGCGGACGCTGACAAATTGTCCCGGTCGAATTTTCCTACCCTAAGGATATCCGCGCCAAAACAGTGTCGGTGCGGGAATGGACTGCCGCAACACTGCCTGACAAGGGTGCGCCGATCCGCAACAACTCGCGCTGGGTCTTGGCACCGGCCAAATCCATGCGCGCTGTCTGAAGCACCTGTTCCGCCTCATCGTAGAGCTTGCGCGAGACATTCTCGGTGTTAATCATCTGCTGCTTGCGCACGAAGTTTTTCTGTGCGAATTCAACCGCCACTTCGGCTTTGGCGACCATGACATCAGCGAGGCGGGTATCCAGCAAGAACAAAGTCGCCCCTTTTTTCACCCGTTGCCCTTCTTCGCAGAGAATTTGCGTGACGATACCCGCGACGGGCGAAGCGATTCGCGAACTGGCAGACGGTTTGCCGCCGGCCTCCGGTTCCGGTTCCACCGTACCGTAGGCCATGACATAGCGGTGTAGCGTCGTCTTCACAACCTTGCCTACCTCCACAGCCACCTCGGTAGGGGGGTCCCCTTCTTCCGCATCGGCAAACCGGTACGGACTAGCCATGCAAGCCAGCATCGTAGCAACTATTATCCACTGGACGGGTTGATTGTTTGTCACTATTTCAGCATCAATTCCGATTTAGGAGTCAGTATTGAAGCGATGGGAAATTTCAGGCTGTCCCACTGTGTATTGTCGGCCTGCTGGATTTCGACCAAAATCAGATTTTTTCCGATATACAACCGATTTTCCCTATGAAACAATTCCGGCACGTCAACAGCTAGAACTCCAACGATGAAAGTTTTACCCATCGCATTGCGGAGGGAGGTTCCTTGAAGACTTTAGTTTGGACGGTCAAAACCAATCCCCAGCCTTTAGGACTGGCGTTGACAGGCTATCAGTCAGTATCGCCGCCCTGCGTGTTTTTTGATCGCAGAGAAATTCATCATCACAGTACAAATCAGGAGCTTAAGCCATGGCATTAGAAATCCAAACCAAACAAATCAATGTGAATGATTCCTATAACTTCACATTCACTAACACTGTCCAAGAATGCTTGATCGGAATTAGATATTTCAAGTTAACTTATGGCGACAGTGACCACTGGGTCAAGACGGTATCTCTTGGCTTGAATCAACAGCAACCCGACAGCAACACAATCAGTGTGCAGGTTTTGGGCAATCTGTCTGACGGTTCGGGCAATACCATCGACACATCGGATTCCTCCGCTATCGTGGTGGTTGTCGCTTGGACGGGTACCGCCGACCACACCTTGCTGTTAGCCAATGGTGACGCAGGCACAGTTTATACCCTTCCTTCCAGTTCGCCGACTATCCTGTCTCCCATACTGGCCGGTTTTGATTTGGCGTATGACACTGACCATTATGTTGCACAGATTAACGTCAGCACGATAAATGTCAGCCGTAACGGCGACACGGCTACGCTCTCGGCAACCGAGAACATGACTGACAGAGACGGCAATTGGGCATCCACCGCGACGTTTAATGCCGGTTTGATTGCCAGCAGCAGTTCCTCGCCGGGGTTTGAAGTTAAAGCTACCTCTAATGTTTACAATAACACCAACCAATCATTCACCTTCAACAGCGCGTGGACTAATTTTCAGGCAATGATTACAGGCTTTAACGTGGAATACAGTAACAATGAAGGGCATTGGTTAAAAGAGATCGAGGTCAATTTGTATTGCGATTCTGTGAACACAGTCTATGCCGTTTCCAGCATGTGTGACAATGACGGCAACCTGCAAAGTAATGATAATAGTTTCGTGAATGGCATTGTCATTGGTTATTGATTGACCATCAAACATCGGCTTACGGGTATCCAACGTATTCACAGTCCGGGGCTGGATTTGCAATCCCGCCCCGGACGTTTTGTGCATGTCAACCCCGCCCGACATTGCACTAAACGACCTGATTAGCAAGTTTTTTCAGCTAGACCAGATAATACGTCATTCCGGTCAGGGATGCCGGACAAATCGGCAGGACAGCCGATTTGCACGGCTTCGCCGCCCGAAGGGTTCGGGACAAGGATGTCCCGAATGCATCCAGTGCCAAGGACGGTTACTTGCCGAAAATGCAAATGCTTGATTAAACATACGTTGTGTATTCATTTTGCCATCCATGGACGCTGGATTTCGGCATCCATGCCGAAATGACGAAATAGCTGAAGCATCTGGCTAAACGCTGCGGACGGGATGGCATATCTCGTCCGGCTTAGAAATCCCCCTAACCCCCTTTTACAAAGGGGGAATGCCTCACCGCCTGCTTCGTTGTTTTTCCACACCATTGAAAATAATTGCCTGTTTAGGCTAAAAATCAGATTTTTTCCGATATACAACCCATTTTTCCAGTGCAACACTGTGTTCCGTCTGAAACAGGTTTGAAGGTCAACCGCTAAAAAAAGGCTTTGGCTTCCATCGCTTGTTTCGGCATCGTCAGCATCGCCGACGCAAGACCGCTTTTTGCCGTGCGATAAACACCATACCTCTGGAGAATTATCATGGCCTTAGAAATACAATCTGCACAAGTGCAACCTGGGACATTCTGTTCGTTCACCTTTTCGAACACCGTATGCCAACATGTCTGTGGCATTGCGGGTTTTTGGCTGGACTATGGTACCGGCGATTACTATCAGGTGACCGAGGTCAGCGTTAGCCTCGATAATCAAGCACAAAATGGCGAGTGCGTGACATTGACAGCGAATGGAAAGCTATGGGACAGCGCTGGAAAAGGGAAAAACCTTAACCCAGGTTCTTCTTGGATCAATGTTGTCGTCGTGGCTTGGACGGGCACTGCCAATTCCCAATTGCAACTTACCAATTGCACCGATGCGATAGACAATAATGGAACCAGCAGCGCGATCAGTTTGCCGAGTTCTAATATGCCTATACTGCACGCCTTGGTTTCCGGTTTTGACTTATTGTACGATGGTGCCTATGACGTGCGTGCGTGGAATGTTGGTGTCGGTGTTGTGCAAAATGGAAACACTTGCACGATAACCGGTAATGTCGGCATGAACGATAATAGTACCTCAACGGGATTCAATGGCAATGTCCATGGCGGCATTATCGGCAGTTCAAATTCATCTCCTGGGTTTGAAGTGCAAACTTTCGGGAATTTGACCAATGACAATTCGCCACAAACCCTAACGTTTAAACAAAATCTATTCTCCTGCGTGGCACTGCTGACCTCGTTCGGCGCCCAATTTTCCGGTTCGGATGCTCATCAAATTTATTGGCTCGCAGCAAGCGTCGGGGCAACAGTTCAAAACGGCAATCAAGTTGCCGTTTCTGGGTACGGGAGAATGCAAGGCAGCAATAATGATTGGGATGACGGAAATCCCAGCAATAGCTATGCATCCGGCCTCGTGATCGGCATTTACGAATAACGGGTGCATTTGGGAGTGCAAGGCTTGCCTTGCGAGGTATTCGACAGGCAAGGCAAGCCTTGCACTCCTTGGTGAAACAAAGCGGGCCGGAATTTTGAAGCCCGCACAGCGCAAAACTTTGCCTGACCCACCATGCCCTTCAGTTAGGAGAAATCCAATGTCCAACTCGTCAAAATCGCAAATCCCCACCATTCGATCTTTTCAAATGGACTCCAGCAGTGCCGGGGTGCTGAAAAACAGCGTCAACCTGTTCCGTGGCGATGTCAACTATTCCCAAGCCCTGTTTTCCATGCCGGGGCGCATGGACAACGACGGCTTGGAAGTGGACTTGTCCATCCAATACCAAAGCAATGTCAACCAGCAGGCGTTCACCTGGAACCGCGACCAGCCCACCGGGGTCCTCGGCATGGGTTGGAACGTGTCTGCGCCGTCCATCACCCTGGACAATGGCGGTTCCCCGACAGCGGGTTCCGCCCAATACAGCATCAGCAACTCAGGCTGTAGCGGCCAGTTGGTGCGGGAGCCACAAACGCCGTTCCTGTTTTCCATGAGTGCTGATTTGGCCGGGGAATTAAAGGATGGCCAGATCATCCCCGCTGCCATCGTCGGCCAATTTGCACAGTTTGGCCTGCCGCTGTCGGCCAACGCCGTAGTCCAAGGTTCCGCCAGCCCTTGGCTGGTCAATGACGATGCTTTGGAACAGCAATTCAAACTGCTTGCCGAGAACGGTGTGCTGAATGCCTATGATGGCGGCGAATCCTATCAACCGGCCAGTTACTCATTTTGGAAGTTGATCTATTATCCGCAGTACGAACGCTGGGCAGTGACCGACAATAACGGCCGCGTCTTGTCCTATGGCGGCGGAGTCGGCAGCACGGCGCAGGCTTACCACACCAGCGCGGGCAATAGCATCGAATGGGCGGTGGGCTGGGCAGACGGCAACGGTTTGTTGAATTGGCTGGGCAATAGCGCCAACCCCCAAGGGCAACGGCAATATGCCAGTGCCTGGCATCTGCATAAAATTGTCAGCCGCTTTGGCGAGTCCGTCAGCTTTGCCTATAACGAGTTTGCCCGCGATGGCAGCGGACTGTTGCCGGTTGAGCAACTGGTCGGTGTGGGCGGCAAGCCTTACACCAAAGCTTGCCATTTGACCAGCATCACCGATGTGTTTGGACGCAAGGCGGTGTTCAATTATCTGGACAAGTTATGGAGCAATGCGACAGACGGCAGCCCCAGGGAATATGCCGACCCGCACAAATCCGTCCCCGACAATATCCCGAATGGTTTTCAAGATTGCTACCAGACACGCTATTTGGATGGCATTGATGTCTTCTACACCGACGACACCCGTTTGTTCAGCGTTCAGTTTGTTTATGAACCCAGCCCCGGCAATGGTGCGGCTAGCGCAGTGGCGAATGTCGCGGGTTCTTCGGGCGACATCTGCAAGCGTTTGCTGACGGGCATGCAGTTAATCAACGCCGCTGGCGAAAGCCTACCGGGCTTCAACTACGATTACCATCTGGACACCACGGCAAGCACCAACCTAGGGGCGCTGAACACCATCACCTACCCGTCCGGCGGCACTGTCAGTTATGCCTACACGCCCAACTCCCTGGACATCTGCCAACGCACTGCCACGCTGACACCACCCGCGCCCCTGGGCCCGGGCAGCATTCCCCGCGTTTGGTTTGGACCCAATTACAGCGTCGTCACTTGGTACAATCCGGCGACAGCCCAGCTTTCCATGCAAATCCTGAGTTGGAACGGCCAATGGGTGGCTTGGCAGGCCGAACCCGGAAACGTGCTGCTGGTGGATGGCAAAAGTGTTTCCGGCATCGACCTCACGACCCTGGATGTGCAGGCCACCGAGAACTTCGTCGCCATCTCTTACAACACCGAAAACAACGCCAATCTGCAATTGTTCCGCCTCGACCCTGCCCGGCCCGGACAATGGGTGGCGGCATCCATTGCCGGGCTGGGCGCGGGCGGCTGCAACGCCCCGCTCAAGGCATGGCCTCTGGCAAACGGCATTCTAACCGTGACGGCGGGGCAAAATTTCGTGCTGGCGGCGCAGATGAACACGAACATTGGCAATTACGGGTCGGGGAGTGCGGATGTGTTCACTTGGGATTGGCCCAGCCAAGGCTGGTCACACGCCAGCCAGACGAACCCGACTTACACTTGGTTCATCGCGCAAAGCGAATATATCGTCAGCGTAAACATGCAAGGCTTGGTCACGCTATCTTATCTGGATCCGGTTGGTAAATGGCATGAAAAATGTTCAACGGTCACGCTGAACCTCAGCCTGAATGATTTCGAATCCCTGTCCGTGGTGGGCGATGTCTCCATGGTGGCGGTGGCGAACCTGCTGGCGGGAAACCCGGGCTATGGCAGCTACAGTTACGACATTTACCTGATCCAGTGGAATCAAGACTATCAATTCTCCGCGCCCTCCAAGCATTCCTTCACCGATTATTTCGACTCCAATTACCCGACCAGTTGGATACCCTCCATCATTTCCAACTCTCTGGTGGCGGTGGCCTGCAATTTGATCCGTTTTGACGGACAAAGCTGGCAAGAAAACACCACGCTCCAGCCTTGGAACTTCAGCTATGTGCAGGGTTGCCAGCAACGCTATGCCTACGGGCCAGACTATGCCGCCTTAATATTTATCAACACCTCCGGCAATGGCAATGCGTATGTGCTGGGTTATGATGCCGCCGGATCGGACTGGACAGCCCAGCCCGCCACACTAGACCTTGCCCAAGATGCCACGAGCTATCAGGACACCGCCAATTGGCCGGGTACCAGTGCCGATTATTTGGTTTTGGGTACACAGATTTATTTCCGTGGCACAGCCACCGACTGGGGAAAGGCAGTATCCCAAGGCACAAGCAAGCTTGGCGACATCCAAACCTTGGTCAACCAAGCCGAGGGCCAGACCAACCGCTATCAACTCAATTCCGAATCGCTGATTAACGAAGGGCCCAATTTTCTGGCCTTTGCCCTGTATGATGCACAGGACGGCACCCAAGGGCAAGCGGCAGTTTTAGTATTGCAAAACGGCGGGGTTTATGGTGCTGCGCAAGTGTTGGGCGGCGAGCGGATGTGGACCAATGCTGAAAACGACGCAGGTGGCAGTGGCTTGGCACCCGGCGGCTCGTCGGCCTTTGCTGCTTATATCGACACCGCCAACGACTTTGACAGTGCCACGACGGTCTATTTGCATCGCTACGCCGGTAATGCCATCCAAGGCAATATTTCCGACTGGCCGGTCAGCCGCATCAGCATTGACGATGCCCTGTACGAAAGTTCCACCACCGACTATGTTCAAGATACGGCGACGGCGGCCTGCGACCCGACCGGCATGGTGGTCAAGTATTATCAGACGACCGTGTATCCGGGCGGCAGTGCCGGCAATCCGGTGAATGGCTCGGTTGCTTGCCAGTATTTGAACGGCAATGCCATCGTGACCGGTGACAATTATTACAACATGCTTGATGGCTTGTTGTATCAGGTCACAAGCCTAGATGCCGACGGCAAACTGGCGGCTAGACTCACTAACTCTTGGCAGGCGTACACCCGAAAGGCCGGCAGCCCCACGGATGCCAGTGCCGCGCCGGTCAATCTGTTCGGTGCCTATGTCTTGCAAACGGGAAAATCGACGCTGCTGGACGGGGTTGCCAGCCAGCAAAGCACAAGCTACCTGCAGGACGGTTTTGCCTATCCCTTCAACGGGCAAACGGTGGCGGTGACGACGCAGTCAACCACGGTCGCCGGTCAAACTGATACCATGGTGCAGACTGCGATGTATGCGTGTCAAGTCAATGCGCCCAGCCTTGCGCTGAATGATTTAACCACGGTCGTGCAACAAACGACCACGCTCAACGGCGTGACCGTCAACGCCTCGGCCAACACGCTGGCACTATGGCCTTCCTTATGGGGCGAGGGGGTTGTCGTACCCGCACAAGAGGCCAGTTTCACTTGGACGGGGGGCGGCAACAGTTTCCCATTTGGCAATTACGTTCCGGGGCAATCCCCAGCCAACTGGCAATGCGGCGGACGGACGCAAGACTATGCGCCTAACGGGGTGCCTTTGCAGCAGACCGATGGCGCCGGCATACCCTCGGCGGCCATCTATGCGATGGACTTGGGGTTGCCGATTGCCAACTTCACGGGGGCGGCTTTGGCTGAATGTGCCTGGGCCGGATTTCAGACTTATGAAGATGACAGCGGCTGGACGCTTACGAACACCCGCGTTTGCACCGACAATGCCTGCCTCGGCACCCAAAGCCTGTGCCTGCCCGCCGCGGCGGGTTCCAGCCTGTCCACGAGTGTCGCGCCCGCCGCCAATCGCACAAGCTATTTGCTGGCCTACCGCTACCTGACGGCCACCGGTTATGAACCCCAAGGCGCGGGCTTTGCCATCCAGGCCGGTGGCCAAACCACCCAGTCTGGCTTTACCGACACTGCGGGTGCATGGGTTTATGCCGCCACACAAATCGCACTGCCGGAAGGCACGGCAAGCGTTGCGGTCGAGGCGGCCAATCCTGGCAACGGCGATGTGTTATTGGATTCCGTGTTGCTGATGCCCTTGGAAACCACGCTGGCTATACAATCCTGGCAGGCCGACTCGCGCTTGTTGCGGGCCAGCATGATAGCCAACGGCGGCATTTCCCGTGTGTTGTATGACCGGTGTTCCCGGCCTTTGGGCCTTGTCGGACCCGACAGCCAAGTGCAAGAACTGGGGATTCTTTTCGCCTCGCGCCAAGGTTCGATTGACGGAAGTTACGACAACACTAGCCCGAATGCCGAATTGAGTGTGCAAATGGCGGAGGGAGGCAGCGCGGAAACCTTTATCGACGGCAGTGCATGGCAAAGCCGTTGGCAACCGGATGACGGTAGCTTGTGGACTGCCAGCGCGGGGCGGCTGGTGAAATCCAGCAGCACCGCAGACACCCTGGTTTGGCAAGGTGCGGCCAATGCCGGCGCGACGACGGCGTTTGTGGTGGAAATGCAGCCACAGGCAAATCTTAGCAGCCCGGTGTCTATCCAATTCGGCGGCGGGCAAACGATTCGCTACACCCCCAATCAGGGATGGTCATGGACGGATGGGGCGGGGAACCCGCTGCAATCGCCTTTGGCCTCGCCGCCGGCCATGGCGGGCCTATGGTTGCTGGTGCTGGGGGACGGCATCACGGTGTTTTACGGCGACGGCCAGTTGCTCTTCTGCCAAAACAACACTGCCCAGGGTTCGCAGGGGTTTTCGTTCAATACCGGCAGCAATCCGTTGGCCATCCACAACCTGGTCGCGGCAAACAGCCCGCGGTTAAGCTGTTTTTACACCGACGGGGCGGCCCGCCAGCGGCAGGTGCATGAATTGTCCGGCGCTGACAGCCTGGTCACCGAAATGGTTTACGATGCGCTGGACCGGCAAATTGCCGGCACCCGCGTAGCCCCCGGCAGTTTCGGCACGGGTGCCACGATCCCGACCCTACAGTATCGCGACACTTTCCTGAATGTGCCGGCCTTTTTCAATGCCTTGACCAACACCTGCGAGATGTCGGGCGACATTGCCGACTACTATGCCGGACAAAATGAAGGTTTGGTCTACCGCTCCAACGACCAGTCCTACCCTTACTTTGGCTGCAGATATTTCACGACCCCCGGCAAACGGATTGTCGAAAGCGGCTTGCCGGGCTTGACATTGTCGATCCACGACGTGGACAGCACCACCGCCGCCCAGCGACAAACCCTGCGGACGGACTATGGTGCCAGTTCGTCAACCGACCACTTGCCGGCGGCGGAGTTTTACACGCAAACCTTCACCATGCCATCAGGCTTGCAAAGCCGGATGTTCATCGACAAGACCCAGGCATTGTCGGCTGTCACGACGATGGACGGCCAGTGCAATGCCCTAGGCCAAACCCAAGTCAGCCAAGTGTACGACGATGCCGAAGGCAGTGCCGCTACGACCCTGAGCATGCGGTTGCCGAATGCTTTCACTAATACACCACAAAGCAACCCGTCCGCCTTTGTCCGTGTCGCGACCATCAACCCGGCGGGGCAAGTCAGTTCCTACGCCGACCCGGACACCGGCACGACGAACGTGCTGTACAACGGGCAAGGGCAAATCCGATTTGTGCAAACGCCCCTGCAAAGCGGGGAAACCTTCTATGGCTACACGAGCTACAACAGCCAAGGGTTGATTATTGAAGAAGGGTCGGTCAATGCCGCATGGGATGACGGATTTTTGCAAACCAAAGTCGATGATTTAAGTTTCCCCAGTGCCAGCGACGGGGCCAACGTAGCCCGCCGCTATACCTATGGAGGCAGCCGGATTGAGGATTTGGGATTATTGACCGAAGTCGTGACGTACAACCCGGCACCGGCAGCCGATCCCGGCCTGGGCGACTGCACCATTACCGAAACCTGGCAGCACGATAGCTTGGGCAGGGTCATTACGGCGGGCATGGTGGTTGCGGGCGCAACCCCGGTGAACACCAGTGTGGCTTATCATTACGACACCCTGAGTGAAATCGTGCAGGTTGATTTGCCGGACGGCTGCCCGATACCCGGCATTGTTTACGGCTACAATGACCAAGGGCAAGCGGTCAAGATCGGCACCCCGGACAACGACAGCGCGTTTGCCCAGTACACTTGGACCGCCGACGGCCACTTGGCTACCGCCGTCCGAGGCGCACTGACGGAGGCGTGGGGTTACGATTCGTCCGGCAACATCCTCAAGCATATCGTCAACGTGCAAGGAGAGACGGTGTTTGAGCAAGACTACACCTACACGGTCGATGCACAGATTGCCAGCCGCCAAAACACCTTTGGCTTCGACGGGCGCAGTGGAGGCAGTACCGTCAATTACAGCTATGACGGGCAGCAACGCTTCACCGCCGCGACCGACGGCAGTGAACCCGGCAACTGTGAAGCCGTCAGCCTCTACGACGCCAACGGCAACCTCTGGCAGGGGAGCGCGGGCGGTCAAGACTGGTCGGCAAGCTACAACCCAGGGACGGACCGGCTGCAAACGGCGACGACAGCAGACGAATCGATTCAGGGCTTCCAATACCGCGACGACGGGCGGCCCAGCCAGTGGCGCGGGATGGCGATAGGCTACGACGAGGGTTTGGGCACCTTGGCGACGATTTCCTCAACCAGCGGCACGGTGCGTTATGCGCGAGGCTACAACAACCGCTGCCTGCTGCGGCAATCCGGCCAACAAATAACGCTGTCATTTTACGGTGCCGGGAATGTGCCGCTGATCGTCTGGAACAATGGTGTGGCGGAGATTGCAATCGTCGGTCCACAAGGCTTGGTCGCCGTGCAAGGCGAGGACGAGATTCGCCACCCGATTGCCGATCATCAGCAAACGGTGTGGGCGGTGGCCGACGGATCGGGCAATCTCACCGCTTGGTACAACTACCTGCCATTTGGCGCAATCACCAGTCAAGGCGGACCTGAAGCCGAGACTTGGCCGATCCGCTACATGGGCAAGGCCTGGGACGGGCAAGTTGGATTATATGATTTTGGGGCCAGGCCCTACGACCCGTTGCTGCGGCAATTCCTGCTGCCCGACGCGGCGCGGCAGTTTGCCAGCCCGTATGTGTTCCTAGGCAACGACCCGATCAACCAAACCGACCCCAGCGGCAATATGTCAACGATAGGGCAGGTTTTCATGGACATTGCCATGGCCGTTGTGGCCATTGCGGGTGTCGTGTTGACTGTGGCAACTGCCGGTGCCGCCGCGCCTGTCGAGGGAGGCATTATTGCCGGGGAAGCCGGCGCGGTTGGCGGTGAAGTGGGGGCGGAAACCAGCCTGGAACTCGGCATACAAGCCGCCTCTGAGATCGACACCGAGGCCAGCGGCATGGCCGGTGCCAGGGCCGGCGTCGATCTCGGTGCTGAAGCTGCCGGGGAAAGTTTTTCGGCAAAAGCTTCTAAGGCTTTGGCTAAGAAATCAGTCAAGGCGGTCCTCAATGTGGCGGCGGGCGCACTGATCGCCGGCGGAACCAAAGGGCTGGGCAGCAGCATTAAAAATCCCGGCCAATCTGCTGGCCAGGTTTTCAAAGCCTTCGGCATTGGTCTTGCCTCCGGTGCGGTGACGGGTCTGTTTTCCGTTGGCGGCGGAATGCTAACCAGTACGATTGAAAATAAGCTTGTTAAAGTCGTTGCCGGGGCAGCAGTCAAAATGGTTGCCGTTGATGCCGGCAAATTGACTGGCGATCTTTGCACAATGACAGCTCCGACTGTAAAGGGGATGGTGATCAACTCGGTTTCAGGCCTTGCTTGGGGTGCGCTCAACACGGGCATGAACATCGCATATCCCCCCGACAGCTACCCAAAAACCGCCTACATTACAGCCGCCGTCTCAGCCACCGCCAATGCGGTGCAAAAGACTGTTGGGACTGTATACCCGAATGGGAATGCGGTTTATCCTGTTGCGGCTTTAACCACGGGTTATCCTTGGTGGGGAAGTGTCAAGCAGAAGAGGCAAAATTCATAATCAACCATTAAAAGCTTGGAGGCCAGCATCGCAGCAGCAATTCTCATTTTAGTAAAGATTAATAAGGGCGGGTTTGGAACCCGCCCCTACGCAGGAAATATAATTGACAATTATCAATGCATTATAAACGGGATGCGGGATGTCGATTCGTAGGGGCGGGTTCCAAACCCGCCCTTTTTGTTCAAAATGAGAATTGCTGATGACAAATGGCCGCCATAGGATTATAAAAGACACCATGGAAACACAATCGCACATACTTGTCGTCGATGACGATCGGGAAATTCGGGCCTTGGTGGGCGAATATCTCAAGAAAAATGGCTACCGCGTAAGTCTCGCCGCCGACGGAAAGCAAATGCTCACTGTGCTGGAAGAGAGCCGCATCCATCTGGTCGTGCTTGACCTCATGTTGCCCGGAAAAGACGGATTAAGCCTGTGCCGGGATTTGCGCACTCGATCCAGCCTGCCAGTACTCATGCTCACGGCAAAAAGCGACCCCTTCGACCGGGTAGTCGGTTTGGAAATGGGGGCGGACGATTATCTAGTCAAGCCCTTCGAACCACGCGAATTGTTAGCGCGAATCCGCAGTGTCTTGCGGCGGACGCAAGCGTTGCCGACCCATCTCGAGCCTCAACCCCCCCATCGTTATCACTTCGCCGGTTGGATTCTCGATGTTGGCGCACATCAGCTCATTTCACCACAGGCCGTTGTGGTCACTTTATCTGGAGCCGAATACCGTCTACTTCAAGTCTTTCTGACACACCCTAACCGGGTATTGACGCGGGATCAATTAATGGACCTGCTGCAAGGACGGGATGCCGATCATTTTGACCGGTCAATAGACTTGAGGGTTAGCCGCTTGCGGCAGAAATTAGGTGACGATGCGCGATCGCCCGTTCTTATCAAAACCTTGCGAAATGAGGGATACATTCTCGTGGCGACCGTTGAGTCGGAGCCTTAAGGTGATGCGCTGGCTTCCCCAGTCGCTCTCCATCCGCTTGTTTCTTATCGTCCTAATCGGACTTGTATTTGCGATCACGCTGACTAGTCACCTTCACCATCGTGACCGGACAAAAATGTTCGGAGAATATCGCGCACACTCGGCCATTGACCACATAGCCGATACCGTCCTCCTGTTGGCAACACTATCTCCTTCCACCCGGGTTTCTGCCACCGCCGCATTGCCGGATGACGAATGGCTTGTACAATTCGATACGCTTGCCGGACCCATCTCGGGCGAAGCAGCCTTGGTTTTTTCTAAGTCCCTCAATGAACGCCTAGGCAACACAGTGCAAGTGGACGAAGCCTGGCTTTGCTTTGAGGACCGGGCAAGCTGCCCCTATTCCGCCGTAGTTCGAGTCCGATTCAAAGAGGGGCAGGCGTTATGGATAGGATATCGGTCGCCAAATCAAGAACGACAGCCGCAAAAGCGTGAGGGGGTAGGCTTGCAAGGCCGCATAGCCATCTTCATCGGCATCATGTCGGTTGTTGCATGGCTTGTCATCCGGCTTGCGCTCCGGCCATTGCGAAACTTAGCCCAAGCTGTGGAAGATTTTGGGCGTGATATCGCTCACCCCCCCATGGAAGAGTCAGGGCCCATCGAGGTTCGTAGGGCTGCACGGGCCTTCAACGCCATGCAGAAGCAAATCCGCGGTTATATGGCAGAGAGAATGCAAATCTTAACATCAGTGACCCATGACCTGAAAACCCCACTGACGCGAATGCGGTTGCGCCTTGAAAAATGCAGCGATGAAACGCCCAAGGACAGGCTACGGGCAGATATTGACGCTATGCAGTCCCTAGTGGAAGAAGGGCTGGAACTCGCCCGCAGCCTTGATACCACAGAATCCATGCAAGCGGTCGATCTCGACGCACTATTACAAAGCCTGTGTGATGACGCAGCCGAAGCAGGGCTGGATGTCACCTACCAAGAAACAACCGAATCCGGCATCATCGTCATGGGGCGGCCAAACAGAATGGTCCGAGTGTTTGAAAACATCATTGACAATGCCGTCAAATATGGTCATTACGCCCGTGTCAGCTTGGAGCAACAAGGCAAGATGGCCTTGGTCAAAATCCGCGATGGCGGCCCCGGTATTCCAGATGAATCGCTTAAAGAAGTACTCAGTCCTTTTGTTCGCTTGGATGCTTCCCGTTCCCGCGACACCGGGGGCACCGGCCTAGGGCTGGCCATTGCCGTCAATCTGTTGAAAGTCCAGCAAGGTAGCCTTGAACTTCGCAACCATCCCCAAGGTGGGCTTGAAGTGGGTGTGCAATTGCCGATTACAGCCATGCCTAAATAGTGTTCCTCCGGTTTATCCACATTTTCTGTGGACAGAGCCTTGTAAAAATAGTCTAATTTTTTGTTTATAATATAATTTATCAATCTGGCTAAATTTTAGTCAATATCAACCTGTGACTAAAAATGAACCGATTTGCTTTGTATTGCCTAGCCTGCCTGATGTCGCTGGCAGCCGCTTGTTCCTCCTGGACGCACCATGGCAACGTGGACCGGGATGGCGTTGGCGGGTGAAAAAACCGGTCTGACCCTGCCCGGACCGTTGCCAGTGTTCAAATCGGCGGTCTTCATCAGCGCACACGCCGACCCCGAAGTGGAACAATTGAGCGATCATTATGCGGGTATTCGCATGCCGCTCTTGCTTATCGGCAGCAAGAAGGATCACGATCCAGCGAAAATATCCACGCCGACATCAAGAAAACTGATCTGGAACGGTTTGCCTTCCGGCGAAAAGCACCTGCTGTTGTTCGATAGCGCGAATCATCGCTTGCTGTCAGGCACCATGAAAGACAACTATCATTGGTCCGAGGTCATTGAACCCGATACCCATGAACGCAGAAAGAAAGGAACCGGCGGCGACGGCAAGAATGGGGCGAGCTCGAATTTAGGGAACGGTTTTCTTGACGCTTTGAAAACACAACTCGGCATGGGGCAAACCCCCGGCGCACTCTCCGCTTTTGGCGACCCGTCATCAGGTGGCGGAATGGGAGGCGGTGGAATGGGTGGTGGAGGTGGCAGAGGTAGGCAGTCGAACACTAGCAGCGACAGCGGCAGCAAATACAAAAGCCCAGACGAGGCAATTTCCCAGGAAGAGGTCACGCTGCAAACCAACGCGGCCCGGCAAATGGCCATCATCGTCAATGTAACGACGGCCTTTCTCGACATGACATTGAAAGACTCCAAGGAGGCCCGTGCATGGTTATCCACCGACAGCCCCGCATGGCTTAAAGACTATGCAAAATGGCAGCAAAAATAGTCCTGACAGCCACAATGCTGTTTATTTACCAGCAATTCTCATTTTTGGCTAGAGCGTCGTCATTCCGGCAATCCCTGCCGGAATGACGGGCTACGGCATCGCTTCGGTTCAAAATGAGAATTGCTGTTTTTTTGAGATACAATGTATCTCATTAACCGATGTTACACGCGTTGGTTGGCAGCAATTCACACTAGGCATAAACCGTGGGGACAAGGATGCTCCGAATGCATCCAGCGTCCAAGCTACTTGGAGTTTTTCGAAGGGGATGGCAAGCCTCAGTTTACGACGTGCCTTGTAGATTTAGCTTTGCTCTTAACGTTGCGTCGTTGCGTGAGACAAAAAATCTTTGCCCATTGAATGACTTGTCGCATTGCGAGAAAGGCAAAAGAATGCCTCACGCAACGGCGCAACGACGCAACGTAAAAGCGCAAGTGACGGGTGATATGGCAATGGGCAGATTGGCGGCACTGACCGGCTTTTTCCGCTCGCCGTCGCTCCCTTTGACGGCAAGGGCGCAATAGCACACCGAACGATTGCACATTATCGCGCATTAGTCATTAATATATGAGGTGTCTGCAATGACAACAACGATGGTTCACGTCCGGGTTGATGGACAGGTGAAGGCACAAGCTGCGGAAACGTTGGCGACTATGGGACTTTCGGTTTCTGATGCGGTAAGGATGATGCTGGTACGGGTCGCCTCTGACAAGGCAATGCCGTTCGATATCAATATGCCGAATGCCGAAACCATTTCGGCGATGAGAGAGCTTGATGAAGGCCGTGGAAAAAGCTTCAATAGCATAGAGGCCTTGATGGCTGATTTGAATGCGGACGATTGAACGGTCATCCGCATTTAAACGGGATTTTAATTTGTTGCTAATTTATCGTAAACTAGGCAAATATTCTCATTTTGAGCCAAAACGATGATTGTAGCCCGTCATTCCGGCAGGGATTGCCGGTAGAACACAGGAATGTGAAACTGTGGGCTAGCAAATCACCTGAATCAAACGCTTGTGCGAACGGTGAGTTACCATCCATGGCTTCTGGATTCCGGCAATCCCTGCCGGAATGACGGCGATCTAGCCAAAATTAGAATTGCTGTAAACTAAGCGCGGACATTTTGAAGCTTGCCCGTCTTGGCTCGCATAGCGAGTTATTCGGGTAGGGCAGATTCACCAGCGCACTTAGTAGCGACGGATGTCTTTGGGTGTTTTTATCGTTTTGTCCAGTGTTCAGGTGTTGGGAAGTCGCTGGAAGCCGCCAAAATCAAGGGGTGGGCTTTCATAAACTAGACAAAATGGTTCATTTTGTCTAACCTTATGGTAGATTGATTGCCACTCCTGTGTCGGAATTTGTGGTTTTGTACGAAATTTTCCTAAAAAAAACAAATATAAGCCAGAGAAACAATGTCAAATTTGGACAAGGATAAAGTTTTTAAACTAAAACTGGCCGAGATAGATGCTTCTGCCGAAAAATTTGATATTGTATTTTCTTTCTTAAAGCATATCGTATCAGTTATTGGTTTTATTGCAGCCATATATTTTATATTTTCTGGTCTCAGACCAATCTTTGAGGCAAACCCAAGTTCAATATCTGCGATGGCTGGCTTTGTTGAGAAGTTTAATTTTTCAAATATCTTTGGGTATATATTATCTGCTTTTTTTGGTACTGGTTGGGCTATTGAGCGCACAGGAAAGAAAAGAATAACATCTAAAAAAGCAGAACTTCAAAATGAAGTTGAAAAAAACGATACATATCGTTCATCTAGCGGCTTAACAAAATCTGGAAATACACCTGCCGCGATAACCGTTACAGGCAAAAAGCGGAGAACTTGACGTGATAAACACTTTTTTCTTTGGGGTAAACCTGCTACTAATCTATGTTGCTTGGAACTTTTTTTTGAAGAGGTCTATACTTGATCATTTTAGGGACAAACTTTTTGATTTAAGGGACGATATCAGAAGCTTTTATATACAAAATAATATACCACTCTCAGACAAAACATATAAAAGCTTGAGAGACTCGCTAAATAGTCATCTCCGTTTTACGGAGCAGAAATCTTTACTTAAAGTTGCCGTGTTCCTTGCAGAGACAGATAAATATCCAGAATTATGCAAATGGCTTGATTATCGACTTGAGGAAAGTTTCTCAACAGATAACGAGAAGCTAAAGGAATATATTTTAGAATCAAGACAAAAGGCTGCTGAGATACTGATTGGGTACATGATATTTTCATCGCCAGCAATAATGGTATTATATATTATATCCGGAATCTTTTGCATCATCAAATCTCTTTTCAATGCTGCAATTAGGAGAGCTAATCTACGGGATGTGGTGAAAACATACATCCTTAAAAAAAGCTTGAAGCTAGAGGGCTACTCTATTAGCCATTATGGTCAGAACCATTGCCCGACTTAAACGGGTTCGCGTTCGTTCGGGTGGCTTGCTTACAGCTTGTAGGCACTGACTAGACAAAAGGATACGAAGTGTCTAGTTTCCTAACTTGGCTGTATTGACGGGAAAAGCAGCAAAGCCGCCAGGACAACCCAATCCATTCGGTCTGTCACTAATGCGGTTGGCGCACGGGTCGCGGCTCATCACCTATCACTTTACGCCTAGGCTGGCGTTGCGCAATGCTTTCCTTTTTGCAAAATGGGCATCAAGAGGGTTTTATCAGTACATTTGGAATTCGTCCATAAACAGATTACGTATGGAAGGCTAAATTTATGTGGCACGACCCTATAGTAAAAGAAACTCGTGAGCTTCGAGAAGAATATGCCAAACGATTTAATCATGACCCTGATGCCATCTTTGATGATATTCTTAAACGTCAGAGCCAAACTGAGAGGGAGGTAGTATCTCTACCGCCACGGAAACCTTTATGCGCCCGCAAAGCAGCCTAAAATAGAACGGGGCGCAGTCGTATTGCGCCATATGTTGGACGATCCCCGTTCGGCGCAATACGCGGCTGATGCCGCTATTGCGCCCTACGAACTACGGACTTCCCGGAAATCCCAGGGCAATCGCATGAAGCAACATTTCCCTAAAAACCAAGCATGTAAAAATTTGCATTGAACATGATATACCGTCATTCCGGCATGGATGCCGGAATCTAGCGTCCAGGGATGGCAATCTTCGGGTTATTGCAAGCCATTTCTGCGCCAAAGTTTCACATCGCTTTGACTGGGTTCCTGCATCCATGCCGGAATGACGAGTTCCTTGCTTCATGCGATTGCCCTGCCGGAAACCCCCCTAGCCCCCCTTTTGCAAAGGGGGGTATAATATCGATAGATGATGATGCCGCACACTACAGCGTTTTCATGTTTTATAAGTATGAAATAATAATGGACATCCAACCAAGCCATTGATTAAAAAATAATTTGCAAATCCATACGATTCATCAAATAAATCTTTGATGTTGAAAACGCTGTAGATGTTGAAAACGCTGTAGCTGTTCAAAACGACACAGCAAAACCGAATAGGCCGATGACCGATGGGGTGAATTTGGTTGTCCCGCCGCTCACTTGACCATAAACAGCCAAACGTTTGCTGGCTGTCCAGATGAAGCCGCCACCAACAGCATTCTGCGTTGGGGTTTTATACGCATCATAGGGCAGTTGGACATTGGGCAGGCGCGGCAGCGAAGCGGCATTATAATAACCATGGATGAAGGCGGCAAAGTCCTTATGGAACAGGTCGCGCTGAAACGCCCATTGAAAGCCGAATTTCCAGATGTTGTCGCCGGCGTTATCTTGGAATCGGGTCGCACCCAAGTTGTACTCGAAATCGACCCCCCATGGCAGCGATTGGTCGAAGTTGAACGTGAAGGAAGGCTGCATTCCGCTATTGAACGCTTTGTTGCCCAGCCATTCGGTTTGCAAATACGCCTCGAAACCGGCTGCGGGCAGAAAATAGGCCGGCTTCTCCGTCCACAATTGGATTTTGGTGTCGAAGGCGATGGGCGAAAAGCCCCAGGTGGGTTCGGAACCCCCGATCCAACTCGGGCCATTGCTAAACAGGCGCAACTCAATATCGTCGGTCAGGCCATAGCGCAACAAAAACTCCGCATTATACTGGGCCGGACTTCCAAGGGCGCTTCCGTAAAATGCCACCGGGGACATTTCAATATAGGCCCGCCCTTGCGGGAGCGTGAATGCGCTGTTGGGGAAATTCGCCAGATCGGGTCCGGGGTTGTCGATGTCGGGTTCAGTCCGCCATTTTTCAATATTCTCGGGTAGCCTTGCGCGGGAACGGTTATAACGCCCCTTGAAGAACTCTCCCTCGGCATCTTCGCCTTGCTCCCGCCCGTAATCAAGGAATGGCTGCTGCGCATTGGCTGCCGGTGGCGGGGGCGGTGTAGTGGAATCCAACAGTTCAGCGGCGCGCCTACGCCCGAAAGCACGGAATTGTTCGTTAGAATCAACTGCCTTAGAGTCAGCCGCTGTCGAGGTGCTTGAATTGGAGCCTTCTCCCTGAGGTGTGGCGGGGTCCACCGAGGGCGCTTGGTTTTTAGTGACGACCGAATTGCCAGTCATGGCACATCCTGGCAACTCTAGGCACAACAACACAGGTAGCCAGTATTTATAGGCTAGCAAGGATTCCATTATTCGATGAGCGGGATCCGCTCGGCAATTTCGGCGTCAACGGCAGCGCGTATCCGTGCTTCAATTTGGTAGTAGCGCGCCAGCTTCTTGGCAGGCAACACTTTTCCGAATTTCGGCAGGTACGATCTTATCAAATGCAACCTTGCCTCTTGGAGTTCGAGGTTGTCAATGGTAATCTGCTTTGCCACTGCGTCGCTCATGTCGTCGTAATGCTCGCCAAGCTTGGCAATGATCTGTTGTCGCCTGTCCAACACGTTGGCCATGTCTTTTTGATAGTGGTCATAAACCGGCCAGAAATGCTGGGCTTCGGACGGGGTAAGCGGAAGATGGTCCGCCACTAGGCGCTTCCTGTCTTGTCCGGCATCGGCTTGCCCTGCCGGGGTAGCCGTAGCTTGCCCTTCAGCCGCCGCAGGGTTGGAGAACCCTATTGCGGAAAGCAACGCAGCCAAGATCACGATGCCGCAGAGGATTGCAGCATTGGGTTTTGCAATATTCATAGAATGTGCCGTCTGCGGTTTGAGTAAGTTAAGACACTGACTAACTATGCTATTTGAAGTGATACAGGAGTGCAAGGCTTGCCTTGCGATAGCCTGCGCTCGTCGTTATACACAAATGTTGGAGGCTCGTCATTTTGGCAGGGATGCCGAAATCCAGCGTCCAAGGATGGCAAACTATGGGTCTCGATTCCAAATCATCCATTGTCTTGAAACCCAAACTTCACCTTACCTTCGTCGTCAATAAACAACGTGGCTGAAAAAGGCTTGCCGGCTTTCGATTGCAGCCCGTCCACCTTGACCCTTTCCCCTGCCAGCAAGGCCAAGGCGGTTTTCGCATCAATGGGCTTGCCGGCAATGGTATTCCAGACGATGGCCTTGCAATCCGCGCAACTCCAAGCTTTAGGGCTTTTCTCGATGGACCCGCCGCAACGGCAACGGGCTTCTGCCACAGCTTCCAGCTTGAAATGGGCTTTGCCGTCACCCGATTGATGCGGCGTTTTTCCTTGACTGCCCCCTTCGGTCATCGCGCTACCATATTGCCTTGTGCCGGTCATCCGCTCCAATTCCGTTTTGAGGACTTCCCACACCTCGCCAAGCAAAGCCTGATAGGTTTTCTCCCCCGCCGCGACTTGGTCCAGCCCGATCTCCAAATGCCGGGTGTAATTATATTCGAGGAACGAAAATTTCTTGCCGACCAATTCATCGACCACGGCAAACCCTCGTTCGGTGGGTTCAAGTTGGCGTTTGGCGTTGATGATGACATAGTTGCGGATTGGCGATTTCAGGTTACCAACGATGGTGGCATAGGACGATGGCCTGCCGATGCCCAGTTCTTCTAACTTTTTCACCAGCGAGGCTTCGGTATAGCGGGCAGGCGGGGTGGTTTGCTTGGCAATGCACAGGCCAACGCAAACGAAGGCATCGCCTTGTTCAACAGCAGGCAGGGGCTGGGCAGGTTCTTCCTGCTTGTTTTCGTTGTCCTCATGGGCCTCGGTAAGCACCATCCAGCCCTTTGCGGTGATGGTTTCACCCTTGGCGACGAACAAGGCGGGCTTTGTTTCGCCGAGTGGCACGGGGACATTGCCTTCCAAGCGGACCTCGGTGACATCGAATTGGGCGTTGGCCATCTGACTGGCGACCGCACGTTGCCAAATCAGCTTGTACAGTGCTTGCTCCTCGCTGTTTTCGCCACCGGAGCGTTCCGCCGCATGAGTGGGCCTGATGGCTTCGTGGGCGCCTTGGGCGCTTTCCTTGGATTTCCAGATATTGGGCCTGACCGCTGCCGGTAGGTTATTGGCTGACAGATAAGCGGCGATGTCTTGCAGCCCTTCGTCAGACAGGTTCGGGTTGTCCGTCCGCATATAGGTAATCAGGCCCTGCTCGTAGAGCTTTTGGGCGATTGCCATGGTTCTTTCGGGTGATAGCCGTAACGCCACACTGGCCGCTTGTTGCAGGGTCGAGGTGATGAAGGGCGGCGGCGGTCGCCGCTCCCTTTGCGACTTCACGACCGACAGCACGGTCAGCCGCGTCACTTTGGCCACTGCTTCGGCGACGGCCTTGTCCAGCCACAGGGTCTGCCCTTTTTCCCGGTACGGTGCATGGTCCCACAGTGCCTTCCATGGAAACGGCAGTTGCATGTGGGCTTCCACGGTATAGTGGGCCACTGGCTGGAAATTGCGGATTTCCCGCTCCCGATCCACCACTAGCCGCACCGCCGGACTTTGCACCCGGCCTGCGGAGAACCCTTTGCCTAGATGGCGCAGTTTGGGTGAAACCATCCAGCCGACCAGGCGGTCCAGCACTCTGCGGCATTCTTGGGCGCTAACCAGCGGAATGTTGAGGTTCCCGGCAGCACCCATGGCTTTTTGAATGGCCGGACGGGTGATTGCATTAAACCGGACCCGATAAACCGGTTTGCCTAGCCGTTTCAAACCCAATGCGACAAAAAGATGCCACGCAATCGACTCGCCTTCGCGGTCATCGTCGGTAGCCAGGTAAATCGAATCGGCCTTTGCCGCCTCGGCCTTTAGTTCGGCGATGATGACACGCTTGCTTTTACCGGTTTTATTGTCGATGACAACATATGTCGGCTTGAACCCGCTTTCCACATCCACGCCCATGTCTTTGGGCGGCAAGTCGCGGACATGCCCAAACGAAGCTTTGACGGTAAAACCAGAGCCGAGAAAACCGGCGATTTTTTTCGTCTTGCCGGGCGATTCGACGATGAATAAATGAGACATAGGCCCGACATTATACCGATGGAAAAATAAAAATCCCTAGCCGCAAGTTTTCGCTACAATGATGGCAATGCCCCAGCCACTTCCCAACAGGTGACACTATGCATCCTCAGCTTCAAGAACTCCATCAAGATCACGTCAATCTAGCTAAAGTGCTGCGACTGCTGGAGAAGCAACTCGCGGACCTCCAATCCGGTGAGCATATCGACTTGGAAGTGCTTAGCGAAATAGTGGATTACGTGCAAACCTATCCAGACCGGGTCCACCACAAACGCGAGGACATCATATTCTCGGTTTATTTGGAGCGTTCCTCCACTTCCCGCGACCTAGTGGAGCGGCTGATGGAGGAACACACCCTGTTGCTCGATAAAACCCGTAATTTGTATGTGCATATTGAACAATGGCGACAGGATTCGCCCGTGCCTAGAGGGAGGATGGTCTCCATCATCGCCGATTACCTCCTTATGCAGTGGGATCACCTTAACCTTGAAGAAAGCTCGGTCTTGGAATTGTTGCATCAAGAACTCACGCCGGCCGACTGGGCGCGAATCGAAGCAACCATGCCTCTCTCGAACGACCCCTTGTTCGGCGATAAGGTGTTGCAACGCTTCGAAAACATTTTAGGGCAGTTATCCGGCTATTAGCAGCAATACCCATTTTGAGTCAAAGCCCCGTAGGAGTGGGCTTTTAGTCCGCGATGGGTGTCTGATCGCGGAAAAGCCCGTTCCTACATCATGACGAGTCGCCGCACTCCACAAACTCATCCATCGTGTTATAATTTGCAGCACTCGCCGAGACACGATAAATGAGCTAGGAGGCAAATGTATGCTAGTGGGCGGGCGTTTATTGATGACATCAGCCACGCCGGAATGCGGCGGCGGGCCAACACACACGGGAGAAGTCTTATGAAATCTGTTCTTATCGCTTTGAGTGCCACGTTGCTAATGTTAGGGGCTATTTCTGATGCGCAGGCGGTTGTCTGTGCCAATGGCGTTCGGGGAGCCGGATGCGCCGGAGTGAACGGGGCTGTGGCCGTTCCCAAGGGGCCGGTGGTAGTCAGGCCACCCGTCGCGGCACCTAGGGCACCGGTCGTCGTCGCGCCTAAGCCCCATTGTGCCATGGTCAATGGTCGGACAGTGTGCCGGTAAATCAGAGGCGCCGGTAAATCAGAGGCTTTGCTGCCTATTGGCCGACCCCATCCCATAGCCCCTTATCGCTTTGCTCCTGCACCGCAGGGGTAAGGGGCAAATTCACCGGATTGCCTAAAACTGCTTATTCATAGGGTTATGCTCATCGTTTCCGTAGGCACTTCTTGGAACCAGGCGAATAATAGGGGGTCGCCGCTGCTTAAAGCCTGTTCAAAATATTCAACGGAAAGAATGCAAGGGATGACCGGGCCATAGTAGTCTGCCTGTTCGCCGATGGGTTCAAGCGAACAAAACAATAGGCGATGCAACAGCCGGAGCAGGGGTTTTTCCAAGGCCATGTACGCGTGGCTGATGCCATGCCGTTTGCAATGCAAATACACATGCTTCAAAAGCCCTAGCAGAATCTCAGGTTGGAGTTTTCGCCTTTCGCTGTCGTCCCTTTTTTCCTTGCGCCGGTCATTGATGTCCTGATCGTCGGGGTCTTCTTCCACCAACTGCGATGATACTCCGTAAATGGTGTCGTTGGTGCGACGACGGTATAGTTTGCTGATGACCAGGCGGGAAATTTCCGTGCATTTATTGCGCGGGGGATGCTCCCTGTCGGTGAAAAGCTCTGTGCAATGCTCCTCAAAGGGGAAGCGGTCTCCGTTGAGAGGCGTGACCAAGCGCAGCGATCCGACTAGAAACCCGGTTAGGCTATAGGCTGCAATATGGGTCGAACAAGCATCGTATTCGTCTTGCTCGATCCCTGTTGGGTAATTTTCGACAGGCAGAAAGAAGCGTTCCAAACAGTAGACTTGGTAACGGAGGGCAAAGACCAACCTCTCATCGCTGGGGTCCGTCTCGGCGGCAAAAATTTTGAAGGAAAAATGAGGGCTATACGACGAATCTCGTGTGGTAGTCTCTTCGGTCATGTTAATAGAGTTGCCTGCAAGAATCTGTCAATGAGTAGTAAGTGAACTTACGTTCATAGTCCAAACCCATGCCAAACGGGAAGCGTCCATAGGGCCACAGGATTAGTTTTACCGGCTGCACCGAGCTTGGAATGGCGCGGCGGACGGCTTGTTCCCACAGCGTATCCGGGATATCGGGACTATTGAGTTGGATATGCATCTCGCATTGGTCGCCCGAGAATATAATCCGAAAGGCCCCTGTGAAGTGTGCAGCCGCCTTTTTGTCTGCGTATAGGGCATCTTTGTAAACGCCCACATGCGAACCGTTAGGTAAGTGTTCGTTAACCCTACCTTTTAGGGCTAAAAGGGAGTTGGGCAGGTCGGCGGGGGGCGGGATGCCATGCCGGCGTGCCGCCGCAGCTACGGTGTCGGGTTCAAGCAGGCGGATGGCATCGCCGGTTTGGTAGCGCATTAGGGGGACGGTGAGTCCGGTGTCCAGCAGGGATACGGTCATTTGTCCATAGCCGTCGGTATCCTGCCCTATAGACTCGACAAAAATGCGTTGCGGATGGAAGCTGTACAGCATCGGCAAGACCATGCGGTCCGGGTCGATGCCGAACAAGTCCTGCGCAAATCTGGGGTTATCGAACGCGGCACGGCGCAAGTCGATGGTCGCCGGCGTTTCGTAGCAAAGGTGCAGGCCCAGTTCGGCCACGCCCATGCTTGCCATTATCCGTTGTTCCCCGGTTAGGCCAAGGCGTTCCGCGATGAACCCCCGGTAGTGTTCTCCGAAAACCTCTTCACCTATGACGGCATTGAGTTTGAACTGACACCATTCCAACGACCTTTCCAATGCATAGTCGGTGAGCTTTTTCATGAACAAGGGGTCGCCCACCAAGATGATTTGGGCGTAGTATTTTCCAAACGCCTGTATTAATGCCGCCGCCATGTCTTCCCGCACGCTAGTGTTGGCGACAGTCATGCATTGCGACGAAAAAAACACGCCCATCGGGAGGCTGTTAATGACCAAGGTTTTTTGTGTTTTGACCTGGAATGCTTCGTCCATCGACTGATCGATGAAATACTCATTCAGCGCGGCTTGTTTTCTGTCGGTCAGCCCGAAGGAGAATCTTCCGCTGCCCCCGTGCCCCGAACTGGTGAGCACCTGAGCCAGATCGCCCTGCTCCCCACCTGCACACAGCCGGTCAATGGGGAATCTGTCGAACGTGTTAGATCTTTCCAGAAGCGGACAAAGGCGCGTGAAGGATTCCAAGTCAACGATCAGTTCGGTGCGCACTCCCTGTTCCCGGCAAAGTTCGCGGTAGGCAGGCACCTCTTTTGCAGCCCGATGAAAGGCCATCAATAATTGGTTTTGGAGTTGTTGTGGAAAGGCGTTCATCTGCTTGAATCTGTCAAAAGGGTTGAATGAAGCACAAGGCGGGAAATCACCTTAAGTTTGCGGCATGTTGCGGTGGCAACCATCCTTTCCTTAGTATCAATTTTGTTATTGTAGGCATATTTATGATCACGGTGCAAATCCATCACCCCTAAATCAGCAATTCTCACTTTGGTAAAGATTAAAATAAAGGCGGGTTTGGAACCCGCCCGGTTCTGCTGAAAATGCTAAACTAAAAGTTGCCCGCCAAATTACGTATTCGCGTTACTCCCATTTTTACTAATTGTTGGGTAAAATGGGAGTAAAATGATGTGGACAATATAACAATATCACTATTATTTTAAGGTTATCATAGGCTTGCCTGAATATCTAATGTTACTGTCGATTGCCATGCTGAGCATTTTTGGCATCATCTCCCACAAGCGAGGCAGCGAGCATAGGCGGACGGTGGAGGCGTTGAACGAAAGCGAGCAGCGTTTCCATGCCATATTTGATAATGCCGCCATTGGCATTGCCAAGGTTTCGACCGACGGTCAGTTCCAGGAAATCAACAAGGAGTTCTGCCGGATTATCGGCTACACCCGGGAAGAGGTGTTGTCGCAAAAGCTGGGGTTTCAACACATCACGTTCCCCGATGACCTGGAAACCTGTTGGGATTTGGCAAAAAAACTGCTGGCCGGAGTCGTCCAATCCGGCTCGGTGGAGAAGCGGTATGTCCGCAAAGACGGGACTGTGGTATGGGTGGAGTTGTCTGTTTGCCTGTTAAATAGTTCCATGGGCTTGCCTTTGTGCTTTATCACTTCGGTGTGCGACATCACCGAACGCAAACAGGCCGAGGAGGATACGAAGCTGTCCGATTTGTTGTTTCAAAATGGCACCGAGGCGATGACGATCACCGATGGCGATGGCGCCGTCCTTAAAATCAATCCCGCCTTTACCAAACTGACAGGCTATACGGCGGACGAAGTGATCGGCAAGAACCCTAAAATTCTTCAGTCCGGTCGCCATGACCGGGCCTTCTATCAGAAAATGTGGCAGGCCATAAACACAACCGGGCGCTGGCAGGGCGAGATTTGGAATAAGCGCAAAAATGGGGAAATTTATGCCGAATGGCTTAGCATCAACACTATTTTCAACCAAGACGGCTCAGTTCATCGCAGGGTTGCGCTTTTTACGGATATCAGTGAAAAGAAGAAATCCGAGGAACTGATTTGGAACCAGGCTAATTTTGATTTCTTGACCCAGTTGCCGAACCGCCGAATGTTCCATGATAGGTTGGAGTTGGAGATAAAAAAAGCCTACCGCGCCCAATTGTCGTTGGCTCTTTTGTTTATCGACCTTGACCGCTTTAAGGAAGTCAACGATACCTTGGGGCACGACAAAGGTGATATGTTGCTGAAGGAGGCTTCGCTACGCCTTTGCGCCTGTGTGCGTGAGATCGATACGGTGGCGCGTTTGGGCGGTGATGAATTCACTGTGATTGTGGGGGGGTTGAATGATTTGTCCAACGTCGAACGAATTGCCCAAGAGATACTCAAGAAGTTAGCCGTAGCCTTCCAGTTGGCGGAAGAGTTTGTGCATGTGTCAGGAAGCATCGGCATCACCTTTTATCCCAAGGATGGCACAGAGGTTGAAGAATTACTGAAAAATGCCGATCAGGCCATGTACGATGCCAAGCGCCATGGCAGAAACCGCTATAGCTACTTCACACCTGACATGAAAAAAGCCGTCCAGATGCAAATGCATCTGGTCAATGAGTTGCGCACCGCATTGGCCGAGCATCAGTTCAGGGTGTATTACCAGCCTATCGTAGAACTAGCCACGGGTTCCGTCCGTACCGCGGAAGCCTTGGTCCGTTGGCAGCACCCCACACGCGGCTTGGTCAGCCCCGCCGAATTCATGCCCGTCGCCGAACAATGCGGCTTGATCGTCGATATCGGCGACTGGGTATTCCGTGAGGCGGTTTCCCAAGCTGCTCGATGGCGGATTTCTCAATGTACGGAATTTAAGATTAGCGTCAACAAATCCCCCGTGCAGTTTCAAAGCCAAGGCAGCAATCATTCCGCATGGTTTGCCCATTTGGCAAATCTCGGCATGACCGCGCAAAGTATCGTGATGGAGATTACCCAAGGCTTGCTTTTGGATGCCAGCCCCGCCCTCTCCGACCAACTGCTTGAGTTTCGCAATGCGGGGATGCAAATCTCAATTGATGATTTCGGCGCTGGTTGTTCGACGCCCGTTTTTTCCAATCAAATCAAGATTGATTTCATCAAAATCGACCAGTCTTTCGTGCGCGGATTAACAGCCGAATCCACTGACTCGGTGATTTGCGAAGCGATTATTTCGATGGCGCACAAACTCGGCATAAAGGTGGTGGCAGAAGGTGTGGAGACTGAGGAACAGCGTGACTTGTTGCTCAAGGCCGGTTGTGACTTTGGGCAAGGCTATTTGTTCGCCAAGCCGGTCCCTGTCGAGGAGTTCGAGGCATTGCTTTGCCAGGAGGGCGGGCATTCCTATTTAAAACGCTGTAGTTTAGGTAAATTCAATCTTGAGTAACGTTCGATGGGATGGCTTAACAGAAAACTATTTGGCATCGCGCCTGAAGAGATACGCTTTGACTACCGTGGCTTCGAGGGGGGTGGGGTTCACATTCGCCAACGCATCGAACAAATCGGCGAAACCTTTGCTTCTGGTTATCATGCCGCTTTGCTCGACGACGAGCCGGCCAGTCTGGCCGAAACTCTAAACCGCCAAGTGGAAGGCGAACTGCGCGGCTTCGCCTTCGAAGGGGCAGCGATGGGCCTGGCAGTTGCGGATTTTGTCCATCCCTTCCGCCCATCCCGATGGCAAGCGTTCCTGGATGGGCCGGGTGAAGATCATGTCTATATGCTGTATGTCGGCATGGGTTGGGCTTTGGCCCGTCTGCCGGTGCGACTGGAGCAGGCAACCCGGCGGATGGACCCGCTGCTGCGCTGGCTGGCGATTGACGGCTACGGCTTCCACCAGGGTTATTTCCATTGGCAAAGGTTCATCGGTCAACAGGAGGAGCCGCGACGCCTCACTGCTTACGCCCGTTGCGCTTTCGACCAAGGCCTAGGGCGTAGCCTGTGGTTCGTCAAAGCGGGCGACCCGGTGCGCATCGCCACCGCAATTGCCAGTTTCACGCCCAACCGCAGAACCCATCTATGGAGCGGGGTGGGCCTGGCTTGCGCCTATGCGGGCGGTGTGGAGCGGTCTGTTGTGGAAACTTTACGCGAAGTGGGCGAGGGTTTTCTGCCGCAACTGGCGCAAGGCGTCGCGATGCGGGTTTGCAAGAGGGTGAACCCACTGTTTCCATTCATCAGGTGGATGCTTGGAGGGAGGGGGAAAGGGGGGGCAAAGCCGATAAATTTAGCCGAAGTGCCGGGGGAAGCCTTAATTTAACCGAATTGAGGATGCACTACGAATCCATCGCTATCCCTTTGAACCCGGAAAAAGACCTCTATGGCAAACTTTTATTCCATACCGGTCGTTTTCGCAGGCTTTTGGGCTATCGGGGTCTTGGCGCATTCCATTGCGTTGCCGATATAGCGACGGACGACACTAATTCCTGGTTTGTGCGCTATCTGCCTCAAGGGTTGAATTTGGGCGATCCGGGTTCAAGGGATGCGGCCATTCATGCGTTACAGGCTTGCATACCCCATGCGACTATTTTGCCAATAGGGCTAGACCGCCTTGTTCCGGGCGATGTCCATGCGCCAGGGCCATGGACGGTAACGGCCCGCGAGCGCTGGCAGGATAAGGATGTATATTGCTTTGACTTGGCAATCCACGGAGCGGATTCCACTCTCCGGGAGCGTTGGGAAGGATTGCGTCTGCGCCGGGTGGCGGTGGCATCCCGCCAACTTTGGGTGGTGCCGTTGCTATTGACCTACTTGGAAAGGAGCCTACGGGAACGGATTCCATCGGCTGCTATTACGATTGCATTGGTTTGTGGTGCCGAAGATGATCGCCAAAGTAGGGCAGATAGCGCCATGCACAGGGTTCTGGGGAAAGATGCCAAAATTGCAACACGGTCGGACGGCAAGCCTGTAACGGATGGCGAAATGACAGTTTCAGTGGCACACAGCGGGGAATTCACCCTTGCCGTTGCGGGAACGGCCCCATTGGCTTGCGACCTTGAGAAAATCGTGGAGCGGACGGAAGCAATCTGGAACGGCCTGTTGGGCGAGGAGCGCCATGCATTGGCGCGGTGGATTTCCCAACAGAACGGAGAAGCCATCGAAGTGACTGCAACCCGTGTCTGGGCCGCTATAGAATGCCTGAAAAAATCCGGCCTGCCCCCCAACGTCCCTTTGACGCTGCAAAACGACGATGCAGGATGGGTGCTGTTCGATGCCGGAAAATCCATAATAGCGACTTATCGCGCTGATTTTGACACAATCACTCCCCCTCGCATTTTCGCTGTGTTATCCTGAATACCTACTTCCGGCGACAACCCCATGAAACTATTATGCGACCTTACGAATTTCGCCATACTGTTTGCTTTCAGGAAACCAACTTGGTCGGCAATGTCTATTTTGCCAACCATGTGCTGTGGCAGGGGAAGTGCCGTGAATTGTTTCTGCGCGATTATGCACCGGATCTCTTGAGTCAGTTGGAACAGGGGCTAAGCCTGGTCACCACCCAGGTTTCGTGTGAGTATTACCAAGAACTGTTCGCATTTGACGAAATAATCGTCCGCATGTATGTCGCAGCCGTGAAACAGAGCAGGGTCACCATGCGCTTTGAGTATTACCGGTTGCAGCCGGACGGAAAGGAGGAATTGGTGGCCCGTGGCGGGCAGGAAATCGCCTGTATGCGCAATCAAAATGGCGAAATGGCGGCGACCCCCATTCCAGAAACCCTTGTCAATGCATTGAGTCTTTTCAGTCTAAACTGAAGCCCTACGAATTTCACAACCGATTAGCGAAGAGTCTGCCCGTGGTCGATTTCGCCCGCAAGCTATTGTTTCACGATAAGCCCAGGTTTATTCTGACGGTTGTCGGCGTGGCTTTCGCGGTCACCCTAGTCCTTGTGCAAATCGGCCTATTCATGGGGATATTGGATAATGCGTCGGTTACCATCGATCACATGGATGCCGACATTTGGATCATGTCGAAAAACACTCCCAACATTGATTTTGCCCACACCTTCCCGGAAACTTATCTCCAAAGGGTGCGCTCCGTGCCGGGGGTCGAGCGTGCCGACAACTTGATCGTTTGGTACTTGCTGATCGAGCTTCCCACGGGAACCCAGGAGACGGCGCTAGTTTATGCGCTGGAAGACTTCGCCCGTTGGCGTTTTCCCTGGCACATCGTCGAAGGTGATCTGCACGACCTGAAGCGTGGACGTTATTTTTTCATGGATGAATCGGCGGAAAGGCGGTTCGGCCCCTTCGCCGTCGGCGAGTACCGGGAAATTCTGGAACACCGCCTGAAAATCCTCGGACGCACCCGTGATGCCATCTCGTTTACGACAAGCCCTATCATTTTCATGGATTACCGCATTGCCCAAGCTCTAGACCCTATCACTTTGTCCGGCCGCACCACCTACATCACAGTCAAGCTAGCATCTGGCGCGGATATGGCAACGGTGATTGCCGAGTTGCGCCGCCGCTTGCCCCACAACGATGTCCATACCAAGGCCGAGTGGCGTGAAATCTCGCGCCAATATTGGATCACCAACACCGGCATAGGGCTGAACATGTATGTCAGCGCATTTCTCGGTGGCCTAGTGGGCGTGGTCATCGTTGCGCAAACGCTTTATGCCTCCACCATGGCGCACCTGCGGGAGTTCGGTGTAATCAAAGCAATCGGCGGCTCCAATGCCGATTGTTACAAGATTCTATCCCAACAGGCTTTGACTGCGGCACTGTTAGGGTACGGGGGAGGTTTTCTGCTGGCGCAGGCCATGGGTCCTGTCGTCGCGCACCTGAATCTGAAGCTGATGATAACGTTTGGCCTAGGCGTCGCTGTTTTTGCCGGAACCTTGATCCTGTGTTTGGCGGCGGCTTTGTTCTCGTTTCACCGCATTGCTTCTCTAGACCCTGCCTTGGTGTTCCGTGGCTGATCGGGAGGCGGTTTTGCGTGCCGTTGGTATTAGCAAGGTTTTTCTTGAGGGGGGTAGGCAATTTCCGGTGCTGGAGGATGTTTCCCTTGACCTTGCAGTCGGTGAAATAGTTTCCCTTGAGGGCCGTTCCGGTTCGGGAAAAACCACCTTGCTTTCAGTGCTCGGATGCATCCTGACCCCCTCGTCCGGCAGCTTGGTGATTGAAGGCCAGTTGGCGGATTCTGCCCGGCCCGAAGTACTGGCGGCGATACGCCGCCGCTCAATCGGTTTCATCTTCCAGCAGTTCAACCTATTCCAAGCCTTGACCTGTCTTGAGAACGTGGAATATGCGCTGAACCTAAAGGGGTTCAAGGGGGCTGCGGCGCACAAGGAGGCTTTGCGGTTGATTGAGGCGGTGGACTTGACCGACCACGCAGAATTCCTACCACAAGACATTTCCGGTGGACAGAAGCAGCGGGTGGCAATCGCCCGCGCCTTGGCGGGGCGCTCCCCAGTGTTGTTGGCGGACGAGCCCACGGCCAACCTGGACTCCGTCACTGCCGACGGGATACTTCGGTTGTTCCGCCAACTGGTGAGGGAGGAGGGGCGTGCTCTGCTTATAGTGACCCATGATCGCCAAGTGAACTCCATTGCGGACCACACCTTATCAATTAGAGACGGTCGCCTGTGCAGCGGACAAAGTGAATGACCCGCCTGAAAACCATTCTCTTAACTCTGCTGATCCTCTCTCTGACCACTTTTCTGGCAAGGGAAAAAGGCTGGCTGCAGCAACCGACTATCAATGCATCTGTCGCCACACCCATTGACCAAGCGGAAGCTAAGAACACCCGCATTATCGCCGAAGGTAGGATAGCGGCCTACCCCGGTGCAGAGATTACCCTGTACAGCGAGTTGTCGGCGGTGATTGCGAGACTCCCCGTCAAAGAAGGTGACCACGTCCGTAAAGGGGACTTGGTCGCTGAACTCAAAGCCGACGATTTGAAGGCACAAGGCGAGGAAGCCAAGGCCCGCATTGCCGAGACCGAGGCCAAAATTCGCCTACTCGACTTGGAAATTGATCGCACCTCGAAGTTGCGTGAAGTTCGCGCTGCTTCGCTGCAGGACCTCGACCGCTATATTTCGCAGCGCGAAGTCCAGCACAGCCGGCGCGAGGCCAGAATTGCCGATGCCCATCGCCTGCAAGCCATCTTGGCGAAAACCCGGATTGCCTCTCCAATCGACGGGGTGGTGACCTCACGCAACGCAGACCCCGGCGAAATGGTAGCCGCCGGTGCCCCCATCGCGACTATCACCGACTTAGGCAAACTGCGGGTCGAGGCTGAGTTGGACGAATTCGATGCCGGGCGCATTAACCTAGGCGATGCGGTGACGGTTACCGCCGAAGGCTACCCTGGCAAGGTATTGCGTGCCAATGTGGAGGAAATCCCTGATGCAGTTGTCGGTCGGCGCTTGAAGCCTCAAGATCCTTCCCGGCCTATCGACACCCGTGTGCTGCTGGTGAAAATTGCCTTCAAGGAACCTTCCCCGTTCAAGTTGGGGCAACGAGTGGATTTGGCGATTTTTAACGCTGCCAGCACAAAGGGGATTTCCGAAAATGTTCACTCCCCTTTGCAAAAAGGGGTCGGGGGGGATCATATTCGGAATCCCGATTAGTAGGATTGTTCAGCTAAATCTAAACACCTAGCCGTAATCGTCCCCCCGGCAGGGATTGCGCCATGGAGGGCAATCTAGATTTACCTCCCAGTGTTCTGGATACCGGCAATTTCTGCCGGTACTACGCACAGTCGGTTTAGCTGAAGAATCTTCCTAACATGTCCTAATTGGCTTAAGCAGCCCTATTCCGGTTTCGCATCAGCAAAGAGAATTACCTGTGAAATCTAGACGACTCATTCTTTTATTCCCGTTGACGATATTTGCGTCAACAGCGGCGGCTGAGGAAATTAGCATCCGGTGGGGCAAGGTCAAACAGATAACGCAAACGACAGCCACGTTGCAGGTTGTCGTGAACCCTTTGCTGCGACGTGTATCGTCGATACATGACCGCGTTTACTCTGAACTCCAGCGCCTCGGTGCCGACTATGTGCGTTATGTCCCGTGGCTACCCTACCCAAGGTTAGCCGTCGCCGAACTGAAACCCCCCTCCAAACACAGGACTTACTGGGATTTCTCGCTGATCGATCCGATGACGCTCGATTTTATGAACGCCACCAAGGGTCATCCTGTGATATTGAACTTCAGCACGATTCCAGCCTGGATGTTTAAAACACCTAAACCCGTGAGCTATCCAGGCAAGCCAGACGAACCCAACTGGACTTACACACAAGGCACCGAACTTCGCGACCCTTCAGGAAAAGAACTAGGGGATTACTTCGCTAGGCTTGTGGGTTGGTATGTCCACGGTGGGTTCACCGATGAACTTGGGAAATGGCACAAGTCGGGTCATCACTATAAAATAGATTACTGGGAAGTGCTGAACGAGCCCGATGTCGAACACAATACGACCCCGGAGCAATACACGGCCCGTTACGATGCAATCACCACAGCGATCCGGCAAGTGGCACCCAAAATCAAGTTTGTTGGGATTGCGATGGCGCAGCCAGCAAATGATCCGCAGATGTTCGAATACTTCCTTAACCCCGGCAACCATAAGCCTGGCATACCGCTGGACATGATCTCTTACCATTTCTACGCAGTGCCAACGGCTGACCAGAGCATCGATACCTATCAGTTCACTTTTTTCGAACAGGCTGATCGCTTCATAGCGACAGCCCGTTATGTCGAATCGATCCGTCGACGGCTGTCGCCATTGACACAAACGACAGTGAACGAGGTTGGTTCCATCCTGCCCGACGATTCGAATGGCAATGCGACTATCCCTGACTCTTATTGGAATTTGTCGGGGGCCTGCTTTGCCTATGTATTCGGCCATCTCACCGAGCTAGGGGTCAATATCGTCGGTGAGTCGCAATTGCTTGGTTATCCGACCCAATTTCCCAGCGTATCAATGGTTGACTGGGGTACTGGCCTGCCGAATGCCCGCTTCCGTGTGCTGGAGCTGCTAAAGGACAACTTTGGCCCAGGCGACAAGATAGTAACAACCTTAAGCGGCAGTCCCTACGTATACGCGCTAGGGACGATCAAGCCAAAGGGTAAACACATGCTGCTGCTGCTGGTGAACAAGCGCGACCGCGATATTGAGGTGACACTTCCGGGGCGTGCGAAAGAAGTTGAGTATGTGGATCAAGCAACGAAGGGCGACACCCCCGGCAGGCAACCGCTGGACGGCGACAAGTTCACTCTGCATGGATTTGCCGTCGCAGTGGTTACGATGGAGTAGTTAGCCGTGGACCTGCCAAGTCTTGGCTCAACCCCCCATTTCCAGTGGCAGTGCCCCATTCATTGGCAACCGGCCAGATTTAACCAATACGATGCTGGGCCTTCATCCTGCATATTCCCATCCGGTCCCAAGTAATAGGCATGATTGTCGGTGGAGGAAATGCCTACATACGCATTGGTCGCCGAATAGTAGCGATAAGCATAGGAGCGCCAAAACGCCATTTGCGACCCGGAGGGTGCGAACAAGTTGGAATAGTGTCCTTCCGCCCAGTTGAATAGGCAGTTGGCACTGGCATCGGGCGTAGGATTGACGCCACTGAAATGGAATACCCCACCTAGGCTTCCCGCATAAAGGATGGCCGGGTTGTAGGGATCAATAGCCAAGGCATGGATATAGCCAACGGTGAG
>QJPH01000276.1 GCA_003242955.1 Candidatus Methylumidiphilus alinenensis
GGCGGCCCAGCCTGAAACCCGGGCAATGTCGAGCGGGGCGACGGGGGCCGGACGGCTTGCACCACGCCGGGTTGGAACACCGGGGGGCTGGAACAAACCGACACTCCGCGAACGGCAACCAAAGCCCAAAAAATCACGTGGTGCAAACGGATGCTTTCCCTTCCAGCACAGCCACGGCCAAATAACGCGGTGGACCCTGCCGCCCGGCGCGCTTTTGCTCTTTCTTCGACGCGCCCAACTTTGTATTGGTCACCCCAGAAGGCATCTTGCTTTACGCCCTGAGAAGTGTATGGGTTAAACTTTACGCCCCCAGGATTGCGTTTGTCAATGCCCGTCGGCAGAAAAATACACCCATTTGCAAAATTAAAATACACATTGATGAATCCATGGCTTTGGACGGCTGTGCAGCACTTCCAAGTGTTTGATTGAGGCGCTGCTTGCCCGCAGCTTCACATCCCTGTGGACTGGATGCTTGAGGGACATCCATGTCCATCACCCTTCGGGCGGCGGAGCCGTGAAAATCGGCTGTCCTGCCGATTTGTCCGGCAATCCCTGCCGTAATGACGGTCCAAAATCATCGTTTTGGTTCAAATTTGTCCGGCATCACCGCCGGTGGGATGACGATGTCCCTGGTATTAGCAAGAATCCTGCAAATCAAGCGTTGCAAAGCCAGGTCGGTGCTAGATGCACCCTAACAGGTGTCTTACTTTACGCCTAAGTAAGCGTATAATTAAAAATCTACGCCTCTAACCCTAACGCTGTCAATGTTCATTTTATGAAAAATGCACCCCGATGGAAAACACTAATACACCTTCAGGTGCAAAGCCGAAATTGTTGGACCAAGTGCGGGGCAAGCTTCGCCTGAAGCATTACAGCATCCACACGGAGCAGTGGTATCTGGATTAGGTTAAACGTTTCGTCCTGTTGAACCGGGGCGGCAAGGGGGTGGCGAGTCCGTTGGATAACCTGTAGGGAATTGGTGGCCTTGGTTGGTCAACCACCCCCCCCCTAGCCCCCAATGCTGTTGACACAGGTTTTACTTGCCGTTACGGCAGACTAGCTTGAATGTCGGGCAACAACAAGACGTTGCCCGATCTTGGCTGTATTATTCCGCCTTCAATTTCTCCCAATACTCGGTATAAATGGTAATCGACGCACCGATGTCGGTCTGGTATTCGCCTTTAGCCAATACCTCATCACTTGGGTAAACCGTAGTATCGTTCCGTAACTCAGGCGAAAGAAGCTTGACCGCTTCGGCGTTGGGGGTGGCGGAACCCACTTTCTCGCTGCTTAGCTTAGCAATGTCAGGGCGAAGCAGAAAGTCGATCAATCGGTGGGCCAATTCCGCATGGGGCGCATTTTTCGGGATGACTAGGCTATCCATCCAAATGATGACACCTTCCGCCGGGTAGACATAGCGAAAAGCCGGTTCTTCACGCTGAATTCTATGCGCCGCCCCGTTCCAGATGACCCCGGCATCGGCCTCACCCGTCACGAATAGCACATCTGCCGCGTCGGAATTGAACAAGCGGACGTTGGGCAGCAACTTTTTCAGCAATGCGTAGGCGCTACGGATTTGCGCCGGGTCGGTGGTGTTGCCTGAAAACCCCAGCACTCGGAAAGCGACATGAAATACTTCGCGCATGTCATTAGGCAATAGCAGCCGGCCTAAAAACATTGGCTTCCACAGGTCAGCCCAAGTTTGGATAGTACGAAGCTCGAACTTGGCCGTGTAGACTCCAATGCCAGTGGTCCCCCACAGGTAGGGGATGCTGTAATGGTTGCCGGGGTCGAAAGGCTTGTCGAGTTGGCGAGGGTCGAGATTTTTGTAATGGGGCAGTTTGTCCTTGTCGATGGGCTGCAACATGCCTTCCTTGCGCATCTTGTCAATGAAATAGGTCGAGGGAATTGCCAAATCGTAGCCGCCGCCATCCAGCAACTTAAGCTTGGCATACATGGATTCGTTGCTTTCATAGGTGGTATAGATGACACGGATGCCGGTTTCCAGGGTAAACCGGTCTAGCACCTCTTGCACCAGATAATCAGACCAACCGAACAAGCGGATTTCCTGCTCCTTGCCATGGACGATTGTGCAGCACAGGGACAGGATCAGCAAGGGGGCTATCAATCTAAACCAGCGTAGGTCAATCCCCCCAGTCAATGTTGTTAATTTAAGATTTTGTCCGTCGTTCCGGCAGGGATTGCCGGAACCCAGTCGCCATGGAGGGTGGCCTAAATTCACCTCCCTGTGTTCTGGATACCGGCAATCCATGCCGGTATGACGGTCTTTGCATTCCCTTTCCACCCTTTTGCAAAGACTGCCTTTAGCCAGACCGAAGGGGCGAGTAAAGATTTGTTGAAATTGCCTCATTTCCGCTGCAACAAACATTGCGCACTGCTAACCACCAGCAATGAAACTGCAAACATCAAGCTTGCCAACGCATTGACCTCCGGTTTCACCCCCAACCTTACCATAGAGTAAATTTTTAATGGCAGCACCTCGAATTCGGGTCCGGTGACGAAGAAACTCACCACCACATCGTCCAGGGAGATGGTGAAACTCAGCAACCAGCCCGCTAGGATGGCCGGCATCGCCAAGGGCAAAACGACTTGACGCATCGCCTGCCACTCGTCCGCACCCAGGTCCTCGGCTGCTTCGATCAAATGCGGATCGAACCCCTCCAAGCGGGAGAGCACGGTCATTGTGACAAAAGGCAGGCAGAATGTCGTGTGGGATAACAGTAGGGTTAAAAAACCTAATTTGACATGCAGGGCGATGAACAGCACTAGCAACGAAACCGCCATGACAATATCGGGCGACATCAACGTGACGGACAGCAAGCCTTGCAATACAGCCCGTCCTTTGAAGCGGTAGCGGAATATCCCTATCGCGCCCAAGGTTCCAACTACGCAAGCCAAACTTGCGGCAAGCGTGGCAACCAATAGTGTATTGAATGCGGCCCAGACTAAGGTTTCGTCGGTGGCAAGGCTGCGATACCACTCTAAGGTGTAAGACTCCCAGCGGAGGCCGTATTTTGACGAATTAAATGAAAATAGGACCAGCACCGCCATGGGCAAGTAAAGAAAACCGAAGATCAGTGCCAGGTAAGTTGATTTGAGTTTTGTCATTACGCCTGACGGTCATCTTTTGCTGCAAACCGTTTCAGGCTATAAGCATAAGCGGATAGAAACAGAAACAGCAGGCCGATTAGCACCATACTGGCCGCCGCCCCGAATGGCCAGTCGCGAGCATCAAGGAATTGGTCTTTGAGAAAATTGCCCACCAGCAAATTGCGCGAACCGCCCAACACATCGGCAATGTAAAACAAACCCAAAGCCGGCATAAACACCAACACACTGCCCGCGATGACACCCGGCAAGGTCAATGGCAAGGTCACGTGCCAAAACCGCCGTAAACGGCCCGCGCCAAGATCGGCGGCGGCTTCCACGAAGCGGCGGTCGAGTTTTTCGATGGCACTGTACAGAGGCAGGATCATGAACGGAAGAAGGATATACACCATGCCTATCAAAACGGCTGAACGGGTGTAGAGCAAGCGGACAGGCTCGTCAATCAGGCCAATGGCAATCAACGCGTTATTTACCAAGCCCTTGGCCGCTAACAAGGAGCGGATGGCATAGGTGCGGACCAAGGAGTTGGTCCAAAACGGTACAACCACTAAGGTCAGCAGCACCGGGCGTAAACTGGTGCGAAACTGCGCCAAGAAGTAGGCGAAGGGATAGCCCAGTCCCAGACAGGTTAATGTTGTCATCAGGGCCAACCCCAGAGAATGGCCGAATACCCGCAAATAAATCGGATCAAACAGGCGCAGATAGTTATCGAACCCAAATGACCAGTTAATGAATCCGCTTTCGTCACGGCCTAGAAAACTCGCGGCCAGCACCAGCAGATTGGGAACCAAAACAAAAACTGCCAGCCAGAATGACAAAAGCAGGATGACGGAGGTTTTGAAGTAATTAGCCATATATGCCCTTCTCAAAAACCCACGGATGATGCCATTTCCTCTGCCTGACTCTGCGTTGAACCATTTGTTTATAGGCTTCTGGTGTGGGCGCAATTTTTCGTTTATGTCTTGCTTGATTGCAAAATTTGCAGGCAGCAACAATATTGGCTTGAGAATCTCCTCCTCCGTTTTGACAGGCTTGAAGATGTTCGGCGGTGCATTGGTAACGCTCAGCCTGTTTCAGACTAATTCCGTATTTTAAGGCAAATTGTTGAGGATTGTCGGTCCACATCGGCATTTTGCAGTAGAAGCAAGTGCCAGCTTGGCGAGTATAGGCGGTAGAGCGAATAATTTTGATTTTGTCTGTCATGAATAGCTCAAAGTTGATCGATAAGGAACCCATTCACTACGAAGTAGATGAGATGGGAACCAGTCGAGAACCCCGAACTGGCAAAACAGACATTCCAATAGAAATTGTCTAAATAATTTATACACCATCTAGACTAACAAATGCAAGCGCAACTTTGGAGACTTGTGTATAAGGATGAGAGCCCCGGCATGGGAACCCTTATCTTGCAAGCTCCTGCTTGACCGTTCTTCGGGAAGCTGGAGCTTCAAAAACCCCATTCCCAAGCTGGAGCTTCACTGCCATTAAGTTAAGCGTTTATCGGAACGCCAAGCCCCAGCTTGGCATCAGGGTGTACCGCGCCAAGCTGGAGCTTGGCGTTCCGTCAAGGGCTGATTTCACGCTTAATGCATCTTAACTTAATGGCAGTGAAGCTGGAGCTTGGGAACGAGCAAAAGCTGGAGCTTGGGAACGAGCAAAATCGAATTGTTTAGTGAAGGAATATTTTGTTTTGTTTCACAGCACTTCCGCCGCGCCCAATAAAATGACTTCCCTCCCTCCAACCCAACTCACCCCAACGCGCTGTCCCACTTGAAAATCAAAGGCATGTTCTTCCTGGTCGAAAAACGAGCAGGCATTCAAACGTTTGCCGCTGTCCAGTTCAACCACGCAATCCAACGTCATGCCTTTGTAAATTTGCTCGACGAGTCGTCCGCGTAACCGAGCGGACGGGTCGGAATGATCGACCAAATGAATATCTTCGGGGCGTAAAAGCACACTGAAGTTGTCGCCTATCCCAAGGTTTTTAGATTGGCGCAACACGCAAGCCAGCCCTTCCACACAGGCAGCAAATGAATCATCTTCAAGACGGGCTGAGACTATGCCTTCCAGCAAATTACTTTCGCCGACAAATTGCGCGACAAAAAAGCTGGCTGGGTTTTCGTAAATCTCACGCGGCCCACCGATCTGCTCAATCCTGCCGGCCCGCATGACCACCACTCGATCAGACATGGACAGAGCCTCTTCCTGGTCGTGGGTGACAAAAACGAAGGTGATGCCCAACTGGCGTTGCAGGGCCTTCAATTCCACTTGCATGGCCCTGCGCAATTTGGAGTCCATTGCGCTCAGGGGTTCATCCAGCAGCAGCACACGGGGCCGGTTGACCAAAGCCCGCGCCAACGCCACGCGCTGTTGCTGGCCCCCGGACAATTGATTCGGTTTACGGTCGCCGTATTCGGGCAAATGCACTGCCGCCAAAGCTTGCTGCACCCGTTCCGTTCGTTCTGCCCTCGGGATTTTTTTCATCCGCAGGCCGAAAACGACATTGTCGAACACACTCAAATGGGGGAACAGCGCGTAACTTTGAAACACCGTGTTGACGTTGCGCCTGTCGGGGGGGAGTTCGTTGACCCGAACCCCGTCGAGCAGAATATCCCCGAAATCTGGCGTTTCAAAACCCGCCAGCAAACGCAGCAAAGTTGTCTTGCCGCAACCCGACGGACCCAGCAGGGTCAGGAATTCGCCCTCGGCAATGTGCAGGTCAAAGCCGTCCAGCACTTTCAAACCGTCATAGGCTTTGGCAATGGATTTAAACTCGACAACGGTGCGGTTATTAGGCAAGGTCTCAAGAGGGCTTGGAGGGTTGTTTAGATAAAAGATTATAAGACAGGACCGTAAGGGCGCAATAGCGGTACTCCGCGTATTGCGCCGGATGGGGATCGTCCAACAGTCGGCGCAATACGGCTTCGCCTATTGCGCCCTTCGGACCTCATATTTTCGCATTGGGCGACCAACGGATAACATCCCTCCAAGGGATGTTATCCGTGTTTTCATGGCAACCCGGCTACGACTTTCTTCAGACGTGACGGCGACCAAAGCCAATTAGGCCAGCCAATGCAGAGCCGACTAGCCAGATTGCAGACGGGATGGGCGTGGTCGCATTGGTAGGCGTAGCCACAAAGGATTCAGAATAACCGCTGTAATCAAAATAATACCCAGCGATCTGCCCACTGTCGTTGATGCTCACGGCAGCGTTGCCATATACCCCTGGCACATTCAGGGTTGTGAACACGCCATTGCTTTCCACGAAACCATGGTTGCCTCTGCCATTCCAATACAACCCCGCGACTTGCCCGCTGGCGTTAATGCTATAGGCATCAGTATAAACTGTCCCCGGCGCATTCAGGGTTGTGAACACGCCATTGCTTTCCACGAAGCCATGGGAACCACCGTCGGCATCATAATAATATCCCGCGACTTGCCCGCTGGCGTTGATGCTATAGGCATGAGTAAAAACTGCCCTCCGGCTCGTTCAAGGTTGTGAATACGCCATTGCTTTCCACGAAGCCATGTGCGGTACCGCTGGTATCCGAATACAACCCCACGACTTGCCCGCTGGCGTTGATACTATAGGCCGCGGTGGTTCTAGTAGCCCCTGGGTCGTCCAAGGTTGTGAACACGCCATTGCTTTCCACGAAACCATGAACCTTATTGCTGGCATCCGAATAATATCCCGCGACTTGCCCGCTGGCGTTGATGCTGTAGGCTTGGGTGTTGGTTGCTGCCCCCGGCGCGATTAGTGTGGTAAAGCTATAACTGGCCGCTGTTGCAGACAAAGGCAAGTAGCCAATGATAGTGGCTAGGCATAGGTGTGGCAGGTGATGTTTCAAGGCGATCTCCAAGCAAGTTTTAAGGTTTATCAATGACGAATATAACACTCGACGAACAGCCATTCAATGCGCGTTGCGTTGCTCTTGGCGTTGCGTCGTTGCGCCGTTGCGTGAGACTTTCTTTCCTTGACTTTCCAACAACTGCACATACAATGGAATGACAAACTATGTCTATACTATAGGAATTTTTATCATGGTGCGCAATTCGACTTATCAGCTTCGACTTGATGAAACAACCAAACGGGAATCTTTTGCCGTTTTTCATGAACTTGGAATAACACCGGCGGAGGGGATGAGGATTTTTCTGTCCGCTGTTGCCAGGACAAAATCAATCCCCTTTCCCATCGAGTACACTCCAAACGAAAGGACTGCCAACGCTCTCTTGGCAGACGATGAGGCAAAAGGATACAAAGAATTCGATAATTTGGATGATTTATTTTATGACCTTAAAAACTAGATGCGGCTGATAAAGCGATCAACTGCTTTTAAGCGTTCATATAAGCTTATGGAGAAGCGGGGGAAAGAAATGGACAAGCTTCATACAGCCATTAAACTTCTTGCACAGGATTTGCCTCTCCCGGCTTATTATAGAGATCATCCCCTAAGCGGAAATTTTGTCGGCTTTCGAGATATTCACATTGAGCCTGATTGGTTGCTGATCTACAGTAAGCATAATGCTATTCAAAACTCTCCAGAAGGCATTCTCTATCTTGAATTAACGGGGACACATTCGGATTTATTTTCGAAATAGGAAAAATGCATGACATGCACAAACAATAGGCTTGCTAGCTTTTTCGATGTGTTCCGCGTTTTTCTGAAACTCGGCCTGACCTCTTTTGGTGGGCCGATTGCCCATCTTGGCTATTTTCAAAATGAATTTGTCCTCCGTCGCAAATGGCTTGACGGGCAGGCGTTTGCCGACCTTGTCGCCCTTTGCCAGTTTCTGCCTGGCCCGGCCAGCAGCCAGGTTGGGTTCGCCTTGGGCCTTTCACGCGGCAGTTTTTTAGGGGGTTGTGCGGCATGGCTTGGATTTACCCTGCCGTCAGCTTTGGCGATGATCGCCTTTGCTCATTTTTCTGGCTCCATTGAAGGGACAATCAGCACTGGCATTATTCACGGCCTCAAAATTGTCGCCGTTGCCGTGGTTGCGCAGGCCGTGTGGGGCATGGCGCGAACCCTATGCCCAGACCGGCAACGGTCGACCATCGCGTTGCTTGCGTTGTTTATCGTGATCGGGGCATCGGGCGCGACTAGGCAAATTGCGGCGATTGCCTTAGGTGGGGTTGCAGGTCTGGCCTTTTGCCGATCAGAACCCTCCGCGAGTGTGGGCCGTCTTTCACCCTCACTGTCGCGACGAACGGGCGTACTTGCCTGCGTAGCGTTTTTCCTATTGCTCGCAGGCTTGCCGGTTCTTGCCGCATTTTCTCAAAATCATGCACTTGCGCTCATGGATGCCTTCTATCGCTCCGGTGCGCTGGTGTTCGGCGGTGGACATGTCGTATTACCCCTGTTGCAGGTGGAAGTCGTTCAAACCGGATGGATGGACAACAACGCCTTTCTTGCCGGATATGGCGCGGCCCAGGCAATGCCAGGGCCATTGTTTACTTTTGCGGCTTATCTTGGCGCAGTGATGAAAGCGCAGCCTAATGGCCTGCCGGGGGCCATGATCTGCCTTGCCGCCCTGTTTTTGCCCGGTCTTCTGCTTCTTATTGGCATGTTGCCATTTTGGGATGATTTCAGACGGCTGGCAACCGCACAGGCCGCCATGCGCGGGGTGAATGCCGCAGTTGTGGGCTTGCTTGGCGCAGCGCTTTATACGCCACTGTGGACCAGCACTATTCATCAGGCCAGCGATTTCAGCCTTGCCTTGACCGGGTTTGTGCTTTTGACGGTCTGGAAGGTTCCGCCGTGGGTCATCGTCATTGGCTCTGCCGGGGGTGCTGTTTTACTGGCAATGCTTTGACCATAGCCTATAGCATCGCTTCGATCGAGTAGACACTCCCCTCACCTTCAAATTGTTGCATGGCAGATGCGGACAGCGGTTTAAACGGCCAAGGTGTTCTGCTGTTCTCGCGCACGGACTCGCTGAGCAAGAGGGGAACTCCGCAACGACGGCTTAGGGATTCCAGTTGTGTCGCCAGACTTAGAGCCTCTCCCAAGATCGTATAATTCATTTTGACCGAGGAGCCGATGTTACCCTCGATCAAGGAACCGACGGCGATGCCGAAACCACCGTTAAGGGATTCAGAGAAAAGAGGGGGTTTTTGCTGTGCTTCGGCAAGGCCCCTGAGCGCGTCCATGCACGAGGAAATGGCCGCGTCTGCTTGGTCTGGTGGAAAGTAGGCGATGACACAATCACCCACATACTCGGCAACCTGGCCGCCATGTTCGACGATGCAACTTGAGCAGATTTCGAGGTAAGCCGTTATGGCCTTTGCCAGTTGCTCTGCGGAAAGGTGCTCCGACAAATGGGAAAAACCTGCCATTTTTCCCACCAGCACCAGTTTTTCGGTTTTTTGAACCGGCAAGGTTAAGGGATTGATACCTTCGGTTAGCAACTTCAGGACGGTGGGCTGGGTGTACCTCCCAATGATATGGTGGGATTGGGCAATGTTGCGCAGCATCATGCGCATCGCTTGCAGCAAAACTCCGCTTTCGTCATTGATGCAAACGGTGCGCATGCCCCAATCGGTGAATAAGCGGTCTTCCAGCCCATATTCCACGCTGAGGATGGTCACGTCCCGATGCCTGGAATCCGACCTTATCTTTTCCAGCAAGCTTTCCAGCACGGCTTGCTTGCCCTCTAGGATTTGGAAGAAGTATTCATGGACAGAGATCAACACCCCGGTTAAGCCTAGGCGGTTGTTGTTCAGGCTAGAACGATGCCCCAACTCAGTGATTTCCTCATCACTGAACGAGGCATGTTTGGTGCTGACATACATCACCCGTTTGATGCCGCCTTCATGGGCGGCACTGGGTCTATCCTTGGCCAGATGTTGCAAGGCTTTGCCCATCAGGCCACTGCCCTTGGTTAAGACTTTAAAATCGTTCTGCGACAAAACGGTGAGTTCGCAGGGTGAGCTGCAGCGGATCGTTTCCGAGCGTCGTTTGAGGTAGGCCTGGGTGATTTCCCCGAAATAATCGCCTACGCCCAACTCTCCCACTTTACGTTCATCTTTGAACACCTCAAGCCGACCAGACTCCACCACATAGGCCATTTCGGCCTCATCGCCTTGCTGGAAAACTTCGTCGCCTTTCTCGAATCGGACTTTTTGCAACCTGGAGACAGGCGCTGGCGCGAGCACTGCTATATCACTGCGGAAGGGGATTATCAATGCCCAATCAATCATGATGCGAAGGTTCTTTTCCAAGCCCGGCATGGCCAGAAGCTGCCCTAACCTGGACATAAACCAAGCTACCCTGCCGCTGAAGGTGAATGCCTTGACATCGCAGAAAGAATGGAACCCGATGGCAAAAGTCTTGATCGGGCGGGCATGTGGGCGGTAGGGACGGGTTGCAAAGCCTTGCGTCGCAGCCCATGCGTTGTAGCCAGCCGCCTCACCCAAAGCCTCCCAGTCGGCCGCGGTGATGAAGGCATGATCCGGCCCAAGCTGTGCGGGTGAGGTTATCCACAGGTGATTGTGTCCTTCGAGGGAAAGGTCTTCTCGGACGGTCAAGGGCCAGGCCAAACCGATGCCACCCTGAAAGCGGACCGGTGGCATGGCGAAACAGGCATTGATGGCCAATCCAAGCTTGATCGAAGCACCCGGCTCCAAAACCACTTCAGCCTCGGCCAAAGCCGAGACTTTTTGCCCTTTGTGCAAGGTAACCCCAGCCTTTTCCAGGCAACTGTCACGCAAAGCCAAACGCTGGCGTTCGAAACCCGAATAAACATAATCGGGTTCATCGAAGAGGTGCACCTGCCACTGGTAATCCCGCAGCACCGGGTAGGAATGTCGCATGGCCCGTAACATTTGGCAAAGTTCCGCTGCCACGCTGCAAGCCAACTCGCCCGAGCCGAGGATGGCGAAATTTAAAAGCCTCTGCTTTTCAGTGCTGTCTTCGGTGAATTCCGCCTGCTCAATCAATTCCAGCACGCACTTTCTGATGTGCAAAGCATCGCCCACCGATTCGATGGGTATGGCGTGGGATAACAAGCCTGGAATTGCACCTGCGTTGGGTTTTGAGGTTTGGGCGAGGACTAACTCGCTGTAGTCGAGTTTAATCCGCTCGCCACTGGGCCGCCGGGCAAATACTTGCCGGTTGGTTTCGTCAATGGAGTCCAAGCGGCCTACGATCACATTGACCTGGGGTATCACCCGGCGGATCGGATTGACCACATTGCCAGGCTGTACGATACCCCCGATTACCTCCGGCAATAGCGGGGTCAGTACGAAATTGGAATTGTCATGGAGCAAAGTCACATTGACATTGGAATAAGCGCCGATCAGCCTTTCGATTTCAATGGCCGCGTGCATGGCACTGAAGCCACCTCCCACAATGACGATATTCGCTGCGCGATCACGAGGTTCAGGCTTATGCCAATAACCGGCAGAATTGATCAAACAAGAGAGCATCACGCCATAGAACAGGACATGTTCCATGAGCGTTTCGGGGAGTAGAAGGGCGAAAAACAGGAAAGCCGAGAGCAAAAAAATGGACAACGGCCTGAGCAATATCCCTGCGATCATCAACAGGCCGGCGGAAACCTCCACCAAGGCCATGAACAACGAGAACCCTTCCGGCACTGAGGACAAGAGGGGAATCTGATAGGTCTTGATGATGCCAATCACCAAGTTAGGTTGCATGATTTTGAAGGCTATCCCCAGATACAGCATGGTCAGGCCCGTCAATACCCGCATGATGAATTGGGCGCGTGATCTAGGCTGTGCCTCAAGCCAAGCGACTATGCCTTGGAAAACAGTCGGCACGGGCAGCGGCGGATAGTGCCTGCCCGGCCCTTGCAACAATAGGTAAATCGATGCGCCCAAAATCGCCCCGCCATAGGCAAGGAACCCTAGGCCAAAAAGCCAACCGCCCAGCAAACCGAGCAGCATCAGGACTATCGCGCAGAGACGCACATAGATACCGAATAAAATCGCCAATCCTAGCAGAATTTCAAACCCACCCAACCAACTCCAGCCAGGGCCAAGGGAACTTAGTTCGAGGTCAGGCGCGAATAGGGTTGGCGAGGTGAAGGCTGCAACCCCTAGCCGTGGTTCAAGTCCTAAAGCAGAGGAAATCAACATCCAACTTAGGCAAACCCTCAGGATTCGAGGGACATGCTCACCATAAGAAGCCAGTCGGGCCTGCAATTCCGGGAATAGTTCGCGAGCCCCGGTGAATCCCAAACGTATCCAGCCCAATATGAAAAGCAGGAACATGGAAACCATCGCGAAATTGCCGATGGAAAGTTCAGAATAAAATGTAGGCGTCGGCAGGCTGTTCCACTCAGCGATTTGCTCTGGGGTCAGAATCCAACGCTCATGGGCATTGCTTTCTCCAGAATAAAAAAAAGCTGCCGCAATCCCTACCAAAGCCGCAGCGCAAGACATGGGCGGTTTTCTAATTATTGTTTTCATAATCTCTCCGGGGGAAAAGGGGAATTTCTCTTATGACCGCAAACAGTTGAGGTCGCATAAATCTGTCCAGCCCGAATCACCGTAGCCGAGCCAACACTAACCCCCTCTATTTATTGCATTTTTCCGTATGGGCATTGAAGAGACAGTGGCTTGTCATTACTTTTTTAAGTGGATAGGTATTTTCCTTATATCCACAGCCAGTTGAGACAACTATCGTTCTTATTTGTTTCACAATTGGAAATGCGCCGTGTCTGAATATTCGAGAACAGTCACTTAACAGGTAGTACACTGCTTCTCGAAACCGAATAGTTGTCGCTATCAGAAGAAAAAACTACTTAGCCCACCAAAACATTCCCCCCATCCTCATCCCCGCAAAGATACTCAAGCTGTTGCCGGCTGCGGGGAGGGTCTTCCTGAGTGGCTGAATAAGCATCTAGTATCGGGCGGAAGTGACGCTCCGTCGCGGGTGTGGCATAGACGAGGTAATTCCGCCCGTCGTCACTCCACACCCCGAACAGTGCCATGCCCTGTGGACCATTGCGGGAAATATAGGCGGCACGGAAGGAACCCCGGATGATATCCACTTCGCCCGATTCGTATTCTTGCCGGGTCAGACGGATGCAATGCCAAATCATCTAAAAAGCGCCCAATAGTTGCGAGTGGTTTGCTCGGCGACTGTGGCCAAGGATATCCCGCGCAGGTCGGCGACATATTGGGCAACATGGCGGACATGGTGTGGGTAGTTGGGTTTGCCGCGATGGGGAATCGGTGCCAAATAAGGGGAATCCGTTTCGACTAGGTAACGGTCTTCGGGTACTTTGCGTGCCGTATCTTGGATTTGCGTGGCATTCTTGAAGGTGACAATTCCGGAGAAGGAAATATAGAAATTAAGGTCTAGTGCCTGACGGGCAGTTTCCCAATCTTCAGTAAAGCAGTGCAGCACGCCGCCAACCTCGTCAGCCCCTTCCTCACGAAGAATTCGCAAAGTATCCTCCCGTGCTTCGCGAGTGTGGATGATAAGCGGTTTGCCCGTCTGTTTGGCCGCACGGATATGGGTTCGGAAGCGTGTATGCTGCCATTCCAAATCCCCTTCGCTACGGAAATAATCCAAGCCTGTCTCGCCGATGGCAACCACTTGGGGATGCTCAGCCAACATGGCCAATTCTGCCACGGTAGGCTCATGGCAATCTTGTTCGTTCGGGTGCACACCCACCGAAGCGGTGATGCCAGCGTGACCCTCCAACAGTTCCATCATGGTGGGCCATTTCTCCATGCTGATGGAAACGCACAGCATGTGGCTGATTCCCAGAGCCTGGGTTTCCATGACATAAGCGTGGAAGTTGCCGCCGTAAGGTTTGAGATCAAGACGGTCCAAATGGCAATGAGAATCTATAAGCATGGCTTTACATGGTATGAGTAGTGCGATCCGATTCAAGGGCACCGGCGAGATAGTTTTCGATGCGGTTGCGGGTAATGCCGTTGTCCTTGTCGCTAAACTGAACGCCAATGCCTGTAGAGCGATATCCTTCCGAGTTGCGCGGCGTGACCCAAATGACTTTACCCGCAACAGGGATTCGCTCAGGTTCGTCCATCAAATTGAGCAATATAAACACATCGTCGCCCAATTGATAAGATTTATTAGTGGGAATAAACAGCCCCCCATTTTGCACAAAGGGCATATAGGCCGCATACAAAGCATTCTTGTCGCGGATGGTAAGGGAAAGTATCCCTCCCCGGCCTTCGGTTTGGTCTTCGCTCATTGGGGTAACAGGATTAAGTCTTTGGTTTTGTCACGCAACCAGTGAATCAACAGTTCTTCCAAAAGTAGTTGCCGGTTGACTTGGCCTAAAAGCATTTTCCTTGCGGAATTCAGTCTATCCAGAAACCTAAACAAATTTCTTACATTAATTTTTTGCGCCAACGCCAGCAAGTGCTCCGCTAAATCGGGATTTTCAATTGCCTGATTAAGGGGATCAGTCCGCAAACGGATCATGTCCATGGTCCAGCAAACCATCCAATCGACAAGGGTCTCGGCGGAAAACTTGGACCATTCTTCCGCCAATGCGGCCGGGTCTCCACCGTATCCGCCCAGATCGCCCCAAGCAGAAAAAAACTCATTGCGTTTTTCTATTATGCCATCATTAGCCAGCCCCAAGGCTTTTATCGGGGCACCTCGCGCCAAAGACAGCAAAACATTGGCATGGTCTCCTTCATACCCGTTTTTCGCTAGCCAAGCCAAGGCCATTGATCGCTCTGGAACGCAGATTTCCATGCGTTGACATCGGCTAAGTATAGTCGCAGGCAACAGTTGGGGTGAGTCGGTGAGTAATAGTAGTGTGGTGTGTTCGTCCGGCTCCTCCAAGGTTTTTAGCAGGCTGTTGGAAGAAGAAACATTCATTTGGTGTGCAGGGTTGATTAACACCACTCTTCTTCCGCTGTATTGAGGTTTAAGCGCCAAATTGGCAATCAACCCGCGAATGACATCCACCGGGATGATTTTACCCGTTTCCACGGGTTCTATGCGAAGAAAATCAGGATGCGTCTTTGCTGCGAACAAACGGCAACTGGCGCATTCGCCACACGCATAGTCTAGCGGGGTGCGGCATAACAAGCGTTTGCTGAAGGTTTCCGCCAATTGGGTCTTTCCCACCCCTTGCCTCCCGACCACCAACAGAGCCTGAGGCACACGCCCAGACTGTAGATGGGAATCGAGCCTGTCCCAGTGGGGGGAAAGCCAAGGCATATCATCAACCAAGTTCATGGCACACACAGACTTTTTAGATGAGTGGTTATTGCTTTTTGCACATTTTCCAGCGGCAGTGAAGCATCTACGAGCCTGATGCGGTCAGGAAAGAGTCCGGCCAAGAGTAAATAGGTATTCCTTACCCGTGAGTGGAATGCCAAAGACTCCGCCTCCATACGGTCACTGACACCGCGATTTTTAGCCCTGGCGATGCCAATTTCAGGAGGGGCATCAAACAGCAGGGTCAAATCGGGTTTGCGGCCTTTTTGCACCATTTTCTCCAAGTTAAGTATGAACTCGGAATCCACATGCCGCCCCCCGCCTTGGTAAGCATAGCTTGCATCGGTAAAACGGTCACAGACTACCCAGGCATCGGATGCCAGCGCTGGCTCGATGACATCCCGCAAATGTTGGGCACGGGCGGCAAAGACTAGCAACAATTCGGTTTCCGGGGCAATCTCCCCGCCTGTCAAAAAGAGGTCACGGATTCTTTCCCCCAGCGGGGTTCCCCCCGGTTCACGGGTGACAATGACTCGCTTTCCCAAGCTTACGAGAAAATCACGGATAAACACCAGATTGGTTGTCTTGCCCATCCCTTCCCCGCCTTCCAAGGTAATAAAACAGCCTTTATTCATGATGTTTCTTCTGAAATTGTGCCACAGCTTTGTTGTGCTCGGCCAGAGTGCTGGAAAAAACATGCCCGCCATCACCGTGCGCCACAAAATACAGGCTGCTTCCTTGATCTGGATGCAGCGCAGCGCGTATGGAATCAATCCCAGGCATGCTGATTGGCGTGGGGGGCAGGCCATTGTGGATATAAGTGTTATAGGGCGTGTCCCGAAGCAGGTCGCCCTTGCCGATATTGCCCGTATAGGCATTACCCATGCCGTAAATCACCGTCGGATCAGTTTGCAAAAGCATACCTTTCGCCAACCGGCGACTAAAGACCCCGGCGACTTTATTCCTTTCCTCAGCCAAGGCGGTTTCTTTCTCCACAATTGAAGCCAGAATCAATGCCTCGTAAGGGTTATGCAAAGGCAGTCCCTCTGCCCTACCCTGCCATTCTTCAGCCAAGACCGCCTGCATTTTTCGGTAAGCCTGTTTCAATAGCTCTAGATCGGTGGTTCCCTTGGTGTAAATGTAGGTATCAGGGAAAAACCGACCATCTGCCTGTTCCCCCAGCGCATCAATCATCCCCATTATTTCGTTGGACGACTTCCCGGCAATCAGGTGGGCAAGAGCCGGTTGCCGGTTCATTGCCTCGAGCATTTGATTAAACGTCCAGCCTTCGACGAAGGTGACGCTGTATCGACGCACCTTGCCCAAGACGAAGAGATTCAATAACTGCCGGGGAGTGGTTTGCACTGGAATCTCGTATTCTCCATATTTGATCCGTTTCGCAGAATTTTCCGTCCAAGCCATCAAACAAAACCAGAGCGGCCTGTCGAGCAAACCTTTTGTATGCAAGCCATTTGCAATAGCCTTCAGACCCTGTCCTTTGTCGATTTCAAAGTAAGCGGTCTCGTGGTTGTTCAGGGGCGAGTCCATGTGTAGCCGGTAATCCATCCACAGGCTAAACATAAGGACGATAGACGCAACGGCAATGCCAGTGGACAAACGTTTCATGATTGATGCTCCCTGGCAACCATTTCGTCAATGCGCCGGGTCAAAAGTCGGGTTATGCTGCCGACCGGATACGCCTTGCCATCCAAAAGGCTAACCGGCCATATGCCGATGACAGAGTTAGTAAGAAATATTTCATCGGCATCATAAGCTTCTTCAGGAAGAATCCGGGCCTGTTCAACCGCCAACCCCAAAAATACCGCACTTTCCAAAACCAACCCACGCATCACACCCGCAACTCCGCAACGCTCCAACAACGGAGTGCGCAACATACCACTGTTGACCAGAAACAGATTGCTCATAACGCCTTCCACCAGAAAGCCTTCATGATCCAACATCAGCCCTTCGCCTATGCCCTCATCGTCCCATTCTGCACGGGCAAGCACCTGCTCTAACCGGTTCAAGTGTTTGATGCCAGCCAAGTGCGGATTAAGCCCTAGGCGAATATCGCAGAAACGCGCCTTTACACCCGATTCCCTGATTGATTTTGGATAATCTGGCTTGGGGTGTGAGGAAATAATACGGGTGCCTTGGCTTTGTTTAGGGGGCAGGTAGCCGCGTCCCCCAAGGCCTCGGGTCAGCATGATTTTCAGGACGCAGCTTGAATTCATATGACCGATCCGCTGAACCTCCTCCGTTAAAATCTCAACGCCCGGAAAAGGGATATTAAGCCGCAAGGCATCGGCTTGTAACCTTTTAAGGTGACGGTCCAGAAAAATGGCCACGCCCTCTTGCACTGAAAGGGTGGTGAAAATGCCGTCTCCATATTGCAGCCCTCTATCGGCTATATCCAGAAATCGCGTACTTTTGCCGTTGACAAGGGCGGAGGAAGAAACTTCCGATGTCACACAAATCGTCTGAAGATCAAGGTGCCGTTTGTGCCTCCAAAGCCAAATGAATTCGACATGATGACATTCAGTTTGGCCGATCTTGCGGTATGTGGGACAAAATCCAAATCGCATTTTGGATCTGGATTATCCAAGTTGATGGTCGGAGGAATTATTTGATCGCGCAGTGCAAGTGCCGAGAAGACAGCCTCAATGCCACCTGCCGCCCCCAGCATGTGGCCAGTCATGGACTTGGTTGAACTGACTGGGACCCGATAGGCAACATCCCCAAAAACACCTTTGATGGCAAATGTTTCTGCAATGTCTCCAGCGGGTGTCGAAGTGCCGTGTGCATTGATGTAATCTACATCATCAGGTGTTAATGAAGCGTCCCTTAAGGCATTTGTCATACACTTGCCTGCACCTTCCCCATTCTCCAATGGAGAAGTCATATGGTAGGCATCGCTACTCATCCCATAGCCGATTACTTCTGCATAAATGTTTGCCCCGCGCCGTTTGGCATGCTCCAGTTCTTCCAACACAAGAACGCCGGCACCATCGCTCAAAACAAAACCATCGCGATCAACGTCCCAAGGGCGGCTTGCCCTTGTCGGTTCGTCATTGCGCCGTGACAAGGCACGGGCAGAGGCGAATCCCCCCAGGGAAGTGGCTGCTGTCGCCATTTCCGCACCGCCGGCAAACATCACGTCAGCATCCCCGTATTGGATTAGCCGGTAAGCATCGCCTATGCAGTGTGTTCCCGTCGCACAAGCTGTGACAATTGAGTAATTTGGGCCTTTCAATCCATACTTGATGGACAGGTTGCCGGAAATCATATTGATAATATTACTCGGCACAAAGAAAGGCGATATCTTCCGTGGCCCCCCTTTTAGAAAGGCATTATGCCCCTGCTCTATCCCTTCGATTCCGCCGATCCCAGCACCTATGACCGCTCCAATGCGATCAGCATTTTGTTCGGTCACATCAATCCCGCAATCGTCAAAAGCCTGAGATGCGGCCGCAATTCCATAATGGATGAAGGCATCCATCTTTTTGGCATCTTTCTCGGGAATGTATTCCGTAACATCAAAGCCCCTGACAGCACCCCCGATCCGGGTAGTGAATGCGGTAACATCAAACCGTTCTATAGGCCCGATTCCGCTTTTGCCGCTAATTATGCTGTTCCAAGAATCGGCAACATTATTACCAACCGGGGAGACTGCCCCAAGGCCGGTGATCACTACACGTCTCTTACTCAAGATAGGTCCTCAGGTAGACGGTTTGGACTCTGCCACAAAGAATAATGCCCCACGGAACCCGCTTGACTGGGCGTTCCGTTGGGGCGTCCAAAATTTACAGATGGCTTTCAATATAACTGATAGCCTCTTGAACCGTAGTGATTTTCTCGGCATCTTCGTCTGGAATTTCGCATTCAAATTCCTCTTCCAACGCCATGACAAGTTCCACCGTATCCAATGAATCAGCGCCAAGGTCGTCCACAAACGAAGCTTCGGTGGCAACCTCCTCGGCACCTTTAACACCCAGTTGCTCGGCAACGATCTTTTTTACACGCTCTGAAATATCACTCATCTTTTTCTATCCTCAATTGTTTAAGCTTGAAAGTATCAGCCTGAAAATTTTAATTGGAATTCCAATAATTACAAGACTTGATTTTATGCCACACTCAGTTTTCCTGTCCTAGGGTAGCTTTTATTTTTGCCTATGAAAATCCTCAGCGGTGAACAATACCACGATCCAAGCACTTAGTGAACGGCTAGACTGGATTTGACGGTAAATTCCACGTTTTCCATTAGGCCATGTACATGCCACCATTCACATGCAAGGTCTCTCCAGTGATATACCCACCGTCAGGCGAACAAAGAAAGGCCACCGCACCCGCTATTTCCTCAGCTTGGCCCAAGCGCCCTAAAGGAATCTGACCGAGCAAAGCCTTTTTATGATCCTCTGTCAATGAGCGAGTCATATCCGTGTCAATAAAACCCGGGGCCACCGCGTTGACCGTGACATTACGGGAGCCGAGTTCTTTGGCCAAAGACTTGGTGAAACCAATTATACCAGCCTTAGCAGCCGCATAATTAGCCTGACCCGCGTTGCCAGTCGCGCCCACCACGGAAGTGATGTTCACGATACGGCCAAATCTTGCTTTGACCATGCCCTTCATGGCCGCCTTGGACAATCGGTAAATTGATGTCAGGTTAGTTTGTATGACCGCATCCCAATCTTCATCTTTCATTCGCATCAGCAGACCATCACGGGTAATGCCTGCGTTGTTGACTAGAATAGTCGGTGCGCCAAACTCGTCAATCACCCCTTTGATAAAGCTTTCTATCGAAGCCGCGTCGGAAACATCTAGAATCTTTCCGGTTCCTTTCAGGCCAGCCTCGACGATTGCCTTGCCAATCGAATCGGCACCCGGCTCAGTCGTAGCCGTACCAATTACGAAATGACCTGCGGCAGCGAGGCGCATGGCGATAGCCCTCCCTATGCCACGGCTTGCCCCTGTAACCACTGCGATTTGACTGCTCATTTTACCAGCTCCAATGCCTTATTTAGAGAATCGGGATCGAAAACGGCTTCCATCCGGGCATCCTTCACAATCCGTTTGTTTAAACCCAAAAGTACTTTGCCGGGACCGCATTCAACGAATTGACCGACACCCTGTTCAAACAGGAACCTGATAGTATCAGACCAACGCACCGGGCTATATAACTGTTGCTCAAGAACGAAACGGATTTCTTCGGGTTTCGAGTGGCTCCCCACATCGACATTATGTACCACAGCAATGCTGGATGAATGGAAAGTGGTGTTTGCCAGGATTTCCCTAAACTCCGCAGCCGCTCCAACCATCAGAGGACAATGCGAAGGAACGCTGACCGGCAGAAGTACCGCCTTTTTAGCACCTTCTCTCTTAAGCGCATCAATGGCGCGGGAAACGGCGGTGGCATGGCCTGCAATCACGACCTGTCCGGGCGAATTGAAATTGGCCGCTGTCACTACCTCGCCGCCAGTGGAAATTTCTGCGCAAACTGCAATGACTATTGCATCATCAAGACCGAGAACAGCAGCCATTGCCCCGATCCCAGGCTCAACAGCACCCTGCATCAGCTTAGCCCGCTTCGCGACCAGTTCCACCGCTTGCGCAAAATCAACCACCCCGGCACACACCAAAGCAGAAAACTCTCCCAAGCTATGCCCTGCCATCCATCGAGGCTGGACATCGGAGACCTTGGCCCAGACTCGATAGGCCGCCACACCGGCAGCCAGCATAGCCGGCTGCGTATGTTGGGTTAGGTTCAATTCCCCGGCCGGTCCATCAGTGGCCAATCGCCACAAGTCGTAACCAAGAACCTCGGAGGCTGTGCCGAAAACTTGCGCAACCTCAGGGTGTTCGGCAGCCAATGCGCCCAACATGCCCACCGATTGCGATCCCTGCCCAGGAAAGACAAATGCCAAGCCATTATCTGTTTTGTTCATGCGAATGCATCCAATGAGTCAATAACGAACCAACGCTGAACCCCAAGCAAACCCTCCGCCAAATGCTTCCATCAGCACGGTTTGCCCACGTTGGATTCTCCCGTCGCGCACAGCCTCGTTTAATGCCAAGGGGACGGAGGCAGATGAAGTATTGCCTTGGGTCTCGATTGTGCAAACCACTCGCTCCATCGGCATTTTCAGTTTTTTTGCGGTCGCCGTTATGATTCGTATATTTGCTTGATGCGGCACTAGCCAATCAATATCGGACTTTTCCAGATTGTTCGCCGCCAAGGTTTCGTCCACGATCTTACCTAAAGTATTTACGGCGGTCTTGAATACATCGTTGCCTTGCATCTTAATGTAACGCTCCTCATCGCCACCCCCGGCTTTCTCGCGAGGAGGATAGGGTAGATACAATAAATCCTTGTATTGGCCGTCCGAACTGATATGGGTGCTCATTATCCCCGGTTCATCGGAAACCTCCAACACCATCGCGCCGGAACCGTCTCCAAACAGGATGCAGGTCGTCCTGTCGGTCCAGTCAACAAGGCGTGAGTTGATTTCGCTGCCGACAACCAGAACACGTTTGGCGTTGCCCGACCGGATGTATTGATCGGCGATGCTCAGTGCGAAAATAAAACCAGAACACGCTGCCTGCACATCAAACGAGGCACAGTTTCTGATGTTGAGCCTTTGCTGAAGTAAACAGGCAGTGCTGGGGAAAACCCTATCGGGTGAACTGGTGGCAAGAATGATCAGGTCAATGTCATCAGCCGTCACCCCTGCGGCCGCTATAGCCCGCCTTGAGGCAACCTCCGCCATACTCGAAGCCGTTTCATGGGGTGCGGCAATGTGCCTGGAATATATACCCGTCCGCTCCAATATCCACTCGTTGGATGTATCTACCATCCTGGCAATGTCATAATTGGTTCGAACAGCTTCAGGCAAATAGCCCCCCGTTCCAGCGATACGGGAATATCGACTCACGCGGATTTCCTTTCTTCAATCAACTCGGAAACTCTTTGTCCAATTTTATCAGGCACGGCATTTTCGATTTCCAAAACGGCGATTTCGATAGCCTTGGCAAAAGCGGTGCGATCAGCGTTGCCATGGCTTTTCACGACTATCCCGCGCAAACCAACAAAACTTGCACCATTATATTGCCTAGGGTCAAAGCGCTTCCTGAACGCACGTAGCACTGGCAAAGCAACGACACCGGCCATTTTGGTCAACAAACTCTCAGAAAAGGCTTGCTTCAGCGCCACGCTGATCATCTTTGCCAATCCTTCGCTGGCTTTCAGTGCCACATTACCAATAAAGCCGTCGGTGACAACGATGTCCACGTCACCGGTGTAAATATCGTTACCTTCCACGAAACCAATAAAATTAATATGTGAATCGGCGATGAGTTTTACCGCCTGCTTGACCTGTTCGTTGCCCTTGATCTCTTCCTCGCCAATGTTAAGAAGGCCGACTTTGGGGTTGGGTATTTTTTCAACCGCCTTGACCAGTTCGTAACCCATTATCGCAAACTGTAGCAGGTGCTCCGCGCTACAATCAACGTTGGCACCCAAATCCAAGACATGAGTATGCCCATGCAAAGAAGGGACAACACCGATGATCGCCGGACGGTCTATGCCTGGAATGGTCTTCAACACAAACTTGGAAATGGCCATCAATGCCCCCGTGTTGCCAGCACTGACACAGGCATCGGCGGTGCCATCCTTGACCTGATTAATAGCCACTCTCATCGAAGAGTCCTTTTTATTCCGTAACGCCTTGGAAGGGGACTCGTGCATTTCCACCAATTCGGAAGCGTGACGGATAGTGAGACGATTGCCAAAATGGTTCGAATTGGCCACGCTTGCCTTCAAAATCGCCCCATCCCCGACTAATATCAAGTTCAAGTTTGGATTACGGTCAAGACTGACCAATGCTGCCGGCACCACCACCTCGGGACCGTAGTCGCCGCCCATGGCATCAAGGGCTATCGTAGGATTATCATGCATTAGGCAAACCGCTCGCGAACCGGGCTATTTTCTGGCATAGGCATATATTCTTCCGTACCCCCCCTTTGGCAGAGCCAACCGATAGGCTAGGAAAAACTAAAGGGACGATATTAATCTTCTTTTTCAATTTCTACTTTGGATGCTATGACTTTGCGGCCACGGTAGAAACCATCTGGACTGACGTGATGCCTCAAATGAGTTTCACCCGTGTTAGGTTCTATGGAAAGTGCCTTTGCAGTCAATGCGTCATGTGCGCGGCGCATACCCCGCTTTGAACGGGTTTTTCGATTCTGTTGTACAGCCATGGAATAAATCCTCGTAAATTCATTATTTTTTCATTTCAGCCAAAACGGCAAATGGATTAGGCCGCTTTGGGGTATCAGGTGTCTGCGCCAATTCCTCTCTTGGCGCCGCCGATGCATCGCATTGCCCGTGCTGGGGAATGGAGGGAATCGCAAGCAGCAATTCCTCTTGTAATATGTCGGCCAAAGATATGGTTTCCTCTTCCAGCAACAAAGGATCACAGGACTCGGGAAGCAAATCGGCCTCATCAATCGAACTGACAACCGCCAATTTAACTTGGTTGCTCACCAGCCATGCGATTGGCCCTAGGCAGCACTGGCATTGCAACTCCAGTTCAGCCTCCACGTAGCCCGTCACCATCGAAAGTTTGCCGACTTTCCCAAACTTCAACTCAAACCTAACCAACCCATCCGGGTTCAGCAGCACTTCCTGCAAACGGACCAGTTGGGATAAAGGCAAAGACCCTTTAAACTGGCGACGCTTTTCTGCCAATGCCAAGGGGTCTATTCGCTCAGGTAAATGTTCGACCATAATCCGAGAATGATACCGATAAACCATCAAAACTGTCAAAATTATCTTAACTAACGATCAGAAAAAACCATGAACACCCATCCATCCTCACCCATTCGACTGGTTCTTGCATCAAGTTCACCCTATAGGCGGGAATTGCTTGCCAAACTCGGCATCCCGTTTGAATCAGCCTCTCCCGACATTGACGAAACAGCAATGGCAGGGGAAACCCCGACCCAACTATCCAAACGGCTGGCCGAGGAAAAAGCCCACGCCTTGCGGAACCACTTCCCTGCTCATCTAATCATTGGCTCCGACCAAGTCGCCATGCTGGATGGGGTACAACTCGGCAAACCCGGCGACACGGCGAGGGCTGTGGCCCAGTTGCTCGCTGCATCAGGCAAAGCGGTTGAGTTTTTCACCAGTGTTTGCGTGATGAATTCGAAAACTGGCATGACAGTCTCCGATACGGACAAGACTGTCGTGCATTTTCGCACGTTGAGCAGAAGGAAAATTGAACGTTACGTGGACATTGAACGCCCATTCGATTGCGCCGGAGGGTTTAAATCGGAGAGCTTGGGCATAGCATTGATCGAAAGGCTGGAGACCGCCGACCCCAACGCACTGGTCGGCCTGCCACTGATTCGATTGGTCGGGCTTTTGGAAAAATGCGGACTGGAAATTCTGGTTCAGCGGTAATAATAACCTAGCACCCGATCCACATAGTTTTGGGTTTCGGTGATCGGAGGAACCTGATTGCCGAATTTTTTTACCGTGTTTTCGCCGGAATTGTAAGCCGCGACGGCTAACTTTACGTTTGACGGAAACATTTCGAGAAGGTCGCTCAGATAGCGCGCACCGCCCTCTATATTTTCTTGCGGGTCAAACCGGTCGCGTACCCCGTAGCGACTGGCTGTCGCAGGCATGAGTTGCATCAAACCGGCAGCGCCCTTATGGGAAACCGCACCGGGGTTATAACCCGATTCTGCCCGTATGACCGCATGCAATAGGGCTGGATCAAGGCTATATTTGCTGGCGGCCGCATCGATTAAAGGAGATAATTCTTGCTGTTTTAGTAGGCTGTTCGCGCTTAGATGACGACCAGACGGCCTACTGCCCCCGCCTGCCTTGCCAACTAAACGTGTCAATCCGGCGTTGTTGGTGACATAGGAAACCGCCATAGTAGCAGGCGGACTCCGCAAAATCCGCTTATAGCCAGAGTGCTTGGGCTTGTCGGTGTAGAAAACATTCCCTGTGGCATCAACAAACTTGAAAACGTCGGCTACTGCCCCGCTCAAAGGTAAACAAGCGAGCAAAGCCACTACAAACGGAGCAAAGAATTTCGACATTGTTCTATTTCCCAGCAAAACTAAACGCATGGAGGCCTGTATGCTTGAATCAACTTCTTGGCAAACTCCTGGTAGGCCACGTCTTCCAATGGAGGATGGATAAGCCCCGCCCTGGCATCGCGAAACGCCCTTTCCAATTCGCCGCGCGAAAACCCCGGACCGCCGGCGATACGCATCGCATGGTCGGTGGCAAAAACCGCTGCCTCGGTCACCTTCAGTTTTGCAAGGGCAACGTCAGACAGACAGTCTTCACGCCCATTTTCACCGGTAATTGTTTCCCATCGCTGGGCAACTTCAAACAGCACTATCCTGGCAGCCCGTAATTCTGCATCCAACTTTCCCAATCGATGCCGCACAGACGGTATTTCGGCCACAGTCGTCCTGCTATCGCCAGGTTTGCGCTCCACGGCCCAGGGTAATAGGGCGTTTCGCGCACCTTCGCCTACCCCTAAATACACCGCCGACACACAGAGCCCAAACCAAGCCTGTGCAGAAGCCCGCCGTGGGTCATTCACTCTAGCAACAGATGCGGCTATAAGACGGTCATCGTCTAAACAAACATCCTTCAAATCCAGTATGCCCGATGCTGAAGCCCGCATGCCCAAGCCGTCGAATGCGGGCAAACGTTCAACGCCCGGCAGGGAAAGGTCTAGCAAAAATGACCCAAGCCTAAGCTTTTTCTCAATGACACTAGGATGGGAATCGACAATTCTTGCAGTAACCACTGCATAACGCAAGGCAGGGAGCCAGGTAGTCCATCGCTTTTCGCCATTAATGACCCAATTAGACCCTTGCCGCCGCGCCGTAACCCAGGGAAGGGCACCACGGGCCGGGCTGCCGCCACGCGCCTCGGTCGCGGCTAGGTTGATCAACGCCCCCTGCTCGCATACCGCCGAAATAACCTCGTTCAGAAGCGCCGGGGGCCATGACTCCGACTCCATTGCCGCACCCAAGGTCTGGTAATGCATGGCCAAGCCCAAAGCCGCCGAGCCATCCACAGAGCCAAGTTCAGCCAATACCCTCATCGCATCGACTAAGCCTCCCCCCAAACCCCCGTCTTTTAAGGGGACGGGAAGCCTTTGCAAACCGGCCCGCAGCAAGGCAGCGGGAACGGCAGGATTAAATGAATCCTCACCCGCCAGCGGGCGGAGAAATTCCAGTCCTTGCGCCAATGCTTCCGCTATGTTGAGCGGCAATGTGTCGTTCATTCGGGTAGTTCCATAACAGCGTTTTCAACATCAAATGCTTGCTTGATGAAGCGTATGATGGCGCAGGACATTCAGTCAAGTCAAAGGCTGGTTTGAATATACTTCATTTATATTTATTTTTTTCGCATGAACGGGGAGTCCCGCGTAGCGGGGCGAGTAGCACCCGCCCGCCCCTGCGGCTGGTTCGCCATTTGCCTCATTAAGATTTCTGTTGGGTATCTATATTAAATATAATATAATTTCGGCATGAGTAGTCCGCAAAAAGGGGATTGCCACCCCGAAAAGTGAAATTGAGTTGATCGAACAACGCTTGAGAAAGGCGAAAGAACACCATGACCAGAATTTTGCACACTGACCGCGTGACCGCCACCGAGCATCCCTTTGTCGGGCTTCCGAATGGCGAGGAGCGCTTTGCCAAGGCGCAATTAGCCCGCCTGATAAACCAACAAATTCAGGAGCGCGGGCTTAAGCAAAGGGAGGCCGCCGAACTTTTGAGCCTTACGCAACCGGACGTTTCCAATTTGGCCAATGGCAGGCTGTCCGGTTTTACCTTCGACCGTCTTTACCGCTGCCTCTACGCGCTGGATACCGATGTGGAAATTGTCCTCAAGCGGCACTTGCTGACAGATGACAAGCCCGCTGGAATTCATGTTTCGCAGCCTGGGTTTTAATTCGTCGGCGCGATGGGGTTAAGCACCCGCGCGGAGGGGATTTGATAGCCCAAAGGGCGCAATAGCGGCTTGCCGCGTATTGAGCCGTATGTGGATGATCCGCCCATTAGGCGCAATACGCTTCGCTATTGCGCTCTACGGCCCTTTATTATAAGGCAGTATTGAAAGCATGAACAGGTTCAGGAACAAGTCTATTGAGCAGTTCAAGTAAAAACAATTACCGTTTTTGTTGTTTAATTTTAGTAAGAGTGGTAGATAAAATGAAACATTTGATGCAAGTTTTAGGGGTTACGTTATTTACCTAGTTTGTATTCTTTTCATTAAAATTGTTATTTCATTTTAAAAATGATGATAGTAGTTTTATTGAATTTATTGGGGTATGCTTAATAATTGCAAGCGTATTTATTGGAGGAATATTAAATGACATTTCAAAGACGTTGGATGGAATAAGAAAACAACTTGAAAATCAAAAATAACCATAAAAGAACTAACAGGACAGTAGGGCGGATACAGGGATGTGATCCGCCGAATGAAAACGCTCATCCGCAATCATGAAGAGAGAAAGGGGTCATGTCTTGCTATTTGACTTTAGCAATTAACGCGTCAAGGCGTATTTCCTAAACGCTTTGCTCTTACGTTGCGTCGTTGCGCCTTTGCGTGAGAAATTCTTCAAAGCCATTCTTATTGCAACCCGTAGGGTTTCCAGCTATTAGCCGGTGGTTGAGCGCAGCGACACCACCGGGCGAAGTGGCAAATAGTTACCCCGACCCCGTAGGGTGTCGCAGAGAAAAGACTATTAAACCTGATGCCCTTGATAGCGGGTGAAAACATCGCAATTAGGCTTATTTATAATCTGGCCCACCCAATAAAGACTGCGACCCTTTCAGGGTCGATATTTTATTTTTATTCCATCCGGGGGTGTCGCTCAATACTGTTTACTTAAGAAAAACTCCGTCGTTCCGGCATGAACCGCCGGAACCTAGGCTCCATGGATGGTATGGATTGTTGGCATCCCTGCAATCTGGATTCCGGCGATCCCTGCCGGAATGACGGCTGTTTCAACAATATTGGGGGTGTCGCTGCGCTCAACAGTCATGCAAATTGGTTTGCACCCCCGACGATGAAAGCCGTAGGGTACGCTGTGCGTACCTTCAAGGGCTTACAATGGTACGCACAGCGTACCCTACTTGGATACCGTACTTTCATGGCAACCCCCGGCTAATGGCTTGAACCCCTTCGGGGTTCCATTTGCTCACTCAAGGAATGTTGAAAACGCTGTAATAAACCTCATTCATCGCCAAAACGCAGCCGATGCTATCCAAATTCACCAACCCCTCCAACCCCGCAGTTTCCGTCAATACCCAAGCTTCCCCCTGCCTGACATACCTCTCTATAAAAGGTTCTGCTTGCGACACTAATAGGTATTCATGCAACGATTGTATTTTACGGTAAGCGGCGAATTTACCGCCCCGGTCATAAGCTTCGGTCGAAGGAGAGAGAATTTCGACCAGCACGGTAGGATTGAGCAAGGTATCCAAGTGTCCATCCTCAAATTCCGGCTTGCCACACACTACGACGATGTCGGGGTAGTGATAACCCTTTGCTTCTGCAGCCTTGACTCGCATATCGTTGGCATAGGTCTCACAGGGCCGGTCCTTTAATTGGGTCCTCAATTCTGAGGCAATATTAACCCCAATCAAGTTGTGTTCACGGCTCGCGCCGACCATGGCAAAAATCTGTCCATCGACAAACTCGCATTTGCCTTCCAGCGAGCTTCTTTCCATGGCAAGGTATTCCTCGACGGTATAGGTTTTTTTGGCAGGTATTGCGGACATGGAAAACCTCTGATTTTCAATTTTTTCCTCCCCTTTTAGAAGGGGGTTAATGTAACATACAGCATTTTTAATACAGCGTTTTCATCATTAAAATATAACTAAATAATGGATATTCATTTAACCCTTACAATTAACCGAATTTCATGCGCTATCATAACAACTATTAAGTAACTTTTTGATGTTGAAAACGCTGTATCAAGCACGGCTCTTATGCTTTTAACAAGCTCGTAATCTCTATCGCCGTCGCCAAGGCTCGCCGACCCGCCTTGCCTGAACAGAGGGGTTCGCGCCCCTGCCGGATGCAATCTAAAAAATGCTTGATCTCTTCCATCAAGGCATCGCCGTTTTCAAACGTGGATTCCTCGCCAATGATTTCCGGCACACCGGGGAACATTTCCTTTTCACCTTTACGATAACGGGCTAGGACGCGGTTTTGAAAATCCACCGTAACATAACAATTGGGCATGAACATCCGCATCTTGCGTTCGACTTTCAAACTGGCGCGGCTGGCGGTTACGTTGGCCACACAGCCACTTTTGAATGTAATCCGGGCATTGGCGATGTCGGTGTCGTGCGTCAGTACGGTGACGCCCTTGGCATCCATGCGCTCCACTTCGGAATCGACAATATCTAAGATGATGTCGATGTCGTGGATCATCAAATCCAGCACCACACTGACATCATTGGCCCTTGGGTTGAATGGGGCTAGGCGGTGGGACTCGATGAACAGCGGCTTGTCATGGGTGAGGTTTAGCCCCAGGATGGCGGCGTTGAAGCGTTCCAGATGACCGACCATCAAGCGCAAATTTTTTTCTTCCGCAATGCGAATCAATTCGTCGGCCTGTTCCACAGTGACGGTGATAGGCTTTTCCACCAGCACATGCGTTCCAGCTTCAAGGAAATCGCGGGCCACTTCAAAGTGAAGGGTGGTAGGTGTGACGATACTGACGGCATCCACTTGACCCAGCAGTTCGCGGTAATCAGTAAACGCGCAGGTATGGTTTTTTTCGGCAATGGCTTTGGCATTGTCAGTATTGCTGTCCACTACCCCGACCAGTTCACAATCGGGCAGGGCAGCATATTTTTGCGCATGGAATTTGCCTAAGTAACCGACACCGACGACAGCGCATTTAATTTTATTCATGTTTTTAGCAAGGCTAAATGTTTAGATTCATGCATGTAGTCAGAAATGACAGCAAGAACTGCTATCTTTCCACTAGTCACTGTCTTTATGGATGTCAACAAAAGGTAGGATCCCACGTTTACTCATCACTCCCACCCACTGGCGGAGGTAGGTAAGTTCGGGAGTGTCTGGCAAATCATCCAAGGGGATTTTGTCGCGCAGGCGACGTATTGCCAAGGAGACGGCCTTGAGGCGATCGCCTTCTATGCCGGACCGGCGCATTCCAACGAGATTGAGGCGATAATGCAGTCCAGGACGGCCGCCCACCATCATAAATGGCAGCACGTCTTTGTTAATACCGGCCAAACCTTGCAGCATCGCAAAACTACCAATCCGGCAAAATTGATGCACCACCGCACCACCGCCAAAAAAAACCCGATCGCCCACACCCACATGCCCCCCCAAAGCCACATTGCTGGCGAAGATATTGCGGTCGCCGACATGGCAATCGTGACCGATATGGGCGTTGCTCATCAAATAGCAGCCGTTGCCTATGCGGGTCGAACCTCCATCTTTAGTTGCCCGGCTAATAGTCACTCCCTCGCGAAAGACATTGCCGTCGCCAATCTCCAGCCATGTTTCTGTTTCAGGTTTGAAGCCGAGGTCTTGCGGCAGCCCACCCAGCACGGCGGTGGGATGGACAATGTTATCACGCCCCATGCGCACACCAGGCTGGATTATGGCATGTGGCCCGATATTGCACCCATCGCCGATTTCCACATGATCTTCAATGACGGCGAAAGGCCCGACATGTACGCCATTCCCGAGTATTGCCCCAGTTGCAATATAAGCAGAAGGATGAATAATGTTTTTCATTTCAGCGTTTTCAACATCTTACAGCGTTTTCAACATCTAACTTGATGAAGTGTATCATTGCACAAGACATTCAGTAAAATCAAAGGCTGATTGCGTAATCATCATTTTACCCCCTAGGATGGCAACGCTGGTGCAATTCCTTAAGCCGTTCCTGGGCGACATGGGTGTAAATCTGGGTACTGGACAAATCGCTATGTCCTAACAGCATTTGCACCACTCGCAGGTCGGCACCATGGTTGAGCAAATGGGTGGCAAAGGCATGGCGCAAGGTATGGGGAGACAGATGCTTGTGGATTCCCGCCTTGTTTGCATAACGCTTGATAAGATGCCAAAAAGCTTGACGGGTCATCGCCGAACCCCGGCCAGTGACAAACAGGTCGTCACTTGTTCGCAGCCCCAGGATTGTCCGGCGGCTTTCCCGTAGATATCGCTCCAACCAACTTTCCGCTTCTTCGCCAATGGGCACCAACCGGTCCTTGCTGCCTTTGCCTATCACACGCACCACACCTTGCCGTAAATTGACTTGTTCCAGGCGTAGGCTTATCAGTTCCGTCACCCTAAGGCCAGTGGCGTAAAGCAATTCCAGCATGGCACGGTCACGTTGCCCCATGGACTCGTTTATATCAGGGGCAGCAAGCAGGTCTTCCACATCGCTTTCAGTCAATGTGTGGGGCAAGGGCTTGCCCAAGTGCGGATTTTGGATGGTTACACAGGGATCGTACCCGATTTTGCCTAGTCTTAACAGCCATAAGTAGAATTTGCGTAGACTGGAAAGCAGACGGGCACTACTGCGGCTACTGGTATTTTGGCTAAACTTTAACGCTAGGTAAGCTTCAATGTCGCTGGTTTCGACATGTTCTAGGCTTTTTTGAGATTTCAAGTTTAGCCAATCGGCAAACTGGGCCAAGTCGCTGGAATAGGCTTTTTGCGTGTTGTCACTAAGCCCCTCCTCTATCCACAGGCTATCTTGGAACGCCGATATCAAAGCAAGGCCGGATTCAACAGGTTCAGGGGTACTCATAACCTTCATGCTGCAATAACCAGCGTTTGACTTTAAGCAAAGTGCCTGTGGCAGTACCACAATATCCACCTATCCCGTTTACGGCAACCACGCGATGGCAAGGTATGATGACGGGAAACCGATTGGCCCGGCACACACCAGCCACGGCCCTTGCCCCACTATGAAGTTCATCGGCAAGCTGCCCGTAACTTTTCACCGAGCCCAGGGTAATTGCACTCATCGCCCGCCAAACACGGTTTTGATACATCGTACCCTGTTGGTATAAGGGCAAGGAAAATGGACACAGTGGATCATCGAAATAGGCATTCAATTGCCGGGTCGCTTCCAGCAAAAGAGGGGTTGTGGGCTTTGACAATCCCGACGTTTCAATTTTAACTTCAATATTGAGCAAATGGCTGTCGCTTGCCTCTAATAACAGCGTACCGAAAGGGGCGGCAATCACGGCCTTGCTATACTGGGATTCGCTCATTGTGACGGCCTAAAACGGTTAACACCTATTGCGCCCTTACCGGGCTACGGCCCGATAAAACCCCACCGTACAAACTGACCCTGCATTTCTGGGTTATTCTTGAATGCAAGGAAATAAATATATTCAGGTGCCAAGTCCGCACCATTGGGCCAGACGATGGTTTCCAATTCCTTGTCGACTTGTAGCTTTGCAAACACCGCATTGTCTTTCAAAGGTTCAAACACCGGACCATGTAAGGCCGGAGCCAAGTCGGCAACTCCGGTTTTTCCATCATTGAAGACTACTTCCACTTCGTAGTCTTTCAAATACTTTGCTTCTGTAACATGGATAAACAAGCGACTACTCCAAAGGTTCAATCGGGTTTGGGAGTTCATTATTCCTAGACAGCTCCCAATCTTCCATTAATTCGTCCTTGTGGAGATCATACCAGTCCAACACATGCCTAAGTGCCCGTTTTGGAAATTTCCCTTCGACAACACCTGTTAAAATATTGACCATTACCTCATAGCTTTCGTATTTGGCATGGAAATGAGGCGGAGAATGATCATCCCAGTACATTGCGATAACTATCCCCAAAAATCTGCTGATGACAGGCATGTTTATTTTATATTTGCAGCGTTTTCAACATAAAAAATATATTCAAGCAGTTATAGAAGGATGTGCCGACATAGGAGACGCATCATTCGCGATTGATGGGCCTTCAACTTCTGCTCGTTTCCAAGCTCCAGCTTCCCAAAGAACGTCCAACGTACAAGCAGGAGAGCTTAGGAACCAGCCAAATAGCGCAGATCCGCCGAATGCAGGCGACCGACAAACAACATTCTTCCGATGCAGGATGGAATTTGTAATCCCGTCCGCACCGTTTGAAAAATGCCGCATCACACAAAACGTAAGCGACGGGGTTACAAACCCCGTCGCGCTTCGGGGCTTTGACAATCCCGACGTTTCAATTTTAACTTCAATATTGAGCAAATGGCTGTCGCTTGCCTCTAATACCAGCGTACCAAAGGGGGCCGGGATTATTGCTCTGCTGTGCTGTGGTTCATTCATTGTGGCGGACTGGTACGGCTAACACCTATTGCGTCCTTTTGATGTATTTCTTCTTGGCGGATTAACATGGCTTTTGTACGTTTCCGCCAAAACTCCAATTGCTCTTGCAGAGACATGCCTGTTGTTAATTGTGCAACATACTCAGCACCTCGCCGCTTCAAAAGGACACACTCAGATTCACGAATCATCGACTACATCTAATTCAGAAAAAAAACGTTTGGTTGATTCGGCAAATTCTACATCGAATACCCCGCCAAAAACCGATGTATCTGCATAAATTCCCATATCTTGTTAAACGCACTTTTTTGCTATGCGCAAACATGATTGTTAGGCTCTTGATATTAATTACCATCCGGCGCAATACGCGGAGTACCGCTATTGCGCCCTTACGGCCCTATCGTTCCCACGCTCCAGCGTCAATGCCATTAAGTTAAGATGCATTAAGCGTGAAATCAGCCTTTGACGGAACGCCAAGCCCCAGCTAGGCGCGGTACACCCTGATGCCAAGCTGGGGCTTGGCGTTCCAATTAAACGCTTTTTCTTAACTTAATGGCAGTGACGGAGACCGTGGGAACGATGAAACTGTTTCCTCTAGCCTAAACCGCAAACGGGCGGCACTAGGCCACCCGCTTTTTTTACAGCGTCTTCATTTTTAACAATTAACTAAAAACGAAAACAATCATGCACTTGATTTAAATAATGCCTTACACGACCCCACACGCCATCAAATAACTCTTAGATGTTGAAAACGCTGGGGGGATTAGATTTTCTCCTTAATACGCGCAGCCTTTCCTGTCAGGTTGCGCAGGTAATACAGCTTTGCACGACGCACATCGCCCCGGCGTTTGACTACTATGTCCTGGATTTGGGGGCTATAGGTCTGGAAGACTCTTTCAACACCCTCGCCATGGGAAATCTTGCGTACCGTGAATGCGGAATGATAGCCACGGTTACGCTTGGCGATTACAATGCCTTCATAGGCTTGTAAACGCTCACGGGTTCCTTCCTTTACCTTCACCTGTACAACAACGGTGTCGCCGGGAGAGAATTTAGGAATGGTTTTTTGGCTCACCCACTCTTTTTCGAGTTGTTGGATGATAGTGTCGGTCATGGATGGTTCCCCTTTACAATTTTCTGCTATTCAATTCGTTTTTAAATTCTTCCAACAATTTTCCCTGCTCGGCATTGAGTGGATGGCAATCAAGCAAATCTGGCCTTCTAAGCCAAGTTCTTCCCAGCGACTGCTTCAACCGCCAACAGCGTATCGCTTCATGGTTGCCGCTTTGCAGTATATCTGGAACCTTCATGCCAAGCACTTCCACGGGACGGGTATAATGCGGACAGTCCAATAATCCATTCATATGGGAATCTTGGAGGGCGGATTCATTGTCCCCCAACACACCGGGCAGCAAACGCACGACGGCATCGAACAGAACTAGCGCGGGCAGTTCGCCTCCACTGAGGACATAATCACCAATCGACCATTCTTCGTCTATCTCCGCCTCAATCAGGCGCTCATCCACTCCCTCGTATCGTCCAGCCACCAATATCAACCTAGGCAACTTGGCAAAGCGCCGTACCGCGTCTTGGTTCAGTTTTTGGCCTTGGGGACTCAAATAGATAACCAATGATTCTTGATTGCAAGAACCTCGTGCTTGCCATATGGCTTCGCGAAGGGGTTCCACTTTCATCACCATGCCTGGACCTCCCCCGTAAGGTCGGTCGTCTACAGTCCGATGCCGGTCATTGGTATAATCCCTAGGATTCCAAGTTTCCAATTCTACAAGACCCAACTCCAAGGCCCTGCCAGTCACCCCCCAAGACACCGTCTCCTGTATCATTTCGTGAAACAAGGTGACAATGTCAAAACGCATGATGGGGTGCTTCAAAAATCAGCGTCCCAATCAACCAGCATTTTCCCTTCGCCCACGTTGATTTCCTTGACGAAAGTACCCATGACAAAAGGAATGAGCCGCTCACGCTCTGCTTTGGCAACGATCACATCGTTAGCCCCTGTTGATAGCATTTGTTCTATGGTTCCGAGTCCCACTCCATCAAGATTGGTGACTTGCAAGCCAATTAAATCAGCCCAGTAATACCCTGACTCAAGGCGTGGAAAGCTCTCTCTAGAAACCGAAATCTTAGACGACTTTAATTTTTGAGCTTTGTCCCTATCCTCAACGCCTTCCAAAAGGGCTATAACGTAGTTACCATGGACACGCCCGGATAATACTTTATATTCTTTAGTTCCATCCAAATCTGTGAGCAACCAAGGGCCGTAGTCTAAGATATTTTGGATGGGATCGGTATGGGAAAATATTTTTACCCAGCCTTTGATGCCGAAAGCACCGGCAATCTCTCCAACAATTATCAGTTGGCTCACACTATCTGCTATCGTTTTAGGTAGGCATTAAGCAGTGACTTCTTGCTTGGCTGCTTCTTTGATTAGGGTGGAAACCCGGCTTGTCGCTTGGGCACCATTACCGAACCAATATTGGATCCGTTCACCATTCAAACGCAATCTCTCTTCCTTTCCGCGGGCGATTGGGTTAAAAAACCCGACCCGCTCAATGTAGCTACCATCGCGTTTTGATCGGCTATCTGTAACCACCACATGATAAAAAGGCCGCTTTTTTGCACCGCCGCGCGCCAGACGAATAGTTACCATAGGTATTCCTCTATGCCCTAATTAAACTGATTGAAAAACCCGCAATTGTACAGGAATAATAAAAAAAAACAAACTGAATTATAACCCGTCTCTGCCTTTATGACTTCTGCGTACACAAAACGCCTATTAAGCGCAACGGCAGTGAGTGTTTTGATAGGTTTGTGATTTAGGCATTTGGCGGAGAGAGAGGGATTCGAACCCTCGATGGGCTTTTGACCCATACTCCCTTAGCAGGGGAGCGCCTTCAGCCTCTCGGCCATCTCTCCAAAAACTTAATAATACGAACTTATACCAAGTCACTCGCTAGGGCTTTCCGCACTCGGTAATCCCTGTTGCTGGAGCTGTTGTTCTTTCTTGATTCGTTCGTAGATTTCCTCCCGATGAACAGAAACATCCTTTGGAGCATTTACACCGATACGCACTTGGTTACCCTTGACACCCAGCACAGTTACAGTCACGTCATCCCCTATCATCAGGGTCTCGCCTACTCTACGAGTCAAAATTAGCATAGCTTCTTCCTTCCATTCTTAATTACGACAATTAAAAAATCCCGGCTTAATCGCGTTAGCCAACCAAAGCTTCCCCATTTCTGCCGAGCAATGAATTATATCAGAACCAACGCATTAGAAAAAAGCTTTTTCTAAATTCATTCACTCTGTTCCAAGCCAAAAGCCTCATGCAAGGTACGGACTGCCAATTCCAGATACTTTTCATCCACAACCACAGAGATTTTGATCTCCGAAGTGGATATCATGCGGATGTTTACACCTTCCCTGGCAAGTGCATCGAACATCTTGCTGGCAATGCCGGCATGCGACCTCATGCCCACTCCCACAATGGAAACCTTGACGATTTTGTCATCTCCCTTGACATGCTTGGCACCCAATTCCTTGGTTGTGTTTTCCAAAATTTCCATTGCCTTCTTGTAATCGCCACGGTTTACGGTAAAGGTGAAATCCGTAGTTTGATCCTCGGCCACATTTTGGACGATCATATCGATTTCAATGTTGGCATCGGCGATAGGCCCCAGTATCTTGGACGCTATGCCAGGACGGTCGGGGACACCTTGAACCGTCAGTTTTGCTTCGTCGCGGTTGAACGCGATACCGGAAATCAATGCTTTTTCCACGCCTACTTCCTCGTAACTAATCAAAGTGCCCGAGCCTTCTACAAAGCTCGAAACCACACGCAATGGTACATTATACTTGCCCGCGAATTCCACCGAGCGGATTTGCAAAACCTTGGAACCAAGGCTTGCCATTTCCAGCATTTCCTCGAACGTTATGCGGTCTAGTTTTCGGGCGCGAGGCTCGACCCGTGGATCGGTGGTGTACACCCCGTCAACATCAGTGTAAATCAGGCATTCGTCGGCCTTTAAGACCGCAGCCAATGCGACCGCAGTAGTATCCGAGCCACCACGCCCCAATGTTGTTATGTCCCCATCCTCGGTGACACCTTGGAAACCAGCCACTACGACCACCTTGCCACAGGCAAGATCGGCAATTATTTCATCCGTGTCAATATCCTCTATCCGGGCTTTGGTATGGGAGGCATCAGAAAGTATCCTCACCTGCCACCCGGTATAAGAGACCGCCGGACACCCCCTCTCTTGCAAGGCCATGGCCAGAAGGGCAATAGTCACCTGTTCCCCGGTGGAAAGCAATACATCCATTTCGCGCGGATTTGGGCGCTCCTGTACAGCCTGGGCCAACGCAACCAGTTTGTTGGTTTCACCACTCATGGCAGACACCACGACCACCACATCATCGCCACGTTGCCGTGCTTTGTGTATCCGCTCGGCAACATTTTTGATGCGGCTGATGTCGCCTACAGAAGTTCCGCCGTATTTATGAACGTAAAGGGCCATTTTGTCATCAAATCAAAAGATAAAAATCCCGTTATAAGGGGGTTAGTTTCCTGCCATTGAGTTAAGAAAAAAAATCGTCGTTCCGGCAGGGAATGCCGGAACCCAGTAGCCATGGAGGGCAATCTACATTCACCTCCCTGTGTTCTGGATACCGGCATTCCCTGCCGGTATGACGGAATAACTAAATGGCAGTATGGCTAGTTGAAAAAAGTCAAACCAGTTTTTGCCGTACCCATTCAGGCACATCGCGCAATGCGGCATCCAATTTTGTCGGGTCGTTCCCGCCGGCCTGGGCGAAATCAGGACGCCCCCCGCCTTTGCCACCCACTTGCATTGCGACCACGTTGACCAAATCACCCGCCTTGATACGGGCAGTCTGGTCTTGGGTGACCCCGGCAGCCAAACTTATCTTGCCGTCTTTCACCGCCGCAACCAGTATCGCCGCGCTACCTAGTTTGTTTTTTAGTTGATCCACCAGATCGCGCAAAGACTTGGGGTCGGCATCGTCCAAGCGGGAAACCAGCAGTTTCAACCCGCCTATGTCCAGTGCTTGGGAAGCTAAATCGGAACCGGCGGCACTGGCTAATTTTGCTTGAAGTTTTTCCAACTCCTTTTCGAGCTGACGGCTGCGGTCTAAAATCTGCTGGATTTTCTCATCCAAACCATCACGACCGGATTTTACCCGCTCGCCCACTGCCTGAATCAGCGATTCGGTGTGTTCGACCCATTCCACAGCGTTTAAGCCAGTGACCGCCTCCACCCGGCGAACCCCGGCTGCCACGCCAGTCTCGCTGACAATTTTGAAAAAACCAATGTCGCCTGCCCGTTCCACATGAATGCCGCCGCAGAGTTCGGTGGAAAATTCGCCAATGCGCAAAACACGCACTTCCTCGCCATATTTTTCACCGAACAAGGCCATTGCCCCGACTTTCATCGCGTCATCCTTGGCCATGACTTGGGCGGACACGTTGTTGTTTGCACGGATTTGTGCATTAACCAAACGCTCAACCTCACGAACTTGCTCACCCGTCATCGGCTCGAAATGGGAGAAGTCAAAGCGCAGGCGCTCGGCGTTGACCAGCGATCCTTTCTGGGCGACATGCTCACCGACTATCTTGCGCAAAGCGGCATGGAGCAAATGAGTCGCGGAATGGTTAAGCGCGATGGATTTGCGACGTTCGCCATCGACTAGGGCTTCGCATAGGGAACCAATCTCCAACTTACCACTTATGAGCTTGCCCACATGCAGGATGATTTCGCCGCCCTGCTTGCGGGTGTCTGTGACGGTGAAGACCGAGTCTCCAGCACGGATGATGCCTTTATCTCCAACTTGACCGCCGGACTCGGCATAGAATGGGGTTCTCTCAAGCACCACCATGCCTTCCTCGCCTGCTTCCAATTGCCCAACGGTTTCACCGCCTTTCAGCAGAGCCAGCACTTTGGTCTCTTCGCTCAGATGGGTGTAACCGGTAAATACGCAATGCGCGTCAAGCTCCACATCCTTGGAATAATCGGCGGTGAATTGACTGGCGGCACGGGATTGCTTGCGCTGCCCTTGCATGGCATTTTCAAATCCGACCGTATCAACGCTAAGGTTCTGCTCGCGAGCAACGTCGGCGGTCAAGTCCAACGGAAAACCATAAGTATCGTAAAGCTGGAAGGCCGTATCGCCGGATATCACGTTACCTTGAAGTTCCTTAATGCAATGGTCCAAAATTTTCATGCCTTGGTCCAAAGTCTCGGCGAAACGCTCTTCTTCTTTCAGCAGCACCCGCACGATCATCGCTTGAGACTTGGCCAGTTCCGGGTAGGCTTCACCCATCTCGTCGCACAAGGTTCCGACCAACTTATGGAAAAAGGGATCACGCAGACCTAATTTGTAGCCATGCCGGATTGCGCGGCGGATGATGCGGCGCAAAACATAACCGCGCCCCTCGTTGGATGGTGTCACACCATCAACGATCAAGAACGAGCAAGAGCGTATATGGTCGGCGATGACACGCAACGAGCTATTGTTCAAATCCTTGCTACCGGCCAATTCGGCGGCGGCTTTGACAAGGCTGCGGAACAGGTCGATCTCGTAATTGCTATGCACCTTCTGCATGACGGCGGCAAGGCGTTCCAGCCCCATGCCGGTGTCAACGGAAGGCTTAGGCAAAGGCGTCAATGTCCCGTCGGCAGAACGGTCATACTGCATAAACACCAAATTCCAGATTTCGATGTAACGGTCACCCTCTTCGTTGGGGGAACCGGGTGGGCCACCTTCAATTTCCGGCCCATGGTCATAAAAAATCTCGCTGCACGGGCCGCAAGGGCCGGTGTCGCCCATCGCCCAGAAATTATCCTTAGTGCCGATCCGGCTAAACCTTGCCGGGTCGATGCCCACTTCCTTTAGCCATATGTCCGCTGCCTCGGTGTCTTGGTCGTAGACCGTGATCCAAAGCTTTTCGGGTGCCAGGCCCAAGGTATCCGTCAGAAAACCCCATGCATAGTGGATGGCATCGTGCTTGAAATAATCGCCAAAACTAAAATTGCCCAACATCTCGAAAAAAGTGTGGTGACGGGCCGTGTAGCCGACATTCTCCAGATCGTTATGCTTGCCGCCTGCACGAACGCAACGCTGGGACGTGGCAGCCCGGACATAAGGCCGATCCTCGCGCCCAAGGAAAACATCCTTGAATTGGACCATGCCCGCATTGGTAAATAACAGGGTCGGATCATTGGAAGGGATAAGCGGACTGCTTGCCACGATGGCATGGCCCCGCTCCTCGAAAAATTTAAGGAATATTGAACGCAACTCGGCGCTAGTCATGGAATATCTTGTCTTCTCGATTGCTTGCTAATCATCGCTCCGGCTAAATCGCCGCATAAAAGCTTGTATTCTGTCTTGTTCAAAGCCCCGCTGGCTCAAAAAACGAAACCGGGCGGCATAGTCCTTAGGCGTAGAGGGAAGTCCTTCGCCAAATTTTTTTCCATGGACTTTTTCCAACAACTCGTCCCAGTCGTATTCAGCCAGACATTGATTCAACTTGTCGCCACTGATGCCTTGCAGCCCCAATTCTAGGCGAATTTGCGCTATGCCATGGCCCTTTGTGTAGCGGCTACGCACAAAGGATTCAATGTAACGCGCATCACTTTGCAATCCTTGCTCTACTAACTCGCCTATAACTTGGGAAATTACAGCTTCATCAACATTCTTGGCTTGTAACTTATGGACCAGTTCAACACGGCTATGTTCCCGCTGGAATTGCCAATGCAAACAGGCATCCTTGGCTTCAGAGCACGTCATCAACCGGAATGGGGTCAGATTTCGCGGTCAGTTTGGCGACTAGAGGTTCGGCTCCACCAAATGCCTTCGCACGAATTTTTTTCTCTAAATCGTCGGCTACATCCGGGTGTTCCTTAAGAAAATTACGCACATTGTCCTTGCCCTGGCCGATGCGGTCGCCGCTGTAGCTATACCAAGAGCCGGACTTCTGCATAAATTCAAGCTGTACGCCCAAATCCACCAGCTCGCCTTCGCGCGAAATCCCCTCGCCATAAAGCACCTCAAATTCGGCATTGCGAAAAGGCGGGGCAACTTTGTTTTTAACCACTTTGACCCGTGTTTCGTTGCCGGTGACCTCATCGCCATTCTTGATCGAGCCTGTCCGGCGAATGTCCAAGCGCACCGACGCGTAGAATTTTAACGCATTGCCACCCGTGGTGGTTTCCGGGCTACCAAACATCACGCCAATCTTCATACGAATTTGGTTGATGAAAATAACCAAGGTATTGGAGCGTTTGATATTCGCAGTCAACTTGCGCAAGGCTTGGGACATCAATCGGGCTTGCAGGCCAACATGCGAGTCGCCCATCTCGCCCTCAATTTCGGCCTTTGGGGTCAGCGCCGCCACCGAATCGATCACCACCACATCGACGCTACCGGAACGGACCAGCATATCAGTGATTTCCAATGCCTGTTCGCCCGTGTCGGGCTGTGAAACCAACAAATCGTTCAAATCGACACCGATCTTCTCGGCATATTGTGGGTCCAGCGCGTGTTCGGCATCAATAAACGCGCACACGCCGCCAAGTCTTTGAGCCTGGGCGATGACGGACAAAGTGAGGGTAGTCTTGCCAGATGATTCCGGGCCGTAGATTTCAACCACGCGCCCCCTCGGCAAGCCCCCGCAGCCGAGTGCGATATCCAACGCCAATGAGCCGGTGGGAATGACTTCAATATCATGGGCGCCGATATCGCCCATGCGCATCACCGAACCTTTGCCAAATTGCTTTTCGATTTGCGACAACGCCGCATTGAGCGCCTTTTTCTTATTTTCGTCCATCGTCTTATTTTTGCCTGAATGCATCGTGAACCGATTTACTGACCGCTATTATTCCACAACTAGGGGCATTGGGCATAGGGGGGAAAAGCAGCAATTCTCATTTTGAAAAATCGGGCGGGTTTGGAACCCGCCACTACGAATCGACATACCACATCCTGTTTGTAATATTTTGATAAATATGGATCAAATTACCTGCGTAGGGGCGGGTTCCAAACCCGCCCTTACAATATTTACCAAAATGAGAATGCTGGGGGGAAGCGGTTACCCCCAATATTATTGACACACTCCTCCCCCCATTGGAGAGAGGTTGGGAGAGGGGCAAGTTAAAAGCTTGAAGGCCAGCATCAATATCGGCAATTCCACGGTTCTATCTAGCGATAAACTCCCCAAAAGCACGGCTGCCATCACCCGTGGGTATGGTGTTGACCACCTTCAACTCGGCGGCATCAACCACCGACACGGTATTGCCCATCCAGTTGGCGACATAAACCTGAATGCCATCCGGGTGGGTGCTGATGCCTTCCGGGTATTCGCCTACCTTGACCGTCGCAATCAATTTCAAGTCATTGCCATCAATCACAGACACCGAGGCATCGTACTGGTTGGTCACAAACAACCGGTTTTGCGCCTCGCCAACGGCATAGGGCCGGTCCCCCACAGGAACGTTTTTCAACAGCGTGAATGTCGCCAAATTCACCACTGACAAATCATTGCTCTCTACATTGGCGGAAAAAAGCCGGGTTCCGTCTGCGGATAAATGAATGCCGAAAGGATGCTTGCCGACCGCCACCGTGCGCGTCACGGCAAAGGTTTTCAGGCTGATTTCCGACACGCTGTTGTCGTCACGGTTGGAAACATAGAGATCATGCCCATCGCGACTTACCGCCAAACCCGACGGAATATTGCCCACAGGGATACGGCGGACCACCGACTTGGCTTTGATATCCACCACGGCAATGGTGCTGTCAAACATATCCGCCGCAAAGGCGTACTGACCATCCGAGCTTAACGCCACGCCCACGCCGCCCGTCCCTATCGGCACTTTACCGATGAGCTTAAAACCATGCCCGTCAATAATGCTCACATCTTTGCTGCCCGGATTGGCAACCACCACCGTAGCCCCATCCCGGCTGACCGCAACCCCCGCTGGTTCGGAACCCGGAGGCAAGGGCAGCGTATTGACCACCGTGCCTTTGGCAGTGTCTATCACCGAAACGCTGTTGCCTTTCTGATTGGTGACAAAGGCAAACGGCTCGGACCAAGCCGGACTGGCGATTAAAAGGGCGAACGTCAATACCGCCGCCCCCCTCGACAAGGCTGAATGCTTGTTGAAGCGCATGGCGCTTATTTCTTCTCAGCCAAAACTTTCAGGTTCGCCAGAGCGTCCTTGGACAAGGTCGTCATCGCCTCAATGGCGGCTTTCTCGTCCTGGCCCGGTGGCGGGTTGTTGGGGGTGAAGCAACGGTAAGCAGCACTGGTCCATTCCACCTTGGAGCCTGCTCCTGCTACAGTGATAGAGATGGTGGCGGAATAATTGTTGACCGGGAACACTGCACAATCGGGTTCTTCATCAACCCGGTACTTGATGGTATGGGTGACCGCATCTTCTTCTTTCAACACTTCCTTAATCACGCCGCCCTTCTTCAAGGTCACTTCGCGTACCGAGCCTTTCTCACTGCCGTTGCTCGCCTTGGTGCTGGCGACGGCTGGAATCCAGTTGGGAGCGCCAAAGTCCTTGATGAGGTTCCACACCGCATCCGGTGCGGCGTTGATTTCGACGCTTTCCACAACTTTCTGGCGCGTTCCGCCGTGGGCGTGGGCCGCGCTACCCCAAGCGAACAGCGCGATGGACACTAAAGCTGCAATTTTTTTCATGGTTTCTCCCGTTGTCAACGTGGTAAAAAACGTACATTATCGGCAAAGCGGGGCAGGAAAACCAGTGTTGCGATCAAAACCCAGCAATTCTCACAAGGCTAGAACACCGTCATTCCGGCCGGGATGCCGGAATCCAGAGCCATGAAAGATTCAACAGCCCAACCGTTGCCATAATTTAAAAATAGACCGACTCGGTTTTTAAAACCGAGTCGGTCTGGATTTCACACTTGTCTTATGCCTCGGCCTCGATGCTTTCAGCCGCCTCGACTTCTGGATTCTGCTCGATCAACGCAACAACTTCATTGGAAGCAAAGAGTAGGCCGTTACGAAAAAACTGACACGCGCTAAACGGGTCATTCTCCTTCATGAGTACATCACCCATGAGTTGATAAGCTTCAACACTCGGCTCCGCCGCCAAACTCGCTTGGAGATAGGTTTTTGCCTTGTCCAACAGACCCGAGCGCAAAGAAAGCTTGCCCAGCACTCGCAATAGAATGGCATCGTTGGGATGGGCTTTCAGCCAAGCCTCCCCCTTGGCAAGTTGGTCCGCAGTGTCTGGCATATGAATGCAGCCGTATAACACAACCAAGGTTTCGCTCCATTCCTTAGCTATGGCTTGCCTCACCAAGGGTTCGACCTCGACTTCCGAACCCGCGTCAATCATCGCGGCAAAGTAAAGTTGCTGGATGCCGCTGGACTTGCGGATATGTTCGGGTATCTCCAGCCATAGGTTGCGCAAAGCCACGGCATCACGGGCATCTGATTTTTGCTTAATCAAGGAACTGAAGGTTTCTGTTTCCAGCAACTTGATTTCCGCCTCCATCATTACCTTATTCGATTGCAACTTGGGGATAATCAGTCTCAAACCTTGCCAATCGGACAGGTTGGCATACGCTTGGTGCATTAGCTTCAACACCGCCGCGTGGCTGGGGGCAATTTTATCGAGTAGGGTCAGGCTTTCCAAAGCCTCTTCAAACTGCTGGTTGGAAAGCTGGAGCTCGGCTCTCGTCAAGCCTATCGCCAATTCGGCTTCGGGCATGGTCTCCTGGGCCAACTGTAGGTATTCGTCGCGCTGTTCCAAAGCTCCCCGCGATTGGGCTGCGCGGGCGGCAGTGAGGTAGTTGATAAGCGGCACACCGCTGTTGGCGGCATGGCGGATCAAGTGCTTTTCGGCCGTTTCAAAATTGCCTTCGGCAGACTCGATCAAGCCAGTGAGCAAAGCTTCCTGTGAAAGCTTGCTGCGTTGCTCGAAACCCCGCTGTTTCAGAATTTTGGGCAGGCGCAAGGCAGTGACAACCAGCCTGACGGCGAAATAGAGCAACACGAAAGTCAACACCAGCACGACGGTCGTCAACAACAAAGAAGTCTCTACCGACCATTGGCCTAGCCCGACAATCACATAGCCAGAACCACCATGGGCAACGACATAACGCAATGCCACAATAGCCGCACCCAAGGCAACTAAAAAGCCTATTGAAAGGAGAAAGACTCGTCTCACGGCTTGGCTCCCTCTTCTAGCTGGGGTTCCATCACCGGACCCATGGTTTCGCTAGAGTGTTGGCCTGACGGCGGCTGTTGTTCATGCTGCGCTGGCGTTGGGGGTGGCGCGACTTTTTCAGGCTTATCGGACTTTTCTTGCTTGACCGGATGGGCCTTATCAGAATCCAAGCGCAATTTGTCAATGTTACGCAACAGGCTCAGTGACTTGCTGACATCGGGAAGCGGCACATGAAGTTGCAACCCCTGTAGATTTTGGATGTCTTGGGACAGTCCTTGTGTGGCTGCCGCAGCGGGGTCGAAGTTTTCTTTGATCCAGCTTAACGCCGAATCCATGTTGGCTTTGTAGAGTTCGTCATCACCGCGCAGCAAAGCCGAACGGGCCATTTCGAGTTTGAGCAACATCACTTGCCGTATGGCCACCACTTCCTCGGGCAACAGAATGGCTTGCACCGGACGATCAGTGTGGCGGACCGTCACCAAGCCTTTCAAATCAGCAATGGCAGAGTCCTTCCAATTGTCGCTGTGCTTTTCGGCATCGGGGATGGACGAGGCCACTGGCGAATGGTCTTCCTTGGCACGGTCGGAATGGGGCAAGAATAACGGCAAATCTTTGACTTGACCCTCTAGAACCAATAGCTTGGCCGACACACCGACAAGGTCCGGCGGATTAAAGTCTTTAAGAAGGTCGATTTCCTGTGCCAGGGCTTCGCGGACTTTGAAAGCCGCCGGGTCGCCACTATCTTGCAAGCGTTGGTCGGCAGCTTCCATCATCTCAATCACGGCTTTCACATCGCCTACCAGATGTAACTTTTGGTTGGCCACGCTAAGCAAGTATTCTGCATCGGCAACCATGATGTCGCCACGGGATTGGTTCATGTGTTGCTGAATATGCTGGATCGAAGAACCCAGATCATTGCGCACCGCATCAATCTGAGTCTTGAAGGTCGATCCTTCATCGCCAATTTCCCGCTCGAACTTGGAATCCTCAGTGGTCAATTGGGACTGCACCATGGCAAGCTGCTTATGATCCGTAGCGACCTCGTCTTGCAGTGTGCTGATTTGGTGCAGCAGTTCCTGAATTTGCTTGTCGCCTTTATCCAAGCCACTGCCTAGCCCTTCTTGCTGGGAACGCAATTCATGCAACAAGAAAACGCCGGCTGCCACAAGAATGATAACCAGAGCCAAAGCACCGTAACCGAGCCAAGCCGCCGTGCTGCGTTTTTTCGTGGGATTGCCAGTGCCGATATCATTCCTGTAATCAGGACGTTCCGGCTTTACAGAGTCTTCCACTGCTTCCGAAATGAGTTCTTTATCCTCGTCTACCAATGGTCTATCCCCGTGGTTGATGTGTTTTGTTAATTTCTTGGGCGGTGTGGACCACCGCATCGAAAATATCCGCATCCGTCGCTTCCGCCTCGAAAACGTGAACCGCCCCCAATTCGCGTACCTGCTTCGCCATGCGGCTGCCAATGACGACAATGGGCGTATGCAGGAGCAATTCACGGTCGCCCTCGGGCATCCGCTGCCAAAGATTGGCGAGGGCTTCGCCGCTGGTCAGTGTCACTATGGCTATATCACCTCTGCGCCAACTAGCCAACAACCCGTTCACATCAATTTCCGGCGCAACACGCCGGTAAACTTCGGCATATTCCACTTTGCCACCGCGTTGCCGCAAGGTATCCGCCAGCAACTCCCGCCCACCTTCACCGCGAACGATGAGGAAGCTTAGTCTCTTAGCATCCGTCAATTCAAGATGCGCCAACAGAGACTCACTATTAAACTGTTCTTTTGGCTTCAGGTCCACAGCCACCCCCTTGTCTAGCAGAGCGTTTGCGGTTGCTTGCCCAATGGCAGCAATCTTTGGCATCGACACACTATTAAGCCATTGTGGGCCGAGCAACTCAAAGGCATAACGCACGGCGTTGGCACTGACAAAAATCAACCAATCCGTATGCTCCAAGTGTCGTAAACGACTAAGCCCGATGTCTTCGACCTGCACAGGCTGGATTTCCAGCAAAGGCAAGCGAATGGCTTTGCCGCCGGCATCTTCAATGAGCTTACACAAACCTTCGGCCTGTTCGACCGGACGGGTCACTAATACACCAAGGCACGAAGGCAACATCGACATAGTTTAACGGTAAAGCTCGCCCAAAATAATGTCCGCACCTTTGCTAAGCAATTCTTCTGCCAAAGCAAACCCCAAGTTTTTTGCCTCCTCGCAGGGACCGAAGATTTCCCCACGGATGATTTGGCTACCGTCAGGTGTGCCTACAAGCCCACGCAACCAAAGCCTACCGCCGTCCAACTCAGCAAAACCGGCGATGGGTACTTGGCATCCACCCTGAAGGCGTTCGTTCATTGCCCGCTCTGCCGTCACCCGCAGTGACGTTGAGTCGTCATGGAGACTGCGTAGCCATTCTATGACTTGACCGTCACCGACGCGGCATTCAATACCGATGGCCCCCTGCCCCATGGATGGAAGGCTAGTTTCAGGCGATAAGGTTTCGGTGATCCGATCCTGGAAACCAAGTCGCTTAAGTCCAGCGGCGGCAAGTATGATGGCATCGAATTCCCCCGCGTCCAGTTTGGCCAAGCGGGTGTTCACATTACCGCGCAGGCTACGTATTTCGCAATCCGGGAACCTCTCCTTGATCTGACATTGCCGCCTTAGACTTGAAGTGCCTATTTTCGCATAGGGCGGCAATGCAGCAAAGGATGGAAAGCGGTTGGACACCAAGGCATCGCAGGGATCTTCACGGTCAAGGATGGCCGCAAGACGCAGTCCATCAGGAAACTCAATCGGCACATCCTTCATCGAATGGACCGCGATATCCGCTTCCCCGTCCAGCATGCCTTGCTCCAATTCCTTCACGAACAATCCCTTTCCGCCCACTTTAGCCAGCGGCGCATCCAATATCTTATCGCCCTTGGTGGTCATTTTCACCAATTCGGTGCGCAGGCCGGGAAAAGCCGCGCTTAGCCGCGTTGCAACGTGCTCAGCCTGCCATAATGCCAATGGACTTTTGCGGGTAGCGATACGGATGAGTTCCTGCGCCATGGATCTTGTTTTCCGATAACCATTAAAAATAATCATTGTAGCAGATCATCATGCTATCGGGATTAATGAAAAAACGCTATGATGAGCATTTATTTTTTCCAAAAAGGCGCAAAAAATGCAGGTTTCTGCCCAAAAAGTGGTTCACATCCATTATACCCTCACCAGCGAAGAGGGCGAAGTCATAGACAGTTCTGAAGGCCATGGCCCTTTAGCCTACATTCATGGACACGGTAACATTATTCCTGGATTGGAAAACGCTCTTTTGGGCAAAATGGCCGGCGACAAAATCAAAGTCACCATTCCTCCTGAAGAGGCATACGGACCGCGCGACGAGAATCTAATCCAAACTGTGCCCATCGATGCGTTCCATGGTGTCGATGAAATCCTTCCTGGCATGCAATTCCATACTGAAACCCCTAACGGAGTTGAACTGGTGACAGTTATCGACGTGCAGGACGGTTATGTCAGTCTCGATGGCAACCATCCCATGTCTGGGCTAACCTTGAATTTCGATGTCGAGGTCACTGATGTCCGCGATGCGACGGAGGAAGAACTTGACCATGGCCATGTGCATGGAGAAGGTGGGCATCACCACTGATTATTGCTGGCTCCCAAGCTCCGCCACTCGTCGTTATACACAAGTGTTGGAGGCCCGTCATTTCGGCAAGGATGCCGAAATCCAGCGTCCAAGGATGGCAAACTGGGGGCATCGACAGATGTCCCTGCAACCGCGAACATCAAACTACGGGTTGGCATGTTACCTGAATCAAGCATTTGCACAACCGACTTGTTACCGTCCTGGCCTGGATTTCGGCATCCCTGCCGAAATGACGGATTTTCCGGTTTGACTGGACTTGTGTATAACGGCAAGAGCTCCGGCTTGGGAACGAGAAAAGCCTTAGCCCCGCCAAAATGAATTTGTGGTAATCTTGTGACTCTAGGAGATGAACCATGGCAACAATCACATTCGATACTCTCAAATTTGTTGAAAAGCTGAGGGCGGCGGGGGTTCCCGAAGCCCAAGCCAAGGCGGAAGCGGAAGCCTTGCAAGGCGTTTTTGCGGAAACACCGGAAACGCAATTAGCCACGAAAACCGACATAGTGCGATTGGAGCGCCGCCTTGATGGGTTTGATGCCAAGATAGACCGGTTGGAAACCAAGCTATCCGGTGAGTTGACTTTGGTAAAATGGATGATGGGTTTGGTATTGGGGGGTGTTATTGCCCTCATCATGCGGGCTTTTTTTCCGGCATGAATCTCAAGGAACAATCAACGCCTCCATTGCGTCATACCGAATGTTGCCTTTTAAACCGGCTTCCTGTTGACAACAATAACAAACCACCTATTCAGCCCAAGGAAAATTACCTAATGTACGCAAAAATCACCGGTTTCACCCTGTTAGCAACTCTTTTGTTCGGCAATGCAGCCTTTGCCGCCAACCCCGAAGCCGCCAAGCCAACCGCCACAGGAGTTTGCGCAAGTTGCCACGGCCCCAAAGGGATCAGCGCTGCAGGCATGTTCCCCAATTTGGCTGGCCAGAAAGCAGATTATCTGTCCGCACAATTGAAGGCTTTTCGAGGCAAGACCCGGGTTAATCCGATGATGTCTCCGATGGCGGCAAACCTAAAGGACGATGAAATCGAAAACTTGGCAGCCTATTTCGCCAGCCTCAAAGCTTGCGAATAATACCCGCAAACACCGGGTAAGACCGACTCGGCTTTATAAACCGAGTCGGTCTAAATGCCGGAAAAACTCCGGCGCCACAAACGCCGCCCTATGGATTTCGGCATTGTAATAACGGGTGTCAAACGGCTTGGCGCGGGCATCATCTTCCCGGAAGAAACTCAAATTGCCTTTACCGGCCAAAGTTCCGCTCCACCAGCCTGATGGGTAAATAAACTGCGGGAAAAACAAGGTACGGGTAGACGGGAACCCTGCCACCCGCATTGTCTTATGCATCGATTCGATAAGTTCCAAATGGAACAACGGCGACTCGCTTTGTTGCGCCAGAATCCCATCCGGGCGCAGACAACGCAGACACTCGCGATAAAACGCTGCGTTGAATAACCCTTCCGCCGGTCCAACAGGGTCGGTGCTATCGACAATGATAATGTCAACGCTCGCATCCGCCGCATCCTTCACCCATCGTATGCCGTCGATAAACAGCAACTGGGCGCGCGGATCGCCGTTCGAGGCGCAAAGCTCGGGGAAGTGACATTCGGCAAGCCGGGTCACTCTCTCGTCGATTTCGATCTGCACCGCGCTTTCCACTTCCGGGTGTTTGAGTACCTCCTTCAAACTGCCGCAATCGCCGCCGCCAATGATCCAAACAGTCTGCGGATTCGGATGGGTATATAACACCGGGTGGGTCATCATTTCGTGATAGAGAAAATTCTCCCGGTCGGTCACCATGGTGCAACCGTCAATCACCATCAATTTGCCGAACCATTCGGTGTCGTAGATCTCAATTTTCTGGAAAGCCGTCTGCTCCTCATGCAGCTTGGCTTTGACTTCAATCGACAGGGCGCTGCCGTGTTTGGGATAAACCTCGGTGAACCATTTTTTTTCATTCAGCATGGAGAAAAAGTCCTAGGAGTCGAATACTTTGATTATTTTTTTATATTATCCATTATCTCAAATACCTTCGCCAATCACTTTGCCAAGCTGGTGCTTGGCGTTCCCACTAAGATTACTTGGGGCCGGGAACGACAGACACAACATTCCCGTGGCTATCAAACTGGGCCACCATTTTGGAATCCCGGTCTTTAAGATATTGCTCAATCAGCGGCTGAACCTCAGCCGGATTGGCAAGTGACCAAGCGTGACTAATCAGACCCTCCATAATCAAGGCATAAACACAGGATTCGATTGATTCCATGACCGCCATTTGCGGCGGTTCGTTGCTGGTGATGCCCGCCTCCACTTCCAATAATTTGTTATAGCTGATATAGCGGTACAGCCCGGACTCCAAATCGGCAGAAAAAATCGTCTTGCGCGCATCCACTTGGTTCAGAATCTGCCCATTCTTCACGGAAATCGACCGCAACATGGACGTAACGGCATCGCGCCGGAACTCCAACGAACCGCCTGCGCCAAAATAACGGGCGCCAACTCCCCCGGTCAACAAGTTCGTTTCATAAGCAATGATACCGCCATCAAGCAAGATGGGGGCATACAACATGGGCGGTAAAAAATGCTGCACGGCACCCTCTTCTGGTTGAGGCTTGCCCTCCTTTTCCCCCAAATATTGTTCGCGGGTCTGGCGGATGATTTTTCGTTCGTTCATCAGGTTGGGCAAGCTTTCCCGCTCCAGCACCGTGAACCACTTGCCGTTGCCCGCCTCCAACAGCGCACGGATGAGCATGGGAGTCCCGCCTTGCGTCACAGCAGTGGAATATTGCACCAAGGTGTCGCTACTTTTATATTGCCCGGTCTGGTCGCGAAACTTGTAAACCCCAACCACGATGGGTTCTGGAGGCGGCGGCAGCTTGCGCAACATTTGAGAAACGCTGGAACGGTAATCGACCAAGGGTTTGCCCGACGAAATGGGCTGGATCATCGAGGAACACGCCGATAATAATGCACAGCCGATGACTAAAACGGCAATTCCGAAGCTAAACCTTAACCGTAACCGTTCACTCACCCTTCCTTTTTCCTGGGAACGCGGCCATCCTGGCCGCCATTCCAACGGATGAGACGCCCTCGCTCCTAGGGGGAAGCGAGCGTTTAATCTTAACCAGGCAACAAGATACCGAAGGCGGAAAAAATGGGAAAATGAAAACATGCCTATTCCGATCAATTTGAAGGAAGCGTCGTGGGGATGGTAATGTTCGTGGACGTACCCGCAACAACATCGCTGACGTTGACGTTTAGCCCGCCCGTTGCATTACTGATGGTGACGACATAATCCCCAAAATTATAAGTACCCGTTTGGACGGAGCTTGTATTACCGTTGCTGGGGAATAGCTGGTTGGTGATTTCCAAAGCTAGTTTGTTGAGCACCATACTCTCCAACTGGGTCTTGAAGGAGTTAAGAGCGCTCTGCGATACCGATTTCGCTGAAGAACCGGCACCACTGGAAGTAGTGGAAGCAGTACTCGGTGCCTTGAAGAAATTCTGGGCGTTTGCCGAATTGAGTAGGACAGGGCCATTCAGCGGATTGCCGCCAAAATCGGGGTTGATGAAACGGTGATCCATCTCCGTGGATTCAGCAAACTGCGATGCGACAGTCAGAACGAATATTAAAAAAGGTATTTTGTATTTCATATTATTTCTCCGGCAATGGTGTGAAATCGCTAATAAAGATCAAGCTCTTGTAGCGCCTTCCCACGATAATTAATGTACTCTAAAGCATAATTGCGTGCGTCTTGGGCTTTTTCCTCGTTTGCGGTTAGTTTGGGTGTCAACAAACTCTCATAGACGACGGTATCGTCGATTTCTATCCAAATCAAACTGCCCAGCACCACACTGGGCCTCTCCTTGATCGTCAAGATGAAAGCATCATTCGGAGGGTCCCATTCTGCCATGAAAGAATCGTAGAAATCATGGCCGAATTTTGAAATCGTCTGGTCAATCACAAGCCCGGTAAATTCCTCTTCTTGCGCCAAGACCGGGCCGGCATGGGTGAGCCAACACGCTAAGAACAGCCAACCAAACCAACGCAACATTGCTTTCATTGTGAGTTCTGCCGAACCACAGCCCGGTTGCCGTGGCCTTTTTGCTCAATGTTGACTTGGTTGTGGCTGCCTTGCTGATTCACCTCGGCATGGTTATCTTGGGCTTCCTGTTGCACTTTTAGCGTGTTGGCGTTCCCCTCCTGGCGAATCTCCGCCGCGTTGCGGTCTCCCTTTTGCCGGAGTTCCAAGTCGTTGTCCTCGCCGGTCTGGGTGACGGATTTACGGTTATCCTTACCTTCCTGAATGATGACTTTTCGATTGGCATGGTCGGGCATGGCGACACCTGAAGTGGAATTGGGCGGGTCTGCGGCATGGACACTGGTCAATCCCGCTGCGAAAGCCAGGATCGCAAGCTTTTGTTTGCCATGATAGTTAAAAAAGCTACGGCGTAAGCACTTGATTGAGTTAAAAATCCGCATGGCGTTTCCAGTAAACAGTTTATTGGTGGCAATTTACAACAATGAATGGCGGGGTGAAAAAACCCTGCAATTCTCTATACCCAAGGTCGGGTTAGGCGCACATTATCAAATACTGCCTTTACGGCTAATATTATGTGCGCCGTAACCCGACATGGGGCCGTTTTAATCAAAATGAGAATTGCTGGCAAACCCCGTCACTCATAGAGATACCCTATTGATGGATGGTGATCGAGTTATTTACGCCATTTTGGGCAATAGTGGCAGTGTTGCCATTGCTAAGCTGGTGAATGTCAGCCGAGTTTCCGACACCGGTTTGGTTGATGTCAGCATTATTGCCATTGCCATTTTGCTCGATATAACCATAATTGCCCGACCCATTCTGCTCGATTGACGCCGTGTTATTGTAACTGGCCCACTGGTTACCTTGGTCGATTAACGCGGTGTTCAAGGCCGTGCTGCCTGATGCGCCATCCTGGGTCACGCTGGCTTTATTGGTTTCGCCATTTTGCGTGATTCCCGCCTTGCTGTAATCGCCGTTCTGGGTGATGGTCGCAGAATTCCAGCCCCCAGCCGACAATGCCCCTTGAGTGATGGATGCTTGGTTGTTATTTCCCGAGTTTTGATTCACCGTTGCAGCATCGTATTGGGCGTATTGGCTGATCGTCAAAGAACCACCATCACCATTTTGCACGGTGGTAGCCGAGCTGCTATTACCCCCTTGGGTAACTTGGGCGGTGTTGGCATTGCCGCCTTGCGCCAAATTGGACGAGTTGGCCGAACCCGGCTGGCTTATTGTGGCCGAATTACCCACACCATTCTGCGTGATAGTGGCAGTTTCATTGCCGGAATTGCTCTGGTCAATGCTGGCGCTGTTGTTATTGTCAGGGTATCCCCATGTGCCTTGGTTGATAGTGGCAGTATTGGTTGCCGTACTTCCATGCTGGATGATGCTGGCACTATCATATTGTGAAAAAGACCCGGAAACCCCTTGGTTGATGGTGGCACTGCTGTTGGTGTTGGTGCTATAGCTTTGGTCGATGCTGGCCGTGCTGTTAGCTACCGTGGCACCATTACTGGCGGCTTGGTTAATGGTGGCAGTATTGTAGTTACTGTGCTCTTGGTCAATGCTAGCCGAGTTTGTGTGAGCGCTACTGTACGCATTAGCCCCCTGGTTGATGGTGGCGTTGTTATGGTCGCTGTACTGTTGGTCAATAGTGGCTTGATTGAAATCGGCCGTACCCCCGGAATTATTGCCTTGGATGACGGTGGCAGTGTCGTAGCTACTGTTTTGTTGGCTGATGGTGTCGGCGTTGTTGTTATTGGCCCCATAGCCACCACCTAGCGTGTAATTGATGGTGTCGTTGTTGGAGGAGGTCTGGTCGATGGTGACCGTCTCGCTGTTACCCGTTACGTTAAGGTTTACCGTGTTGTCGTATGCAATCACATTGCCGCTCACGCCAACAAGGGCCGCGAGAATGGCAAGGTTCAGCAGGTTTTTGTTCATCGTTCTATGCGTGGTATATCTGTTCATGGCGACCCCCTATTGATGTATGGTAAACGTGTTATTCGAGCCGTTTTGCGTAATATTGGCAGTGTTGCCATTGCTTGCTTGAACAACATCAGCCCAGTTTCCAGCACCGTTTTGGTTTATGCTTGCAGTGTTGTTATTGCCATACTCTTCAATGGTAGCGGTATTGACAGACGTATTGCCCGAAAAGCTATTCTGGGTAATGGTGGCATTATTGTACTGGCCATTTTGCGTGATACCCGCTGTATTATCATCGCTGGTCTGCGTAATGGTCGCTGCGTTCGCATACCCAGATGCTTGTGCCCCTTGGGCGATGGATGCCTGGTTATTGTTTCCCAGATTCTGCGTCACCGTGGCGGTGCTGTTGGTGTAGCCTGCGTAGTTGGCATCGTCTTGGCTGACGTTCGCTGAACTATTGGTTCCAGACTGCGTGATGGAGGCAATGTTCACGTTTGACGAGATATTATGCCCCCCTTGCGTGACTGTCGCCTGATTTCCGCTCCCCCCCACGTTCTGGGTCACCGTGGCTGCCTCGTTGTTGCTGTATTGGGTGATGGCCGATGAACTATTGTCGCCATTTTGCGTGGTAGCCGCTGTGCTATTAAAACCCGCCTGGGAAACATTGGCAGTGTTGTAGCTCCCCGCTTGATTTAAGGTTGAATTGTTGTTCTGGCCCGGCTGATTGACAAAGGCAGTATTGCCCGTTCCTTCTTGGTCAGAGTTGGAAGTGTTGTTGTTGCCCCCTTGGGTGACGGTTACTTTCTGACCGGTGAAATTTTGCGTTGCAGTGGCGGTATTATATGTACCGCCACTCTGATCGATGTTGGCAGCGTTGTCCGCACTCGGGCTTCCGTTACTGCCTTGGTTGATGGTGGCGGTATTGTTGTGGCTGCTTTCCTGCTTGATGCTTGCATTGCTTGAGTCGGTGTTATACCAATTGCCGCCTTGATTGACGGTGGCAGTGTTGTTGTTGCTGTATTGCTGGTCGATGGTGGCTCTACTGTTAGAAGTTACACCATAGTAGTCGTTAGCCTGATTGATGATGGCGGTGTTATGCTCACTGTTCTGCTGGTAGATAGTGGCACTGTTGGTGTTCGACTGACTGTTATAACCGTTGCCTTGGGTAACGGCCGCGTTGTTGCTGTTGCTGTTCTGCTGTTCAATGTCGGCCACACTGTCATTAGCAGTGCCTCCGTTGATGCCTTGCTGGATATTGGCCTGGTTATTGGTGCTGTTCTGCTGGCTAATGGCTTCGGCATTGCCATTCCCGCTGCTTTGTGTGACAGTAGCCTGGTCGCTGCCACCACCGCTCTGGTCGATGTTCAATGTCTGGTTATTGCCCGACACGTTGACCGTGACGGTGCTATTGTCTGCCATCACATTGCCGCTTGCGCCGACAAGGGCCGCAAGAATGGCAAGGTTAAGCAGGTTTCTGTTAAATGTTTTTTGCGTGATTCTGTTCATGATGACATCTCTCTGTTTGTCTGATTAAAAATTAAACTCAATCTTAGTCTGGCTGGTTCCCAAGTTCCGGCTTCACTGCCATTAAGTTAAGCGTTTAGCGGAACGCCAAGCCCCAGCTTGGCATCAGGGTGTCCCGCGCCAAGCTGGGGCTTGGCGTTCCGTCAAGGGCTGATTTCACGCTTAATGCATCTTAACTTATGGCCGTAAAGCTCCGGCTTTGGTACTCTTTTCTTGTAAGCTCCTGCTGGGTCGTACTTCGGGAAGCTGGAGCTTCAAAACCCCATTCCCAAGCAGGAGCTTGGGAACGAGCAAATGATGAGAGCAGGAGCTTTGGAACGGGCAAAACTCAATCTCAGTTTCTTTGTATCACATCGACCGTCCTCCCGTTGCCTATCTGGGTAATGCTGTAGCTCAAGCCCGAACCGAATTGGTGCTGGGTGATCGTATTGCCACTGCCCTCCACGGTCAGGGATGAGGTGTTGCTATTGCCGATCTGCTCTTGACCGACGCTGTTGCCCATGCCATCAACGGCGATGGCAGACTGGTTGCCCAAGCCATTTTGGTTGGTTGAAACCGTGTTGTAATCACCCGTGACCGTCTGGGTGGCTTGGTTGCCCCCGCCCTGCTGCACCAGCGAGAACCCGTTTTGATTGCCCGACACGGTGGTGGACTCACCATTGCCCGAACCGGCTTGACTGACGATGCTCCCCACATTGGCATCGCCAGCCACGCCTACATCGGCGCGATTGCCGCCGGAATACCCAGCCACATCCGTTGCACTCTGCCCGACTTCCACGGCGTTGCCCGAACCCGACTGCCGCACTTTGGCATTCTGTCCGGCACCAGCCTGCGTCACCTGCACCGCGTTATAATCGCCAACCTGTTCAATGGTTGCGGCATCGGCCATGGGGTCAGCCCAAACGGGGACACTGAAAATGGCCAAGATCAGTATTACGACGATTTTTTGTATACGGCCCAAACGGAAGCTGAACATTATTTCCCTTAAGTTAGCGGCACATTGCAATGTAGGAGCTGGCTTTAGCCCGCGACCAGACACCCATCGCAGCCTAAAGGCCGGTCCTACGGGGCTTAACTTAATGGCAGTGAAGCAGAACATGGGAACCCCCTCTGAAGGAACATTGATCTTGACAGGTATGGACTAGGTTTAAATGCTTCGGCCCTAGCTGATTACCGGTCTATATGCAAAGCCTACTCCGAGATTTTTTTTTGCAAGCATTATTCCACGTTTTTTAGTGGGTAATATTCACATTGATTTTACACGTCAAAAGTTGTAGAATAGGTATTAAAATTGGGTATTTATTTATGTTCCACGATGCCACTTGCGGACTGTTGTAGGGTGGGTTAGGCGCACACACCACCGTGGTTTCCGTGCGCCGTAACCCGCCGGTAGGACTGGGCAGTTGAATCTGAATGTCTCAGTCGTAGCCTGGATTGCGCCGCAAGCGGCTCCATCCGGGCTACAGCTACAGCCCACGTGGTTGCGTAACATCCGCTAATAAAGCGAAGCGTCCCCGTCCAACGAACATCTCTCCATCATTTGATCGGGTGCGATTAAGAGTGATGTCGGAGTGCAAGGCTTGCCTTGCGATAGCTTCTACAGGCAAGGCAAGCCTTGCACTCCCGGCGTAATTTCACCTACCGCCCACATTTCGTGTGCACCACTTTTAAGCATACCAGCTTCTAACCTAACGAAATGAAGGCATGACCCTCTTTCATACACCCACGGCTTATCTGATACTCGGCTTGCTGTATTTTATTATGCCGACCATCACATGGTTCGTTTTGACGGGTCACCGAACACTTGCCGTTAAATTATGGTGCGGAGG
>QJPH01000380.1 GCA_003242955.1 Candidatus Methylumidiphilus alinenensis
CCCGTCTTCCATATGCAGAACCCGATCCATGCGATTGGCTAGATGAGAGTCATGGGTGACGACAAGAAAACTGACGCTGTACTCCCGGTTCAATTCAAGCATCAATTCATAGACTTTCTCGGCGGTTTTGCTGTCCAGATTGCCGGTTGGCTCATCGGCCAGTACACAAAGGGGGCGTGTCACCAAAGCACGGGCGATGGCAGCGCGTTGCCGTTCGCCTCCTGACAATTCGCCGGGCTTGTGCTCTACGCGCCCATCCAGCCCCACCCTAGCCAATACTTCAAAAGCCTTCCGTTTGGCTTCGGCTACTCCTTCGCCGCCAATCAACAAAGGCATCGCAACATTTTCCAAAATGCTGAATTCGCCCAATAGGTGATGGAACTGGTAGACAAAGCCCAACGCCCGATTGCGAAGCCGGGCCAGTTTTTTCTCACCCAAAGCACCAATGTCCATGCCATCCAAAACAACTTGGCCTTGAGTTGGGGATTCCAGACCACCCAATAAGTGTAGCAAAGTGGATTTTCCAGAGCCGGAAGCACCCATGATTGCGACTCTTTCACCTGCCTGGATGGATAGGTTGACCCCTTGCAACACATCCACATTCAAGCCACCCTGGTTGAAGCTCTTGTATAGGTTGGCACACTCCAAAACTGGCCTATTCATAGCGCAACTCCTCGGCAGGTTTAATGCGCGAAGCCTGCCATGCCGGATAAATTGTCGCAAGCAGGGACAACAGGAAGGCCATGCCAGTGATTTGAAGGACATCCGTCCATAGCAATTTGGAAGGCAATTCGCTGATATAATAAACATCGGCTGACATGAAATGTGTTCCAAAAAGCCGTTCGATGAAGGGGACGATGGTCTCCACGTTGAGTGCCAATGCCACCCCCCCCACACAGCCCAGCATCGCCCCGAATAGACCGATGACTGTCCCCAAAACCATGAAAATCCCCATCACGGCAGCGGGTGTCATGCCTTGGGTGCGCAGAATGGCAATGTCCGCGCGCTTGTCTGTCACCACCATCACCAAAGTGGACACAATGTTGAAGGCGGCAACCGCGACAATCAGCAACAAAATAATAAACATGACCCGCTTTTCGGTTTGGATGGCGCGGAAGAAATTGCTATGTGCCTGGGTCCAGTCCGAGATATAGTATCGACCGGGCAATTTCGGACTGATTGCTTGGACGATTTCACGGACATAAAACAAATCGTCAATCTTTAGCCTAAGGCCGGACACGGCATCATCCATGCGCAGCAACTTGGCGGCATCGTCGATTTGAATCAAGGCCAAATTGCGGTCAAATTCAAACATGCCCACTTTGAACATGCCAACCACAGTGAACCGCTTCAAACGAGGCAAAATCCCGGCGGGGGTCGAGGTAAGCTGAGGCGTGATGACCGTAACCTTGTCACCAACCATGACCCCGAGATAGGTAGCCAATTCCTCGCCCAACACGATGCCGAACTCGCCTGACTTTAGACTGTCAAGCTTGCCGGCGACGATATGCTTGGTCACTTCTGAAACCTTGGATTCCAATGTCGGCATGATGCCGCGCAGCATAGTTCCGCTAACACGATGCTCGGAACTCAGCATGGCTTGGCCTTCGATATAAGGTGCCCAACCCAACACCCGTTTTTCCTCCTTTAATGAAGGTTCCAGAGCGGGCCAGTCGCGCAATTCATTGTTTTCGCCAGTGATAGATGCGTGAGAGGTCATACCGAGTATGCGTTCGCGCAGTTCAGCCTCGAACCCATTCATCACTGAAAGCACGGTAATCAATGCTGTGATGCCCAAGGCTATCCCCAACACTGAAGTCAGCGTGATGAAAGAGATGAAACGGGTGCGCCGCTTGGCTCTTGTGTAGCGCAGGCCAATATAAACGATGAGTGGTTTGAACATTTTCCTTTGGGGGAGTTAGGTAGCAGAATTGAATTTGCTATGGATGCGGAACAAAAATATTTTTATAAGGGCGAATTCATTTGCCATTTATACATCAATTTGGCGAATGAATTCGCCCCTACGGATGTCAATCGCAGGGCAAACATTCCTGGCATGGCCCACACAAGCCGTAAAGACAAAGCGAGTGGTCGGTGAGCTTGAAACTCAGCGAACTGGCAATTTCCCTTTGGCGCTGCTCAATCGATTCATCGCTGAATTCTTCCACACGCCCACATTTAATACAAACAAGGTGGTCGTGATGCCGTCCGCTTTCCAACTCAAATACTGAGTTGCCGCCCTCAAAATGATGGCGCTTAACGAGACCGGCAGTTTCAAACTGGGTCAATACCCTGTACACTGTCGCCAAGCCGATTTCGACACCCTCCTGCAACAGTGTTTTGTAAACATCCTCAGCGGTCAGATGACGCTCGGCGTTGGACCGGTTTTCAAGCATCTCAAGAATCTTGACTCTAGGCGAGGTGACTTTGAGTCCAGCCTTTTTGATGTGCTGGCTTTCCTTCTTAGTGATATTTTCTGGCACGATGCCATACCTCCTGCTCGTTTTTTGTCACTTGAATCGGGTATCATGGTGTTTTAAGCACCAACCTACTATTAATATCATCATAACATGCGCAAGCATCTTGTTCTAATCGCCTGTTTGGCGAATTTATCCTGCTCCAACGATTTTCAGATGCCTTTCATTTACCGGGTTGACATTTACCAAGGCAACATCTTCTCTCAGAGCATGGTCAACCAACTCAAACCTGGCATGACCAAGCGCCAAGTTGCCTTCACCATGGGAACCCCGCTTTTGGAAGACGCCTTGCATAGTGACCGTTGGGATTATATTTATTCCAGCGAGCCAGGCGGCGAAGACCGTGTGCAGAAAAAATTCACCGCCCGATTCAAAGGTGACGAATTGATCGGTGTTGAAGGTGATTTGCGTCCGACCAACACCCCTGTCAACGACCCATCCAAAAAGGATGTCACCGTCATGGTTCCCAAGATTGAGAGAGACAAAACAGTATGGGAAGCCATCACTGGACTTTTTGGCAATTAGGCTAGAGACCGACTCGGCTTTAAAAACCGAGTCGGTCTGGCAACAACAGGTAGGGGACGGCATGGTCGGAATCAAAATTGGCATTGATCTAGGCGGGACCAAAATCGAACTGATCGCGTTGGACGGAATCGGCAGCGAAGTCCTGCGACGGCGTATACCCACCCCTCAGGGAGACTACTCTGCAACCCTAGATGCCATCCAGAGATTGTTCGAGGATGCCTGTGCCGGACTAGGCATGGAAGCCAGCCTAGGCATTGGCACGCCGGGAGCGATTTCCAGGGCCACAGGGCTGTTGAAAAACTCCAACTCGACTTGCCTGAACGGCATGCCTTTATTGCTGGATTTGGAAAAGCGCCTAGGACGACCCGTCCGCATCGCCAATGATGCCGACTGCTTTGCCCTTTCCGAAGCCACCGACGGTGCGGCGGCGGGTGCCAATAGCGTGTTTGGGGTGATCCTCGGGACAGGCGTAGGCGGGGGTATTATCGTGAACGGCAAACCGCTGTCCGGTCCCAATGCCATCGCAGGTGAATGGGGACACAACCCCCTGCCTTGGCCTAATGATGACGAACGACCTGGCCCATCTTGCTACTGCGGTCAATCAGGCTGCATCGAAACATTCGTCTCAGGCCCCGGCCTTTCCCGCTTCCACCTCCAAGCCACGGGGCAAAACCTTAGCGCCGTTGAGATCGTAGCCAAAGCCGAAACCGGCATCAAGGACTGCGAACAAAGCTTGCAGATTTACGAAGACCGTCTCGCCCGCGCCTTGGCCCATGTCATCAACATCTTAGACCCGGATGTCATCACCTTGGGCGGTGGGCTGTCCAATATCCTCCGCTTGTACCACAACGTACCCAAACTTTGGGGGCCTTATGTTTTCTCTGACCGGGTGGACACACTTTTAGTCCCGCCAAAATTTGGCGACTCCAGCGGGGTTAGGGGTGCGGCGTGGTTGTGGGGGAAATAAGGCGATTTCCGATAAATAAATCTCTTAAATAAGTTTTCGTCATAGGCCGCATAGCCCAACCCAATCAGATGATTATGGTTTTTGTCCTGTGCTTAGGGCAAAATATTAAACCTTCGTGCGATCCGGCTGTCTATGCTCTTGTCAGCAAGCATGCCCTATTGGGAGGGCGGTAGATGCAGGGGTTATGGCCCGGCAACTGACTACATCCACAATAACAATGTAATCCCCTGAGGTGTTTCTCTTATGAATCTTAATTCAAATGTTGTTAAAGGTTTTTTGGCTTTTTTGCTTGTGTTGCCGCTTTCGCCTTTGGCGCAGGCCAGTTGTTCCTCGGCAGACGCACAGCGGCTTGAAAAGGTCGCCCAGGCGGTGGTGGGTGCCTTCCCAACTGTGAATTATTCAGCGGCCCGGCGAGGTCGGTTTAAGGTTTCAGGGGATCAGGCCACGGGAGCCTTGGAAGTTAAATTTTCCAATTTGCGGAGAACCCTGTTCAAGCAAACCTTAAACCTCCAGGAACTGGCCCCTGATGTAGCGCCGGGATGCCAGTTGGTGGGGCGTCCTGCCCAGGGTAGGCCCGCCAATGGTTTATTTTTGCGGATGTCCTGTCAGGCGCCTCAAGCAACCCCCGGCTGCGCCATCGTCATACAACCCGGCTTGAACCGCTCCGGCCAATCCGGTTGGAGTTTCCGCGTGACGGGCAATCGGATGATAATGCCTGCCCGATAATGGTTGGGCGGGCCAGCCCTTAAGTTTGTAGCCAAGTAGGTCGGGCGCATCTCTTTGGCGAACGCCCGACGTTGGAATGTTGGGCAACAGTGAAGCTGTTGCCCAACCTACGCGTCTACCCGCCACCCCCCAATTTCAACAGCCGTTTCAACATCTCCTGTTCCAACTGGGCTAAGCTCTGCCTGACCTCTTGCGAGGCTTCCTCCTCGCGCAATAACTGGCTGGTCAACGTATCGGTGATGCGTTCGTAATCATCGTCAATGAAATATCGCCGGGTAGACAAACTTAGCAGATTGTCCCTGAAATAAAGCACCGCCCCTGGCATGGCGAGGTATTGCCAAGGTTCATCGGCACGGCGGAAACGGGCAAGCCCCAACTCCAAAATGCTCATAATCCGGGCATGACCTGGCAGAATGCCAAAACTGCCGGAGGCATCCTCGCCCACGAAAGAGACCACCCCGTCAATGCGTTTGGCGGAGGATGAATCGCGCAACATTAATGTAAAATTTTGGCTCATACAGCGTTTTCAACATCAAATTGTTAGGTGATTTCCAATAATGAATCCACCAAAACCGAAATGAATTGTCCACGAAAATCACGAACAATTCCTCCGCAAATCACCTTGCCAAGCTGGGGCTTGGCGTTCCTTCTGGGAGCGCCAAGCCCCAGCTTGGCCTTTGGATGGGATGTTCTTTATTGAATATCACCTTATGCCTCCATCGTCCCGCGCATATAGCATTGATCCTCGCCTAGATCGTCAAACAATCCGGTCATGAAGTGGTCGCAGTCCGTCAGTGTTTGTTCCAACGGCACGGAAACCCCTTTGATGCCGGTGTGCGTCGCGGTGACCCAAAACGGCTGGGTCAGGTATTTTTGCAACTTGCGGGCACGCATGACGATGCGCCGGTCCTTCTCGGAGAGTTCGGCCAAACCCAGCATGGTGATGATGTCCTCTAATTCCTGGTAACGGGCCAGATGTTCGCGGACACCTTCGGCCACGGCGTAATGCTTTTCGCCCAAAGAATGCCGGTCCATCAGCTTGCTGCCGGAACGCAAAGGATCAATGGCTGGATAAATGCCTTTGGCGGCCTGGGTGCGGGAAAGAATGACCGTCGTGTCGAGATGGCTAAGGATGGCACTCACCGCCGGGTCGGTCATGTCGTCGGCCGGCACATAGACCGCCTGCACGGAGGTCACCGCACCCGCCTGTGTGGACGTGATCCGGTCTTGCAATTCTGCCACTTCGGTACTGAGAGTGGGTTGGTAGCCTACCGTGGCGGGCATTCGCCCAAGCAGGCTGGAAATCTCGCTGCCCGCCTGCACAAAGCGGAATACATTATCCACCACAAACAACACCTCTTTGTGCAAGCTATCGCGCAGGTATTCGGCATAGGTCAGTGCTGAAAGGGCGATGCGGAAACGCACCCCCGGCGATTCGTCCATTTGCCCGAACACCATCACCGTTTGTGGCATTACCCCGGCATCTTCCATCTCGTGCCAGAGTTCGTGGGCCTCGCGGATACGCTCACCGACCCCCGCAAACACGGAAAAACCTTGGTGGATGGCGGCAATGGCATGCATGAACTCCATCACCAGCACCGTCTTGCCCACCCCTGCCCCACCGAATAAGCCAGTCTTGCCTCCTTTGACAAAGGGGCAAAGCAGGTCGATGACCTTGATTCCCGTCTCCAGCACCCCGCTCACGCCCATGGCCTGGTGCAATGGCGAGGGCTTGCCATGAATATTGCGAAACTCAACAGACGGCAACCGGGGCTTGCCGTCCAAGGGCTTGCCAAAAATATTCAGCAACCGGCCTAGGCATTCGGGGGAAACCGGCACTTTCAGCGGCCCTTCCAAATCATACACCGTCATGCCCCGCCATAACCCGGAAGTGCGGTGCAAAGTGATGGCGCGGATATGTTCTTCGTCCAAGTGCTGGTGTACTTCAAACAGATACATGTCGCCATTGATGCAAGCGCACAATGCCTGACGCAAGGGCGGCAAGCGCCTACAGGCGATCACGACCACTGGCCCATGAACCTCGGCGATCAGGCCGATGGGTTCTTTCAAACTTTCAAAGTGGAACAACTCGGACATATGCCATACCTCCGGCCTATTTTATTCCCTTGTGGGATATGTGCAATGAGTATGATTCAAAAACGCAGCAATTCTCATTATGAAGGCTACCAACTTAAGGCGGGACAGTTCAAGGCCGTTCGTGGTGAGTTTGTCGAACCATGAACGGCTTAACCGTCCACCCTTCGACTGCTCGACAGGCTCGCAGCTCAGGGCGAACGGTTAAGCTTTGCGCCTGTCCCGCCTTAAGCTGATAGCCCATTTTGAATTACATTACCTGCGTAGGGGCGGGTTCCAAACCCGCCCTTATTAATCTTTGCCAAAATGAGAATTGTGCTTCCGCCAACGACAAGCTTTGGCATAATGAGAATTACTGCCCTATAATGAGAGTAAGATCAGTTAATAAAAAAATGGAAAAAGAAATGATTCCGTTAGGAGGCATGGCTGTGCGCACTATATTGCTGTTTTTAGTTATTACCTGTCTGGCTGTAAATGGTTTTACCGCTTCGGCTGAGACAACACAGCCTAGCGTGGAACTCTTCACCCCACAGGGGACGGTCAAAAACGTCCGCCAAGTGACCGCACGGTTTGCCCACGCGATGGTGCCCTTCGGAGACATTCGATTGGAATCGCCGTTCGAAGCCGATTGCCCCGCCAAAGGCACAGGGCGATGGGTGGATGGGCAACAGTGGGTATTCGATTTCGAAAAGGATTTGCCTGCGGGCATACGCTGTTCGTTCAAGCTGAAGCCGGGGCTGAAAACCTTATCCGGGCTACCCATCGTCGGACCTAGCCAATTTTCTTTCGACACCGGTGGGCCGTCAATCACCGACAGCCTTCCTGGGCAAGACTCCGACGACATTGACGAAAACCCTCTATTCATATTGAAACTGGATGCCCCAGCTTCGCAAGAATCCGTCGCAGCCCATGCCCATTGCGAAGTGGATGGCTTGCAAGAACGCATTGACACTAATCTGTTACAGGGCGAGGAAAGAAGCAAACTGTTATCAGGTCCGCTCAAAGACCGGTACGACTATTTCTTTACAGACACTCCTGACGATAGGCTTCTAATTTTACAATGTCGGCGCAACTTTCCGCCAAACGCAAAAGTGCGCTTGGTGTGGGGGGCGGGTATCGCCTCCACTACTGGCATAGCCACCCGAGAAGACCAGGTTTTTAATTACACCGTCCGCCCCTCTTTCAGCGCCCAATTTCAATGCGAAAAGGTCAACGCCAAGTCGAATTGTATACCTTTCCTGCCCATGACACTGGATTTTAGCGCTCCCGTGCCGGCGGAGAAAGCCAAAGGAGTGCAATTATTTGACAGCCAAGGCAAACTCTACCCTGCCGAAACTATCGACCCTTCCAAAACACCCTATGTGGAAGCTATCAAATTCAAAGGCCCATTCCCGGAAAACACCCGTTTCAGGATAGTCTTGCCAACGGATTTGTTCGATGACGCAGGAAGGCCACTGGAAAATGCCAGCCGATTTCCACTTGCCGTGGAAACTGACGACTACCCGCCGTTAGCCAAGTTCAACGGTGAATTTGGCATTATCGAAGCAAAGGAAGGGGGCATACTGCCTGTCACCCTGCGCAATCTAGAGCCTACTGTGGCGGGGCGGCGCTCCATGCCGGGGCAGGAAGGCATTCCCGGCAAACTGCAAAGGCTGGGGCAAAACGATCAGGCCATTGCCGCATGGCTGCGAAAAGTAAACCATGCCGGTAATGCGCATTTTGAGGAACTGCCCAAGGCCAATCAAAATGACGAAACGCATTTCCGCAACCTCACAGGAACCGAATCGGTGTTTGGACCCACCGAAAAAACCGAATCCTTTGACTTGCCCAAAGCGGACGGCGCAAAGGCATTTGAGGTTTTGGGCATTCCTCTCAAAATTCCTGGGTTTTATGTGGTCGAACTGGCCAGCCCTCGCCTAGGCGCAGCCCTGCTTGGTGAGGAAAGGCCCCGCTATGTCGCCACTTCCGCTCTAGTCACCAATATGTCCGTGCATTTCAAATGGGGACGGGAGTCCTCGTTGGTCTGGGTGACCACGTTAGACCAAGCCAAACCGGTTGCCGATGCCGAGGTGCGAGTCAGCGACTTTTGCAGCGGGGCTGAATTCTGGCATGGCCGCACCGGCCCGGACGGAACGGCTAAAATTACCGGTACTGGCGTGTTGCCCGAAGTCGATTCCAGCAATGATTGCTACGAAGGATCATCGTCGCATCCGCTATTCATCAGCAGCCGTTCAGGCGAAGACATGAGTTTTGTGGTATCTGGTTGGAGCAAAGGCATCACACCTTACGACTTCCAACTGACGGTCGGCAACGAGCGCGAAACCAAGCTGGCCCATACGGTCTTTGACCGCAGCCTCTTCCGTGCCGGCGAAACCGTGTCGATGAAATTATTCCTGCGCAAGCGCACGTCAGAAGGCTTTGCCCTCTATAGCGATAAAGTGCCGGATACATTAACAATTAGCCATGCCGGTAGTGATGAGAACTACAACATACCCATCAGTGTTGACGGAAAGGGCATAGGCGAGGCAAGTTGGACCATTCCTAAAGAAGCCAAGCTTGGTGCTTATAGTGTGGAATTGGATGGGGGCAATGCGGGGTCTTTCCGTGTGGAGCAGTTCCGCCTCCCGACCATGAAAGCGGCAATCCAACCTGCCGCCGACTATTTGGTCAACGCCAAAGAAGCGCAGCTTGATTTGTTCGTCAACTATCTCTCTGGCGGCGGGGCATCCCACATACCAGTCAAACTACGCAGTCAAGTCCGCTCCCGTCAACTCGCTTTTCCAGATTACGAAGATTTTCAATTTGGTGGCAATGATATAAAAGAAACTGGACTACAGGAGGATAGGCAAAACGATGAAGAGGAAACCGAGGAAAGCTCCACCGCCCAAGTCTTGCCACTGACCCTGGACAAAGCCGGGGCTGCACGAGCGACTATCCCCAATCTGCCGTCGGCGGATTCCCCCAAGGAGTTGTTGACCGAACTGGAATACCAAGATGCCAACGGACAACTGCTCTCGGTATCCCGCACCATCCCGTTATTGCCGTCCAAAGTGGTGTTAGGCATTAAACAGGAAGCTTGGATTGCCAACAAAGATCAACTGCGGTTTCAAGTCATCGCCTTGGACCCAGCCGGCAAACCAGTGAAAAACCAGAAGCTCAAGGTGGAGCTATTCAAAAAATTCACCTATTCCTATCGCAAACGCCTAATCGGAGGCTTTTACGATTATGAAAATAAGAGTGAATATAAAAAATTGGACAAACTTTGCGAAGACAGCACCGACAAGGCGGGTATTGTGGTCTGCGATATAAAGCCAGGGGTTTCGGGGGAAGTAATCCTGCGCGCCACCGCCCAAGATGGCGACGGCAACACCGCACTGACAACCCAGGATGCTTGGGTGGCAGGCGGCGAAAACCTTTGGTTTAACAACGGACCCAGTGACCGCATGGATGTGTTGCCGGAAAAGAAAGCTTGGGAGCACGGCCAGACCGCACGATTGCAGGTGCGCATGCCGTTCCGTGAAGCCACCGCACTGGTGACGGTGGAACGGGAAGGTGTGCTGGACTCCTATGTTTTGCCGATTTCAGGCAAAGAGCCTGTGATCGAAGTGCCGATCAAACCTAACTACGCACCCAATATTTATGTCTCCGTGCTGGCCGTGCGTGGCAGAGCTAGGGACTATTTCGCTTGGTTCAGGGAGTTGGCAGCCAAACTAGGGTTCAAACTGGAGGACAAGGCCATCACTGCCCTAGTGGACTTGAACAAACCGGCCTTCAAGCTGGGCCTTGCACAACTTGACGTAGGATGGGCACCCAACCGCTTGAACGTCAAAGTGCAACCAGACAAAGACGTTTACAAAGTGCGCGACAAATCCGTCGTCAAAATCAAAGTTGAAAGGGCTGACGGTGGGCCATTGCCGCAAGATGCGGAAATTGCCCTAGCCGCAGTGGATGAAGGTTTGTTGGAACTCAAACCCAACACCTCATGGAAATTGCTAGATGCCATGATGGGCAAACGCGGCATTGAAGTTTTCACTTCCACCGCCCAGATGCAGGTAGTAGGCAAGCGCCACTATGGGCGCAAAGCCATACCCCATGGCGGCGGGGGCGGACGGCAAACCGCACGGGAGTTGTTTGACACCCTGCTAATTTGGCGTGGGCGCGTTCCTGTCAACGTACAGGGCGAAGCGGAAATCGAAGTGCCGCTTAACGATTCATTGACCGCTTTCCGCATGACCGCTGTAGCTAATGCGGGAATCGGCTTTTTCGGAACCGGCGATGCAACGATCCGCACCACTCAGGATGTCATGTTACATTCGGGATTGCCTCCTTTAGTGCGCGAGGACGACGTATTTAAAGCCATATTTACGCTACGCAACGCATCCAATCGCAAATTGGCCCTGACAGCCAAAGCCAAGTGGTCGGCAGATTCGGCTACGGTTGCCAAACAACCGCCCTCCCAGAACTCCCCCTGCAAGACCGACTCGGTTTTGGGAAATCCCCCCAACCCCCCTTTGCAAAGGGGGGCAGGGGGGATTTCCTCAGAGTCGGTCTGCGGGGTTTCATGGAAAGAACTTCCACCCATCCCAGTGGAATTGGAACCCGGCGCAGCGAAGGAACTGGCTTGGGATGTCGAAGTGCCAGCGGATACGTCCAAATTGTCTTGGGAAGTCAGTGCCGAAACCACTGACGGGGCTGCCCATGATCAAGTCAAGCTAACCCAAGATGTCATCCCGGTTTGGCCTGTAAGGGTATATCAAGCCAAGTTGGCGCAAGTTGACAAACCCTTCGATTTGACTGTGGAGCCTCCAGCGGGTGCCATACCGGGCCGTGGCGGCTTGCGTATATCCTTACGCGCCAAACTGGGCGAGGGCCTTGTTGGCGTACTCGACTACATGCGCCGATATCCCTATTCCTGCATGGAACAGCGCACTTCCAAGGCGATTGCCCTGCGTGATAAAACGATGTGGGACGCTAACATGGACGCACTGCCCGCCTTCATCGACGCTGACGGGTTGCTCAAATACTTTGCCACTGATTGGCTGCATGGTAGCGATGTGCTGACTTCTTATGTGCTATCCATAGCCCACGAAGCCGGCTGGACGATACCGGAAGAATCCTTGAAGCGTCTGCAAGATGGGCTTAAAGACTTCGTTGCTGGTAAAGTCAAACGCAACTTTTCGCTTGCCGCCGCCGATCTGGCAATCCGCAAGCTTGCCGCCATTGAGGCACTTTCCCGTTACGGGCTTGCCACGCCTGAAATGTTGGGTTCGATCACTCTAGACCCTAATCTGTGGCCAACTTCGGCGGTGTTGGACTGGTTCAACATCCTCAAGCGGGTCCCGGCTATCCCGCAGCGGGACAGTCGGTTGGCGCAAGCCGGACAGATCATACGCTCGCGCTTGAACCTGCAAGGCACGACCATGGGGTTTTCCAACGAAGATAATGACCGACTCTGGTGGTTGATGGTCTCTATCGACCAAAATGCTGTGCGCACCCTTTTGACGCTACTAGACCAGCCGCAGTGGAGGGCCGATATCCCTAGGCTAGTGACCGGGGCGATGGGCAGGCAACATCATGGACATTGGGACACCACCCCTGCAAACGCCTGGGGAACCTTGGCTATGGAGAAATTCAGCGCGGCTTTTGAATCCGTGCCAGTGACAGGTTACACCGAGGCCGAATTGGCGGGTGTCAAAAAAGGCATGCAATGGGCCGAGTCTACCAAGCAAAATGCGCTTAACTTCCCTTGGGGAGACGGACCTGAAACCCTTGCGGTGAAACACACAGGCGAAGGCAAACCTTGGGCAATCATCCAAAGCCGTGCCGCCCTGCCCCTTAAACAAGCACTGTTTACAGGTTTTAGCATCAAGCGCAGCGTCGAACCGGTCGAGCAAAAGCAAACTGGTGTTTGGAGCAAGGGCGATGTGGCCCGGATCAAATTGGAGATGGATGCTCAAGCCGACATGACTTGGGTCGTGGTGGACGACCCTGTCCCGGCGGGCGCGACCATCTTAGGCTCGGGCTTGGGCGGGGATTCGCAATTGCTGGCAAAGGGAGAGAAAAAGGAGGGTTGGGTCTGGCCCGCATACGAGGAACGCCGCTTTGATGCCTTCCGGGCTTACTACGAGTATGTGCCTAAGGGCCAATGGTCGTTTGAATACACCGTGCGCCTGAACAATCCCGGCAAGTTCGCACTGCCATCCACCCGCGTTGAGGCTTTGTACGCGCCGGAAATGTTCGGGGAACTGCCGAATGGGGTTTGGGAGATACGCTGATGATTCAATCGTGTTATCTGTTATAAATTTATTGGAGTAACGAAACATGCCTGCCGTCGCCGCATTTTCACCCCAACGCCACCGCCTTACCGTGGACCAATACTATCGCATGGCCGAAGCGGGGATATTTAAAGAAGATGACCGGGTTGAACTGATTGAAGGGGAGATTATTGATATGCCGCCAATAGGTATCGACCATGCTTATTTTGTCAACCGCTTGACATCCCTTTTCATTCAAAGTGTAGGTCTTCAGGCTAATGTATCTTCTCAGAACCCTATCCGGCTGAACTCAAGATCAGAACCGCAACCGGATATCGCCCTGCTTCGCTATCGGGAAGATTTTTATCGCCATACCCGGCCAGGCCCTAAAGACATACTCTTACTGGTCGAAGTGTCCGACACCACCCTGCGTTATGATACGGAGGTGAAACTCCCCTTGTACGCCCGGCATGAAATCCCAGAAGTTTGGATCGTGGATTTGGAGCATCAGCGGCTTGAAGTTTTCCGCCGACCTGAGGGGGGCGTTTACGTGGAAATGTTTAGCCCGAACCGGGACGAAACCATCGCACCGATTGGTTTGGTGGAGGCCAATGTAAATTTGAGAAATTTGTTCATATAACTAATTCCTTAGCCAAGCACCCGCAGCAATTCTCATTTTGGCAACGATAAATAAGGGCGGGTTTGGAACCCGCCCCTACGCAAGGTAGTTAATTCCAAATTACCAATGCATTCTAAACAGGATACGGTACATCGATTCGTAGGGGCGGGTTCCAAACCCGCCCGGTTCTGTTCAACATGAAAATTGCTGAAGCACCCGTTAAACCCTCACAATTACCAAAAGAATCGTCGTCGCTTGGCAACGACCTTAATTTTTCAAAGCACCTATTGCTTAAGACTACCCCAAAAAGATTAGCCCCTAACTTCCTTTTAAAAAAAAAGGGTTAAGGTGGGGGCTTCCCGTCCACAGTGATAGCTCCGGCATTCAACCCCCTAACCCCTTTTTTGCAAAAAAGATAAATATTTTGGCAATCTCGCAAGTTGTCGCCAAGGGAAGACAGCTTTTGACGGTGCAGGTGGGCTAAACCATGACCTATAGCCGTATAGAACCCTGTTAAATGAATGTCGCATTGCAAAATGCAACGAAAATCATCCAATACCCCCCGTAATCCGCACTTTTCCAGGCTTCTCACAAGTAAAAAAGTACATGGCATGTAAGCTGCGTTTAGATGTCTGGCAGGCATTCCATGATTTGATGTGGGAAGCCATAGCCTAAACTGGCATCTTTGCGTTCAGCAGCCACTAAGCGAAAGGTAAGGCCAGAATACACCCCCCACCCCGACTCTGTTAATTACGACAAAGATCGGGAACTTTTTCAAATTTTTAATCTGGATTAAAGCATGAAATCATCTTCAGTTTTTTTTGCCATTGCCCTCGCTAGTTCAGCAAGCTTGACCCATGCTTTGAATTAGTCACCAATGGCAGTTTTGAAAACCCTGCGCTTGGTGGCGGGTGGGAAGCCGTTTCCAATCTCCAAGGCTGGGTGAACACCACTGAAAGCACCATTGAGATTCAAACCAGTGGCCTTGGGTACATCACGGCTGCGAATGGCAATCAATATATGGAGTTGAATGGCAATTTACCTTCATATGTCCACACCACCGCATTGGCAACGGTTGCAGGTGACAGCTACACCTTTTCGTTTGCCTACGCAGGCAGAAGTGATGGTGGAACTAACACCATAGACGTGTTGTGGGATGGTAGTGTCATCCAAGCGGCTCTTCATGCACCCAGCACCAGTGCGTGGACTTACTACAACTTCACGGTCACCGCACAGGGTAATGATACCGCAGGCTTCAGCTCCATACCCTATGGCGATGGTAGTTATGGCAACTTCATCGACAATGTGTCTGTTGTCGGACCAACAGCCACCCCCCTTCCCGCCGCTCTGCTTTTCGTAGCACCGGCTTTAGCGGGAGTGTTTGGGTTTTCGCGGCGCAAAGCTGCCAATGGTGTGCAAGCCTGAAACACTGGCTTAGCCTATAGCTAAACCGCCCTTCGGGGCGGTTTTTTTGTTTCTACGGCATACGGCATCAGGAGTGTTACAATACCAGATTATAGATCGAAAGGAGCAACCCATCATGTCTGCCGTCCTTGCTTTTTTACCCCAACGCCATCGCATCACAACGGACGAATACTATCGCATGGGTGAAGCAGGTATATTCAAAGCGGATGACCGGGTGGAGTTAATTGAAGGGGAAATTTTTGACATGTCGCCGATTGGTATAGACCATGCCTATGTGGTCAAACGCTTGAATTCGATTTTCATGCAATCTGTGGGCATGAAAGCCATTGTTTCAGTTCAAGACCCCATTCACCTTAACGCGCGTTCGGAACCACAACCGGATATCGCACTGCTTCGCTATCGTGATGATTTCTACCGTCATGCACACCCCAGACCGGAAGACATTATTCTATTGGTCGAAGTGTCCGACACCACCCTGCGTTATGATACGGAGGTTAAACTCCCCTTGTACGCCCGGCATGATATCCCTGAAGTTTGGATATTGGATTTGGAGCATCAGCGGCTTGAAGTTTTCCGCCGACCTGATGAGGGCGTTTACTTGGAAATGTTTTGCCCGAACCGAGACGAAACCATCGCACCGGCCGGTTTGACGGAGTGCAGGGTGGATTTAAGTAATTTATTCTGAATGCGTTTTCGATAAATCTGAGCATTGAGATAGCGGGAATCAAATCATGATAGATAATGAAACAAGACTTATTAAACCCACAAATATAAGGGCTTTTGTGAAAAAAATTCCCGCAATGACTCCTAGTTATTCTAGAGGGTTTTCACCAAGCTACTGTGTGAGAGATACAAGCTGTGTAATAGATCAAAACATAGTAAGTTGGGTAAAATTGTGTCTAGTAAACTGTGTGAGAGACACACGTAATATAAAATATTGGGTAAATAAGTGCCTAATAAAAGCTCCAATTCTAAGATGAGATGTTTAGCGACTCCCAAGACTTACTAAGCCGACTTGCAGACGATGCCTTGGCTGAGCACTGGCAGAAGAAAACCAAACCATTGGACATAGATGCTTTGTGATTTCACATACCACTTCCTCCTTCCGTCAGCAAGTAGGACTAATTTCAGCTTGACGATTAGGCACATGGCAACCACACCTACCCCCCGTGGCTTCGACCCGCACCACAATAACTTTGATTTGTTGCGGTTGTTTGCCGCCAGCCAAGTGGCTTTCATCCATATCGGAGATGAACTTCACATCGAATTCAGCGGATGGCTTTTGAGTGTCAGGCACAACCTCGACTATTTTCCGGGCGTTCCGATTTTTTTTGTCATCAGCGGATTTCTGATCTCCGCCTCGCTTGACCGCCACCCAAACTTAAGAAACTACGCCATCAACCGGGCTCTGCGAATTTATCCCGCCTTGTGGACTTCCACTCTGGTGACCTTATTGATGCTCACTGTGTTTGGCAACCGAATTTGGGAAGCCATACAAACCAGTGGCGACAACCGCTTTATCATCGTGGCAAAGTGGTTGATCGCCCAATTCTCCATCGCCCAGTTTTACAACCCGGCAGTTTTCAGAGCCAATTTCGGCATCGGGCACTTAAACGGCAGTTTGTGGACAATACCTGTGGAATTGCAATTTTACCTAGCACTTCCCCTGTTGGCCCCATTGCTTTGGCGTGGCCTGTCTACGCTACAACAGAATGTTCGGTTGATGGGGATGACCCTGCTGTTGTTCGCGCTCTCTTGGATATTCGTCAACTACCACGATGAAATTAACAGCGTTAGCGTGAAACTGGCCTTTCTTATCCGGCTTAGCCTATTGCCCTATTGGTATATATTCATGCTGGGGATCATACTTCAACGCAACCAAGCCTCACTCGCCAGAGTGCTGAATGGCAAAGGCTTATATTGGTTAGCGGTTTATCTGCTTATCGCCTTCATTTTTAGCCGGTATGACCAAATACCCCAAAACATCTATACTTCCAATCTGCTTTTGATGACATTGCTTTCTGTTACCGTGGTGTCTCTTGCTTTCACTGTCCGAGACCTTGCCAATCGACTGCTACAGGGCAATGATATCTCTTATGGCACTTATATTTATCATGGCATCGTGCTGAATCTCGCCTTTGAACTTGGGTTTACCCGCAGCATCCATGTTTTTGTCGTCGTGTTATTAGTTTCTTATCTTTTAGCCGTCGCTTCTTGGCTGACTGTCGAACAGCCCGCACTTGGCCTGAAGCATAGCCCTTTGCTTTATCGGGGGCATCCCCATCATTAATAGGTAACCCGGATGGAGCCGCTTGGCGAGCGAAAATCCGGGGTTTGCGGATACGATTCCCCGGATTGCGCCGAAGACGGCTCCATCCGGGCTACTTGCTAAAGCGTAGCACTTTGCTTTACCGGGACATCCCCACCAATAATCAAACTCTAATCACCAAGGAGTCGAACTTGAAAGCTCAGCAATCCCTGGATAATTCTTCCGCTAGCCAGATCGCCCATGTCCTCATCGAGGCGTTGCCCTATATCCAGCGTTTTACGGGAAAAACCATTGTCGTCAAGTACGGCGGCCATGCAATGACCGAAGACTATTTGAAAAACAGCTTCGCGCGTGACATTGTGCTCCTCAAGCTAGTGGGCATCAATCCTGTGGTCGTTCATGGCGGAGGACCGCAAATCGGTGACTTACTAAAGCGGCTGGGCAAAAGCAGCGAATTTGTCCAAGGCATGAGGGTCACCGACAGCGAAACCATGGACGTGGTGGAAATGGTGTTGGGCGGTTTGGTGAACAAGGAAATCGTTAATCTGATCAACCGCAACGGCGGGTCGGCGGTGGGGCTGACCGGCAAAGACGGCGATCTAATCAGAGCCAAACAGATCGTTGTCACCCAGCGTTCGGCGGAAACGGACGAACCCGAGATTATTGATCTAGGCCATGTTGGCGTTGTGGAAAGTATAGACCCCGCCGTCGTGGAAATGCTGCACCATGGCAATTTCATCCCGGTGATTGCACCCATCGGCGTGGGTGCGGACGGACGGTCTTATAATATCAATGCCGACCTAGTGGCTGGAAAAATGGCGGAGGTGCTAAAGGCGGAGAAGCTCATCCTGCTAACCAACACACAGGGCATCTTAGACAAACAAGGCAAGTTATTGACCGGGATTTCCTTGGAACGCGTTAATGAGTTAATTGAGAATGGCACCATTTCAGGCGGCATGATACCGAAAACGCATTGCGCCACCGATGCATTGAAAGCCGGCGTGAACAGCGTCCACATCATTGACGGACGGATCGACCATGCCGTGTTGCTGGAATTACTCACTGACCGCGGCATTGGGACTTTGATGCTGAGGAAATGAACACGTCGTTCCGGCAGGGAATGCCGGAACCCAGTAGCCATGGAGGGCAATCACCATTCACCTCCCTGTGTTCTGGATACCGGCGAACCCTCGCTTCGCTCTCCCTGCCGGTATGACGGCTGTGTCAGCAATGGCCCCCTCACCCTGCCCTATCCCAAGGGGAAGGGTTCCTTATTGTTGCTCGTTCCCAAGCTCCTGCTCTCGCCGTTATACACAAGTCCGTCCGAGTCGAAATATTCCGTGCGTGGGATACGAGTAATACCATCGTTACAGGAAAAAGAAGTCTCACGCAAAGCTCGCAAAGGCGCAAAGAAGAGCGATTTTCTTTGCGCCTTTGCGTCTTTGCGTGAAACTTGCTCTTTGGAATTGTCGAATATTTATGTGTACTGACAAGTATCACCACACTTGTGTATACGATGAGATATCCTGTTTGGTAATAGGGTTTTTGAAGCTCCAGCTTCCCGCAGAGCGGCCAAGCAGGAGCTTGCAAGATCAGGGTTCCCAAGCCGGAGCTTGGGAACCAGCCAAAAAACCGAGTCGGTCTTGGAGGCCTCGCCCGAACAGACCACACACCGTCGAGACCGACTCGGTTTAGACGCTCCCCCGTTCTTTCGATAGTTACGCCGGTCAGGCCAAACTGAGAATATTTGCATATGCGGGCTGAACGATAACCAAAGCCGGAATGTGATGGGTGATACGGCGATGTCCTGGTTCACAAATTGACGGGCATGTCTGATTCATCCAGATGCGCAATATGCAAGCGGTTGCGACCCGCTTCTTTTGACTTGTCCAGACAGTCCTCCGCCAACTTTAGCAATGCATCAATTTTTGTCCCGTGCGAGGGGATGGCATTGGCCACCCCTAGGCTAATGGTAAGATGGTAAGCAACTTCGCTCTTGCAATGAGGAATTTCTAAGTTTTCGACCCCCGACCGCACCAATTCTGCAACATGGATGGCTCCCTCTGCGTGGGTGGCAGGCAGCAGTGCGGTGAATTTTTCGCCAGTCAAACGGGCCAGCACATCTGACGGTCGGCGGATTGACTGGCGGAATACCCCGGTGATGGTTCTGATGGTTTCGTCTCCCTTCGGGTGTCCATAATGTTCATTGAACAGTCTGAAGTAGTCCAAATCCATCATTAACAGGGAAATGGGGATGTTATTGCGCACAGCCAAGCTCCACAACTCGTTGCACCGTTCCTCAAAGGTTTTCCGGTTAGCCAAACCTGTCAAAAGGTCGTTCCGGGTTAGTTCTGTGACTTGCCCGGACAGAAAGTCGATCCTCGCCTGACCGATTCGCAACGCCATTTTTGCCTTGTCCCTTTCCATTTTGACGAAGTAGGCGTTTGAGTGATGGCGCAAGCGGGCGATTAGCTCGATTTTGTCGGGCAATTTGATCAAGTAATCGTCGGCACCGGCTACGAATGCTTGCACCTTGACGAGAGGCTCATCGGAGCCGAACAGCATGATCACGGGTTTGTCGCGGGTTCTTGGGTGGGCACGGAGAAATCGACACAAGGTGAAACCGTCTATTTCGGGCATTGCCACATCAAGCAATATGACCGATGGATCGACTTTCTCAGCCATTTCAAGGGCCTTGAACGGATCGGAACAGTAATGAAAATGGATATCAGCCTCGTCACTGAGCAACCGCCGCACGGCCTCGGCGGTGAAAGGACTGTCCTCCACCAACAGGATGACGAGGGCATGTTTGACTACACTCGAAACGCCTTCGCCAGGAAGGATCAAACCGCTGGACATGGCTGTTTATCCTCGCGCTTGTCCACTTGGCTTGGACTTCTCATAGTGCTTCAGTTCCTCCGCTATTTGAGAGAGGGGGAGAATAAGCTTAGCCGCACCCAACTCTATCGCCGCCTTGGGCATTCCGTAAACGGCGCAGCTTTCTTTGTCTTGGGCGATTGTATGCCAACTAGCGCGCCGAAGTGCCATCAATCCAGACGCACCATCCCTTCCCATGCCGGTCAGCAACACCGCTGCCGAAGGTTTGGGCCAGTTTTGCGCGACACTCGCAAAGAACACATCGACTGAAGGCCGGTACGGATAATCCACAGGCTCCACCGTATAGGCTATGGTCCGGTCGGTTGTAAGCACCATATGATCGTTAGTGCTGGCAATAAGCACATGACCGGCGAGCGGCCTGTCCCCAGCACGGGCGATATCGACTAACAGCTTGCAGTGTTGCCCCAACCAGTGGGCAATGCCCTCGGCAAATTGCTCGTCCACATGTTGCACCACCAAGATAGCGGCATGAAATCCATTGGGCAAGGCAGCCAGGATAGTGGCAATGGCATTGGGTCCCCCAGTCGAAGCGCCGATGACGATCAACGGCGGCAGGTTCTTTTCCTTACCAGTCAGGTCTTTAATGATGCTGTCTCTGCCATGCGCTGATGAGGCAATGCGTTTGCGGACGGCATCTATTTTTCTCAGTAACTCGAGCGCATCTTCAGCATTTCCGAATGCCGGGACATTGACCACATCCAAGGCACCCGCCCCCAAGACTTGGAATACCTCGGATATCTGCCGTTGGTAATTGACCGCCGCCACTAGTATGGGGCATGGCGTTTTTTTCATAATGCGCTGTGTGCAGTCAACGACCTCTGAAACCGACAGGGTCAAGCCCATCAATAACAGGTCGGGGACATCCTCCGCGCACATGCGCACCGCTTCGGCGCTACCATTTACAATCCAAGCCAGATTATGTTCGGGGGCGAGCGACAACGCCAATCGTAAAGATTCAATGGCAGCCGTCGGGGCATTGGCAATGGCAATTCGCATTTTTAGGCATCTCCGATCAAGCTAGTGACCACCTCAAGCAGAGTATCGTCGTTGAAATTGCCCTTGGTCAGGTAATAATCGGCCCCGGCATCCAGCCCTCTAAGCCTATCTTCTTCCCAATCTTTGTAGGACATTATCACTACGGGCGTGGATTTTAACCCTGCATCCTGCTTGATCTTGGATACCAGTTCTATTCCATTCATTCTTGGCATGTCCACATCGGTGATGACAAGATCGAATCCACCGCTTCGCACGGCATTCCATCCATCCATTCCATCGACCGCCACTTCGACACGGTACTTCCTGTTCTCAAGCAGCTTACGTTCCACTTCCCGAACGACAAAGGAGTCATCCACCACCAGAATGCGTTTGCCCAGTTTGGCAGCTTTGGATGGGCTTGCCCCGCCTTGTTGTAAGTGGTTCCTGCCTATCAGCCTGTCGATGGAACGGGTCAAATCGTCCACGTCTAGTATAAGCGCTGGCGTACCGTCTTCCAACAGGGTTTCGGCGGCAATGTCACGTAACTTACCCAAACCGGGGTCCAAGGGTCTTACGACCAAATTGCTTTCACCAATGAAGCGATCAACCACGACACCAAAACGCCCATCCCGGTCACTGATTACAACGATATTGTAACAGTCGGTCAAATCAGCGGTTTGCTGCAATTCAAGTACTTGGGCCGCTACCACTATCCCTACGGGTTTGCCGTTCAGGTAAAAAAAATCATTGCCTTGCAAAGAGGAAATATCATGCTGCCCGAGAATCAAAACCTTTTCGACTCGCGTTAAGGGGAAAACGTAAGCCTCACCGGCTATTTGCGTAACCAAACCGCGCATGATCGAAAGGGTAAGAGGCAATTGGAGTTGAAAATGGGTTCCCTGCCCGACCTCGGAATGGGTTCTCACTGAACCGCGAATCTGTTGCAGGCTATTCATGACCACATCTAGCCCCACCCCGCGCCCGGAAATTTCCGTCACTTTGTCTTTGACGGTAAACCCCGGCAGGAAAAGGAAATCATAGAGTTCAACAGTACTCAGGCCAACTGCCGTTTCTTCGGAGACAAGTTTGCGCAAAACCACAAGGCGGCGCAACGCTTCAGGGTCAATCCCGCGTCCGTCGTCCTCTACAGCGACGAAGAGCATGCCCGCTTGATGCCTGGCTTCCAATCGGATGACGCCCTCAGCAGGCTTGCCTACGGCAAGCCTTTCATCGGGTGATTCTATGCCATGGTCTATGGCATTGCGCAACAGATGATTAAGAGGTGACTGGAGTACGTCTAAAATATCCCGGTCCACCAACGTATTGTGTCCGCCAATAATAAGCTGTACTTGTTTTCCTAGTTCTCCTGCAATATCCCTTACCATACGTGGAAAGTTCGCCACGCCTTCGGAAAATGGACGCATCCTGCTGGTCGTAGCCTCTTTGTAGAGTTGCCGTGACAACTGGCTTGAGCGACGCTCAAAACTTTCCAGAAACCGCCAGTTTCCGGCAATGCCGTCAGCGGTTTCGGCACTAATCTGTATGGCTACCCGCAACAGTTCAAGCTCATGCTCAATCTCGCCGATTCCCGCCAGATGCCTTTCTATACGTTCCAGCCGTCCAGTCAACCCGTTTAATTGTCGGACGGTGCGAAGCAAGGAATGCACAAAGGGAGCAAGGCGGCGCGACTCGACCAGAAACTCGGCGGCAAGCCCAATCAAACGGTCAAGGAGTTCGGCATTGATCCGCAACACCTTCTCTTCGCCATCTCCAAACGTGGCCGTCGTTATTACAGGCTCGGACGAGGTTTTTTCGATTGCCGCAGTGAAATGAATGTCAGGCATTTCAATCTGTCCTCCTGACATGGCATTGCTGATAGCCTCGGCTAGTTCATTATAAGTCTTTGAGTTGTTGGCTATCCAATCGCTGATTTTGCCTTCATCTAAAAGGGCGATGCGCGCCAAATGATCGGCACCTTTCAATAGAAGGTCGAAATGTGGGCGTTTAAGCGTAAAACCTTTCTGTGCCGCAATAAAGCAATCCTCCATGGCATGTGCCAGCACCACGGCATTGGGAAGATTGACTATCCGTGCTGCACCCTTGATGGAATGGGATGCCCGCATCAAAGACTGGAGCACCTTCTGATTGTGTGCGTCACGCTCCAGTTCCAACAACCCTTTGATGATTTCAGATGCCTGGTTTTCCGCCTCAACGCGGAAAAGCTCCAGCATGGAAACGTCGGCTAGGCTCATTTGAGGGTTTTTTCCATGGCATGGAACATGAGTTCCTCATCCAGCAGGCCGATGCTTTGCCCTCCATCCTGCAATATACCCCGCACTAATTTGCCCAATGCGTGGGACAGTGATGCTGGAACGGGAAGAAGGTCAAGCTGTGCGTAACGGCAGGAACCAAGCACTTCGTCCACTAGCAATGCGAAGCGGCTTTCATTGCGACGAATGACCATCATGCGAGGGAATATCCGGCGTTTCCCATCCGCATCAGGTTTGAAATCCTCAATACCAAGCAATTTGACCATGGAAAAACATAGTCGCAACTGCCCATGGATATTGACGATGCCCTTCAGAATATCCGTGGCATAATGCGGCAGGCGGTGAATCATCTCGGGTTGGCAAATTTCGTCAATGACACTAATAGGCAGCGATAGGAATTCACACCCGACGCGAAACACCAGCACCGATGAATGCTCGGATATTCGCCGGTCAGGGGCCGGTTTGGAATAGTGGCGATACCATTCGTCTAGATAATTGGGCGGCAAGGACTGGCGTTCGAATATTTTGCTGGCCGATGCCGCAAAAACCTGGCAGTTGTGGCAATGGACAACTTCCTGCAATTTAGGGCAAGGGCTTTCGGCATGGCTCCAAACACCAATACGGTTCCAACAATCGTCAATGACCGTGAAGGAATGAACTGGGTCTTGCATCTCAGTTCCTAGTTTGCTTTCCATCAGCCTGCCTAGCCCGCAGCCGGAATAATTCTGCGGCCTTCATATCGCCGCGCTCTTCTGCGGCCAACGCCAGATGTGCGAGTGCCTGCACATGATCCGGTTGCAGATAAACGGCTTTACGCAAGCAAATCTCCGCTTCCGCCGCAAAGCCTTGTGATTTTTGCAGCAATCCAAGCAAATAATAAGCGTCGGCCTTTGGAGGGCTAGTCGACAACGACGCTTCGCAAAGTTTGCGGGCATCTTCAGTCCGCCCTTTGTCGGCCATTTCAAAAGCCAACGCTAGAGAGTCCACCGAAACCTCCCTGTGTTCTGGATACCGGCAATCCCTGCCGGTATGGACGGCTTTGTCAACTACATTGACCTCGGCCCTCTCCCAAGGGGCGAGGGTGTTTCGTATTGCTTTACTTCCTCCGTTTTCTATAGCCCTTGCAGCCGTTCCAATCGTTCTCTTGTCATCCTGCCGTTGCTGCCTGATGCCCATAGAAGTAGGAAAATTTTGCCCAACACACTGATTGCTCTTGCGGTAGGCAAAACAAAACGGATATCGAACCGGGGAATAGCCTCTATTCAGTGCTTGCAAGGACTCCGCATGGCCTACAAACAAAACCCCGGAAGGAGAAAGCAACTTGTCGATGACTGCCATGGACTCGTCCTGCTGCTTCGGTGCCAGGTAAATCATCAAGTTGCGAAAAAACACCGCATCATAGGGGCCCTTGCCTACGGCGAAACCGGGCATCATCATATTGCCACGGGAAAAGGCCACACAGCGCCGGACTTTCTCGCCAAGTACATAGCCTTCGTCCGTCAAATGGAAATACCGCTCACGGAAGCCCATGTCCCGGCTGCGAAATGAATTGCGATGATATATCCCCATCTGGGCTTTTTCCAATGCTTGTCTGCTGATGTCAAAAGCTTCGATCCGCATTTGTTCCGGGCTGAGTCCAATGTCAAGCAAAGCCATCGCGATAGTATAGGGTTCTTCGCCGGAAGAGCAAGGAAGGCTCAATATTTTGATTGGGATGTCAGGACATGAAGGCTTCCATTCTTCGCTGACATATTTCTGCAACAAAGCAAAAGGCTTTTCGTCGCGAAAAAACCAAGTCTCCGGCACCACGATGAGTTCAACCAACTCATCCAATTCTTCGGGTGATTTCCCGATTAGGTCGATATAACTTGCCTCGTCCGCCAGACCGCACTTGGCCATGCGCTCCTTCACCCCCCGCGCCAAGGGCGAGCCGCCAACCGTTGCCAAATCAATCCCGACTGACACCTTTATGAGATCATGGATTTGTTGAAGTATTCGCATGATGCGGACCCTTAATCTTCCAACTCCAGCAAGGCGCGGGACTCTTCTGTCAAAAATTTGTCGGGATGGATGATTTGCAGGATTTCACCCTCATGCATCGCTAACATCCCCAAATAGGGTGCGCTTTCGCTCCAAACTCCGCTGACCCGCAACGTCTCTGGCAAAATTTTCACGGTTCCGGTCACGCCTTCCACCATCAACCCCAAAATTCTCCTGATGCCATCCCTGCGCAGCACGGGGGTCAGCAGAATGCGGGTACTGACCACTGCTTTGCAAGGCTTTCCGGTCACCAAAGAGTTGATATCCAGCACGACAACCGCTGTCCCCCGATAGTTCAAAACACCGGACACCCATCCTTGCGTCTGCGGCAACTGTTTCAATGTCAGCAACGGAAGCACCTCGATGAGATCCGCCGCAGGCAGGGCATAACGGTCACTGCCGATAGAAAAGACAACTGCATATAAGGGTTTGTCCGGGTCAAAAGCCATGGAATTTACCCCAATTCCTGGACGGCATTTTGCACATCACGCGTCGCATCGGTCAGTAATGTCACCATCTGCCGCGATCCATGGATAGACTGTACTGTTTGATGGATACCCTCGTTGAACTGTGACATGGACTCGGTGATTTGTAGTGTACCTAGGTTTTGCGCCTTCATCCCTTCATAAATCAGATCAAAATGTGGGCTGAGAACCATGGTTTGCTCAATGGATCCGTTCAATTTCCAGCTTATTTTGCGGACATCCTCCACAGTGAGGCCAATTTCCTTGGCAAACTTATCCATCCCCATTACGCTGATGGAAACTTGGGACTGGATTTCTTTGACAATTTGCCCAATATCAAACAGGGCAATCGAGGTTTGATCGGCAAGGCGGCGAATTTCCTTGGCCACCACGGAAAACCCCATCCCGTATTCCCCGGCTTTTTCCGCTTCAATGGCGGCATTTAATGAGAGCAGGTTGGTTTGTTCGGCAATTTTTCCGATGAATTTCACCACAGCGCCAATATTGCTTGCCTTTTCGTCCAGCACCCCCAATTTGGCGGCAATGTCGTTTGAAGCCCTTGCCATATGCCGCATGGTTTCATCCAATTGATCCAAACTGTCTTGGCTTTCTCCCGCCCATTGGCTAGTCTCAAGGGCTATACGGCTGATTTCATCCATGTTTTTGCCCAATCCCTTGGCAGTGGCGGAAATCTGCCTAGCGGATGCCACGATCTCATTGCCAGAGGCGGCCTGCTCTTCTACAGTCGCCTCCAACTGGTGGATCAAGGCTGCCAGTTCGTTGGCACTGGCATAGGTTTTTACACCAACTTGCTGCAATAGACGTAGCGTCTTGGAAAACCGCCGGGAAACTTGAAAAATCGCCAGCACTTGGAATAAAACAACCAACCCGATTGCAAGCTGGGTCCCAATACTTGCAGATGCCAGTGACCGTTCACTCTCATTACTGACTTCGCGCCCCGACGAGACATTGAATTTTACCAGTTCATCAATTGCTTTGGTGACTTCGGCCAATTTTTCCCTAGTACGGCCTCGCCAATAAGCCATAGCCTCGGCCTTTTGATTCTGTCTGGCAAGAGCAAGGATTTCGTTGGCAACGACAAAATATCCGTCCATGGCCTTCTTGCTTTTATCGAATAGATTCCTTTCAACTTGAGTGCTGATAAGCTTGGCAAACGCCGCTTCATTTTCCCGATAAGCCTGAAATCGCTTGGTCAACTGCCCTTCAGTGTATTCGACCTCGTTAGGGTCGCTGGCTTCTATGCGCAATAGCAGCGCAACCCGGTAACTATTGAACGCGCTTTTCATTTCCGTTGCGGCCAAGGTCGCTGGCATCCACTTGGAATGAAGTTCCAAAACCGGTTTGTGGATACTTTCCAACTGACGGTTTGCATACCATCCCAACAGCACCATGGTCAATAGAAAGAAGACGAAGGAAAAGACTAGCCAGTGATAAAATTTAATCTTAGAAAACCCATTCATTGTTCATGCCCCGGAATGGTTGTAACCCCTTGAAAGCGCGACTTTTCGCATCTGTCGCGGTTAGAAATCACAGCCACGAATTAACTTAAGGCCTTAACCACCCGTTGAACATCTTGCGAAGCATCGGTCAAAAGTGTCACTGTCTTCCGTGAATTGCGTATGGATTCGGCGGTCTGGTGGATGCCCTCGCTAAACAGCGACATTGATTCGGTGATTTGGCCAGTGCCAATATTCTGAGCTTGCATCCCCTCGAAAACACGCTCGATCCGCGGACTGAGTGCCTTGGTTTGCTCAATGAGTCCAGTCAATTGATGGCCGATTTTGCGGACATTCTCCACATTGCGGTGGATTTCCTCGGCAAACTTGTCCATACCCATCACGCTGACGGATACCTGCGATTGCATTTCCTTTAGAATCTGTTCAATGTCGAACGTGGCAATCGAGGTTTGATCAGAAAGGCGGCGGATTTCCGTAGCCACCACGGAAAACCCCAAACCGTATTCGCCTGCCTTTTCCGCCTCAATGGCTGCGTTTAGTGAGAGCAGATTAGTCTGGTCGGCAATCTTGATAATCAAATTCACCACGGAATTGATGTTGCCTGCCTTATCGTTGAGAATCGCCAATTTGGTGGAAATGACATTGGATGCATCGACCATCGAGCGCATGGTTTCGTCAAGTCGAGACAATCCTTGCTGGCTTTCCGTCGCCTTATGGCTGGTTTCTTCGGCTATTTGCGCGATTTCGTTCATATTGCTGCTTAACTCCTTAGCGGTGGAGGAAATCTCCTTGGCTGAGGCAACAATCTCATTGCTGGACATGGCCTGCTCCTCTATCGTTGCTTCCTGCTGGTGGATGACGGCCGCCAACTCATTGGAACTGGTGCAGGTATGCACACCCACTTTATGCAATAGACTCACCGAATCGGAAAACACCTTGACGACATAAAACCCCATCAATTCAAACACGGCCAACACGCAAAGAATTACATAAATTTTCTGGCGACTGGATGCCAGCAAAATTGCGCTTTCTTGGGCTGTCCTTTGACCGCCTTCCACATTGAATTTGATATCTTGTTCGATGGCCGCGATAAATTCATCCTTTTTATCCCGTAACTTGCCTCTCATCAGCGCCAAAGCCTCAGCCCTTTTATTTTCATGGACAAGAACGAACATTTGCTCACTGCCTTTTAAATAGTCGTCGAACAGTTTACTGCTCTTGTCAAACAATTCCTGTTCCGTCTGATCGACGATTGTGGGCACATAAATCGACTCGCTTTTTCTATAGGCATCCAGCTTGTTTTTCATATCCTGTTCCGTATAGGCAATCTCCCAAGGTTCCTCTGCAACCAAACGCTGAAAGGCAGCCGCCCGGTAGCCATTAAACCAATTTCTCATTTCGGTGAGCGTTTGGGTTGCTGGCATCCAATTAGACTGAATTTCATGGACTTTTTGGTTAATCGCTTCCAACTGTCTGAGCGAATAAAAGCTCATGAGTACGATGAGAACGAAAAAAGAAGCCAAGGAAATGATCAGTTTGTGGGAAAGTCTAATTGATGTAAACCACTTCATTTGTTTAACCTGTATGGGCGGACTACTGATCGGGCTTCATAATCAATCCGAAGCGAGAAAAGATCACTTGGCATAAGGCATTCTTTAGCCAACTCGTTTATTATAATCCTTTGGATAAGGCACACGGCTAATTTTCATGAACACAGTAGAGACAACAGCAACCCAATCGGATATCAACGCTTCAGCACATCCTATAAGCGTGTTACTGGTTGACGACCAAGTGATCATTGGCGAAGCGGTGAGGAGAATGTTGGCCGAAGAGCCTGACATCCGGTTCCACCATTGCCAAGATCCGACTCAGGCCATAGATCGGGCTAACGCATTCGGCCCGACGGTAATCCTGCAAGACTTGGAAATGCCTGAATTGGACGGGTTGACGCTGATCAAGTTCTTCCGTGCCAACCCATCGACCCGGGATATCCCTCTAATTGTGCTCTCGTCGAGGGAGGAACCGTCGACCAAGGCAGAAGCTTTCGTTCTCGGTGCGAACGACTATTTGGTAAAATTGCCAGACCGGCTGGAAATGCTGGCCCGCATCCGTTATCACTCAAAGGGCTACGTTGCCCAACTCGAACGTAACGAAGCCTATCGCAAACTCGCCGATAGCCAACGGCAACTGGCGGAAGAAGTGGCAGAAGCTGCAAAGTACGTCCGCTCGCTGCTTCCCGAACCAATTAAGAAAGGACCCGTTAGGATCGATTGGCGTTTCTTGCCATCGACACAACTTGGAGGAGACTCGTTTGGTTACAATTGGCTGGACGACGATCATTTTGCCGTCTATCTGTTAGATGTGAGCGGTCACGGAGTGGGTTCGTCGTTAATGTCCGTCTCGGCCTTGAATATATTGCGCTCCCAAGCCCTACCGAGCACCGATTTCCGGGAACCAGGCCAAGTGCTGCGAAGTCTGAACATGGCCTTTGCAGAGGAATTGCATGACAACAAATACTTTACCATATGGTACGGCGTCTTCCGCATTAGCACTAAGCAGTTGGCTTATAGCGGCGGGGGCCATCCACCTGCCCTGCTGTGCAACGGAGGGCAACGGCAAGATACTGATTTGACCCGGCTCAATTCCAAGGGACCGATGATAGGAATCATGCCAGACATCCCGTTTGCCACACAAACCGTGCAAATAGAATCTCCCGCAAAAATATTCCTTTACAGCGACGGTGCCTATGAAATTAGGTTAGACAACGGAGAAATGTGGGAATTTGACAAATTCGTAAATTTCCTTGGCACCGCAGCCCATGACACTCCCGTGATGGACCAATTGCTAACCCAGATTCGGAAATTGCAAAGGCTTGAGCAATTAGACGACGATTTTTCAATAATGGAAATCGACTTATGACAAGCCATCACCGATGCCCACATCGAAACATTTGATAACGGCCCCCTCCCGCCTGCTTGGCGGAATACATGGCTTGGTCGGCATCTCTTAGCAATTGCTCGGGTTCGGATGGGTTGAGTGGAAACAGGGTGAAGCCAATGCTTGCCGAAACATAGGCTGCTTGGCCATTCATGTAGATCGGTAATTTAACCGATTCCAAAATGCGCTTAAGGATGGCATGGCACTGCTTCAAACCATCGAAATTCAGTAGCAACAAAACAAATTCGTCACCGCCGACGCGCGCGACAGTGTCGTTTTCGCGAACACAGGCAGACAGGCGGCTTGCGACTTCCACCAACACCTGATCACCGGCCATATGCCCCAAGCTGTCGTTGATCGGTTTGAAGTCATCAAGGTCCAACACACAGACGGCCATGCTCTTTTGGGTCTGCACTGTAAAGGTAATCGCCATGCGCATACGATCTGCTATCATGCGACGGTTATAGACACCGGTGAGCGGGTCAAAATTAGCCTCGCGCTGCAGAAGCATCTCCTTCTTCTTCAGGTGCGTAATGTCAGTGTAGATGGTGGTGTATTGCCGGATGTGTCCGGTGGCATCTTTGATGGCGGCTATGGACACCAATTGGGGAAGAATATCGCCGCCTTTGTTGCGATTCCAAACCTCACCACGCCAAAAGCCTGTTTCGATCAGGGATTGCCACAGGTTTGCATAGAAGGCCACGTCGTGGCAATCGGATTTGAGCAATTTAGGCGTCTGTCCAAGCACCTCGTCGCGAACATAGCCAGTAACACGCGTGAACGCTGGATTGACGTCAATAATGATGCCATCACCATCGGTTATCATGATGCTTTCTTGGGCGCTATCAAACACACTGGCCGCCGAGTGCAATTTCACCTCCACTTCAATCTCCTCAGTGACATCCGTGACGAAGCCATGCCAAATGCAACTGCCGTCTGCTTCCCGTTGTACCTCGGCGTTGCCCTGAAACCAGCGTAGCCCACCCCCAGAAAGACACAGGCGGAAGCGATTCCGCCACGGCTGTCCAGTTGTAGCGGATGCTTCCATCGACTCCATAAAACCCGCCTTGTCGTCCGGATGCAGCAAGGCAAATAACTTTTCGGCCTCTTGACACACCTCACCGGGTGTCAGTCCGGCAAGCTTGCGTATGCCTTCGCTGATGTAGGAAAAACACACACTGCCGTCAGCCCCCAAACGACATTGGTAAACCATGCCCGGCACTTGGTCGGTGACTTGCCGCAACAAGGCAGCCTGGGCTTTCAGAGTAAGATGGGTCTGCACCCTTGCGCGTACCACGCAAGAGTTGACTGGTTTATGGATTAAATCCACCCCGCCTACTTCAAGCGCCAGTGCTTCATCCGTCGGTTCGCTTTGTCCTGTGACGAAAATCACCGGGATATGTGTCGTGGCCGGGTCAGCCTTCAGTTGCCGGCATACTTCAAGACCATCCATATCGGGCATCATGATATCGAGCAGTATCAGGTCGGGAAGCACTTGGCGGCAGACACCAAGAGCCTGTTGGCCGGTAGTGGCCATGAAGACTTCATGATCGGTTTGGAATATCTGATAGAGTGCTTGAATATTGGCGGGTTGATCGTCCACCACCAGAAGGCGCGGTCGCACCGACTGGGGATAGAATGGGCTTGGACCATACTGGCTAGTTTTATTCGGTGTTGTCATGTCAATAGTTCTCTAAGTTTGCGGCTTTCTGTGAGTGCCGCCGAAAAGTCCAGTCGGTTTATCGCAGCATGAAGCGGTGTCAATGGGTTTTGCGGCCCACTGCCGAACTCGCGTTTCAGCACGGCATGAATTTCCAAAGCCCGCAGATTATTTTCGGACAGCAGCGGATCCAACGCATCCAAGTAGGCAATGACCCGCACTGGATCGACCAAGGGTTCGGATGCAGCGGGAGGGTCGAAGGCATGGGCCAAATTTTTCAGCACATCGAAAGACTCATTCAATGCGGTGGCTAATCGAGCCAACAGGTCTTCTGTTTTGTCCGGGGTGTTGCTAGTTTTTAGGCTAATTTCCGTTTCATTCGCCAAATAAGCAAGCGATTGCGCCCCCAATGTAGCGGCGACCCCTTTGAGGGTGTGCAAGCAATGAGCGGCGGGCGAAGTGTCGCCTTGCTGCAAATGTTGGCGAATTTGATGGATGACGTCTTCCTGCTCGCCCAGAAACTGGCGCACGGCTACCGCGTAAAGCTCTCGGTTGCAAGCAAATCGTTGCAACGCCGCTTCAAGTAAAAAGCCAGCGGGAACATCCGGCAAGCATGCCAAGGGGCCAGTGTCGTCTGTCGTGTTTGCCGAATGGGATAAACCTGCCGGGGTGGGAGTGCCTTCTTCGTTTATACAGTACTGCCGCACCAGAGCAATTAATGCTTCTACCTTGATGGGTTTGGCGATATGGGCATTCATGCCTGAGGCCAAACAATCAGCCTGGTCTGAGGCCAGCGCATTGGCGGTCATGGCGATAATCGGCATCTGCGCCAGTGACTTATGCTGTCGTAGCATGCGAGTGGCGGCAAAACCGTCCATTTTCGGCATCTGCACGTCCATCAGCACGGCATCGAAGGGCTGCTGTGTCGTTAGGACACGCTCAACACCCTCTAAGCCGTCCCCGGCCACCTCGACTTGTGCACCTTCAAGGGTCAGAAGATTTTTCGCCACCATCTGGTTCACTAGATTATCTTCTACCACCAACAAATGCAGCCCCTTCAGACGGTCTGTCCCGTGCCGCCCGACGGTGATGGACGAAGACGCTGTCAATTCATCGCCCACGTTGCCTATTGGGAATTCAAGTGTGAAGGCAAAACAGCTACCACACCCCGGAGTACTAACCACCGTCAGATCGCTCCCCATTAAACTGACTAGCCGCTGGCTGATCGTCAAACCCAACCCGGTGCCGCCAAAACGCCGAGTGGTAGAGGCCTCTGCTTGGTTGAATTCTCCGAAAATTGTTTCCAGCTTGTCAACGGGTATGCCAATGCCGGTATCGCGCACGGCGAATTCGACCCATACCCGATCCAGCTTATGTTCCACGACACGCACGCTCACCACCACCTCGCCCCGTTCGGTAAACTTGATGGCGTTGCTAGCGAGATTTAGCAGCACCTGCTGTAGCCGCAGACTGTCGCCTAACAAGGTGCGCGGGATGTCAGCATCGCAATCAATAACCAACTCAATGTCCTTGCCTTGAAGAGACGTGGATAACACCGATGACAGATTATTTAGCAAGCGATTAACCTGGAAAGGCGCATTCTCAAATTCCAGCCTGCCCGCCTCAATTTTTGAATAATCCAAAATATCGTTGAGGATGCCCAGCAGCGACTGTGCGGCCGACTGTGCCTTTCCTGTGTAATCCAGTTGTTGTTCCGAGAGTTCTGTAAATTGCAAGAGTTGCAGTATCCCCAACACCGCGTTCATCGGTGTGCGGATTTCATGCGACATGTTGGCCAAAAACTCGCTCTTGGCTTGGGCCAGTCTTTCAGCCTCTATTTTGGCTTTTAGAACCTCCACTTCCACCTGCTTACGGGCGGAAATATCAGAAAGCACACAATGGGTTCTGACAAAATTGCCGTCAATGTCGCGTTGGATGCGCCCTTCCAAAAGTGCGGTGATGCACCGCCCATCTTTCCCTATTAGGCTCAATTCCGTGGCAACTGCCCCATTGGATTTAAATTCGTCAAATGCTGGATCGAAGGATGGCCGCAGATCATCCAGCCATACCTCATCGAATGCTTTGCCTAGAAGCTCATCCCTAGTGTAGCCCAACAGATCACTCATTCTCTGATTGACATCAATGAATCGCCCTTGGATATCGAGGGATTGGTAAGCGACAGGCATGTTTTCAAACAGCGATCTGAAGCGGGATTCACTAGCGGACAACACGGCTTCGGCAGTTTTTCTTGTTGTCATATCAGTGTGTGTGCCAATCATTCGGGCAGGGTTGCCCTCGCTATCCCGGCTGACCATCATGCCGCGGGTCAGTATCCACTTGTAGCTGCCATCCTTGCACAGTAGGCGGTGTTCGTTGTCATAGGTTGCAGTCAACCCATCGAAATACGCTTGCAAATCGGTCATAATCTGTGGTTCATCCATAGGGTGGATAAGGCGTTGCCAGTCTTTGATAGTGTCACCGATCTCGTCGTCGGCATAACCCAGCATGGCTTTCCATTGTTTGGAAAAATAGGCCCGATCCGTTTTGATATTCCAGTCCCACATGCCATCGCGGGAGCCTTCAAACGCAAAATTAAGGCGTTCTTCGCTTTCCCTTACTTTTTCCAAGGCATTGCGCTGATCGCTGATATCAATGCAAGAGCCGATATAACCGACGAAAGTACCGCTAAAATCATACAATGGCTCGCCATTGTCTTGAATCCAGCGGTATTCGCCATCACTTCGCTTGAGTCGGTATTCCATGCGGAAGGGTTCGCGGCGGTCGAAATGGCTGAGATAAATAGCCAAGCAGGGCTGGAAGTCATCCGGGTGGACACCCTCCGCCCAGCCATTGCCAATTTCTTGCTCCATCGCACGACCGGTGAAATCCAGCCATTTTTGGTTGAACCAAGTGCAGAGTGTGTTGGTATCGGCCATCCAGATCAACACCGGGGCGTGGTTCGCCAAGCTACGAAAGCGATTCTCGCTTTCGCGCAACATTGCATCCATTTTCCTGCGCTCGGTGATATCGCGCGCAAAAACAAACATACGCCCTTCAGAACTGGGTAACAGCTTTATGGCAACCTCGACATCCAACAAACGACCCGATTTGTGGCGATGGCGCGTTTCAAAGCGATCAGCTCTTGATACTTTGATTTTATCTATACGCTCGCTGATTTCGGCGGACGATTCCATCGCTTCGATATCGCTAATCCTCATATCGAGCAGTTCTTCACGGGTGTAACCGACCATATCACAAAAAGCGGCATTAATATCCAAGAAGTGCCCTTTATCATCAACGACCCAGAAACCATCCGAGGCAGTATCAATGACGGTCCGGTATTCAATTTCAGTCCGCTTGCGTAGGTTGATATTGGAGATGAATCCATGCCACAGGATGGCACCGTCCGCCATGCGTTCCGGCATGGCACTGCCCTCGCGCCAAACCACGCCTTGCTGCGGCAGCACGACACGAAATTCGCAATGCCAAGGTGTCAATGTGTTTGCGGCCTGTAGCATAGATGCTTTAAACAAATCGATATCTTCCGGGTGAAGACGCCCAAATATATATTTGGCACTGTTGCGCACATCCTCCGGCGCAAGTTCAAAAATCTTACGGATGCCCTCGCTGGAATAGGGAAAGCATGATTCGCCATCGGGTGACAGCAACAATTGATAGAGCATCCCCGGCACTTGCGAAGCCAGTTTTTCAAGCAAAGTTTGAGTGGCTTGCAACTCGCTGGTGCGTAACGACACCAAATGTTCGTTGTCGACCGCGGCGGCCATGGCCCACTTCTCGTCCATGCTCTTCATGGCGACCTGTTGGGCCAGTCCGTTCAGCAAGTTGAGCACGGCAGACTGATTATCCTGACCGATGGACGGGATAGCCATGAGAGAGGCAAGAATGCTTGCCTTGCTTGAAACGAGCTCTGTCTCTTGGTCGGATGAATCTTTCTGCGCCTTCAGCGCGAGGGAGGCAAGCAATTCAGTCAAACCAGTGTTTTCAGATGTGAACACGCCATCGGCAAGCCGGTTCTCCAGATAGATTACGCCCCTAAGCCCCCCTTCATCGGTAATCGGGAAGCACAGGACCGAGCGTAGTCTCAACGATTGCACCTCGGTCACCAGGGTAAAGTCGCCTTCCACGCAGGCATCACGCAGGACGATTTTCTGACCGGTGCGAAATACATAATTGACGATGGGTAGACACACATCAACCCCAAGGTTCAGACTGCGGCTTCGGGCCTTGACCGTCCGATGTTGATCAATGTGGCTTTCCGCTATAGCCGACACGGTGTCCCCATTCTTTTGCAGCAGAAAGCCATGCTGGGCACCCGAATATTCCAGCACAACCTTTATGATATCGTTCTGTAGTTGCTGCAAGTCGGCATCGGTGGAAATGGCAAGCACCGATTTCATCAGGTAACTGATATCGAGACTTGTATTGCCCGGTTTTACTGGCGTTCTAACCGATAGTTCGGGTACGGGCTTAGCATCACGGTCGAGTTGCAAGGCTTCCCATAACTGCGCTTCCTTGGCGGTAGCGCGACAGGCACGATATAGACGCAGTGCTTCGTTTAAGTAAAGGCTGCACGAGATTGGCCCGGACGGTTGCAGTAGCCTACCTAAGCATTCATAGAGATGGGCACTGAGCAGCACATACCCTTGAACCTGCGCTTCGTCAATGGCATCTAGGTAGAGGTTGCGCGCCTCGCGTAATTCGCCGCGAGTGCGGGCCAGTTCAGCCTTGATGAAAGCGAGGTAAGGGCGCAGTAAAGGCCCTAAATGGCTCCATATTTCCACTTTTTGCAACCATGGCTTGATCTCTTCTTCCAATTCCCCCCATGGGGCGGGCGTGGCGGAGGCTCGGTTCAAACCCAGCCGGTTAAGAATGCGGAACACAAACCAAAGGCGTTTGAGTACATTGTCGGTGAGACCGTTCAGGTAACGCTCCACCGCTGCCAAGGACTCCGCTGCGGCTTGGTAGTCCCCCAAATAATACTGGGCGAAACCGAGCAGGGCGAAATAGCTCCCCGCCAAAGCGACATGATTGTCTATGGCCCAACGTGCCAGCGTTTCTTCCATGGGTACTGGCTGTGCATCCCGCTGCATCGTTACAACCCAGCCCGCCAATACGGCCTCGGCCAAACCGACGGAGAACGAAAGCTGGTTCTTGCGCGAGAATTGCAGGCATTCCTCGGCATGTTCTTCAATCAGGCCCAGATCATTGCCCAGTACGTGCAGGTTCCACATTAGAGGACCGTAGGACAATCCAGCATTGTAGAGGTCGCCGCAGTTTTTACCACATTGGATACCCTTCAGACAGTATTCAACGATGTCTGCCGGGTGGCTGCGCGAATGCATGTTGCACCAGACGATTCCGTTCATGCCCCGAGTGGCGCCAAAGGTGTTTGGGTATTTAGCGCATAAGTGACGGGCCAAGTCCTCGTAGCGTGCCGCTTGGTCGAACCGTCCCTGCTCGCCTAGGTTTAGGCCCATGATGGAGAAAGAGTAAATCACCGATTCGTCCATGTCACCCGCCAGACAGTGCCAGGTGGATTGCGCTGCGGCCAGGTAAAGCTGGGATACCAAACCGGACATATAAAGGTCTGGAATCAGTTCGCTGTAGAAGCTCAGTTCGATTTTGCTTCGACGATCTTGGGTAAAAGGCAGGTCCAGGATTTTGCCCCACACGTCGCCTTGTGCCTCTATCTGTCGCATCAGGGATTGTGTGCGTTGATTCGCCAATTCCGCGTCTTCCGGGATGGCTTGGTCGAAATAAGCCAGCCCACGATTGGCCGAGGCAATGGCTTCCTTGAAGCTGCCGAAGGAAGACAGCGTGGAGGTTTGTTCGGCCAATGCTTCCGACTTGTCCAATTCGCCTGTTGACCGTTCGATGAGTTGGTTGATCAGCGCCTCGGATGCCTCGTAGCGGCCGCACATCAGTTCCGTCTTGGCAAGCCGCTGGTGGATGCGGTAAGTCATTTGGTAGGCCGCATCCCAAGCATCCGGGGGCAAGTTTTCAAAGGCCCTTCGGAAAAAACCGTTGGCTGCTTCGCTGGCAAGCGATTCCAGAGCCTTGTTGCCGGCATGGAAATTGACTTGCACCAAACGGTGGATACTGGGGAGGTCGACCTCCTGCGGGCATCCTCGGTTGAGATGGGTGGCGATGGCAAAAAGCTTGTCGGAGGTTTCCACGCCCTCATCGTCTGGAATGGCAGCGAGCAAGCGATTGCCGATGCACCAATGGATGCTGGCGCGAGCTTGTTCGTCCGTTTGGTTCAACACCGCCTCTTGCACACGATCATGCACGAATTGCAGATCGGTTTTGTTTTCAAGCAACATACCCAGGCTTAGCACCGGTTTCAATTTTTCAAACAGAGCGACTGAATCGGTTTCCATGACACACACCATTTCTTCCACGGTGAAACGGTTTCCCATGCAGGCACAATAATTGAGTATATGCAGAGTGTCCTTGGGCAACTGCCGCACTTTGGAACTGAACAATCCCACCACGCTGGTTGGCATCCGGGTTTCGCGGATCAGGTTCATGTCCCAATGCCATTGGTGATCGCTGTCCCTAAATAGGAGCTTTTCTTCATGCAGGTAGGACAAGCTCTCGCTCACGAACAGCGGGTTGCCCTCGGTTAGCTCTGCAATGAACCGGGCAAGCAGGTCAACTTCCTCTAAGCGCACATCAAGGATATAGGCCACCATCTCTTGACAGTGCTGCCCGTTCAGTTCGCCAAGTCGAATTTCCTTGACAGGTGCCTGGATTTCTTTAATCTCTCGCAGTAATTTGCAAAATGGGTGGCTGGCATCCACCTCGTTGTGGCGGTAGGCCCCCAAAAATAGCAGGGATTGGTATTCGCCGTGGTTGGCAAAGACATAGCGTAGAAGTTCGAGCGTGGCGGTATCGCACCATTGCAGATCGTCGATGAATAGCACCAAAGGATGGTCTGTACAGGCAAGGCAACTGAGAAAGTTCGCAAATACTTGGTTGAAACGGTGACGCGCCTCAGCCGGAGGCAAGGGTGCGACTTCCGGTTGTACCCCGATGACTAATTCCAATTCTGGTATAACGTCGGTCAGTATGCGCCCAAGCTGTTCAACAGCCGCCAGTATCCGCCTATTCCAATGATCAATCCGGCTGTCACTCTCAGTGAGGACGGTACGCAGGAGGCCACGCAAGGCTTGGATAAGCGAACTGTAAGGAATATTTTTCTGGTACTGGTCGAACTTGCCCGAGGTGAAATAGCCACGGTGTTCCACCAGTGGTTTTTGCAATTCCTGAATCAGCCTCGTCTTGCCGATGCCGGACAAGCCCGAGACGAACACCGACAGGAAGGCTCCCTGTGTAACTTGTAGATACTCGTCCAATATCAAATCAGCCTCGGCTTTGCGCCCGACCATTTTCGAGATAAAGATTATCCGTTTAGTGGAGTCCAGCAAGCCAAGTTGGAAAGGGATGATGGCGTTAGTTGCCAAGTATTCATCGCGACAACGAAGCAGATCGGCTAACAATCCACCCGCGCTCTGGTAACGCCTTTCTGGGGATTTGCTTAGGAGCTTGGCGATAATTTCACTGATCTGCGACGGGACAGATGGATTGCATTCATGCGCGACAGGCTCGATTTCCGCCAAATGGGAGTGAATCAACTCCAGCGGGTCGGTGGATAAAAAAGGCAATCGCCCGGTTAGGAGTTCATAAAACACGACACCCAATGAGTAGAGATCGGTCGTAAAGTCCACGCGATGGTTGATGCGGCCGGTCTGTTCCGGGGACGTGTAAGCAAGCGTACCTCGCACGAAACCGGAATCATAGATGAAATGGCTAATATCTCGGATGTCCAAGGGGGTGATGAAATCGGTCAGGCAAACGCTGAGAGTTTCTGCTTGTACCAAGATGTTGTGGGGCTTGATCCCACCATGGACGATGCCCGCCTCATGCACAACCCGCAGGATGTCCGCCATGCTACAGGCGATGGAAAAAAAATCTGCCAACGCCAGTTTTTTTTGTCCCTCACTCCATGCATCCAAGGTGTTCCCGGCAAACCAAGGCTGAACGATAAAATGTCTTTCTAGATCAGATTCCATCGCTAGGGGCGTACAACTTCGCTTGTCACGAAGAACCTTAAGCCGCTCGATTTTTTGCCGTAGATAGCGCGACAAATCTGCCCAGCCAGACAGGAACTTGAGTTGCTTGAGTATCAAAGGAAGTTCCGGCTGTTCTTTGAGATAGGCCTTGTAAACCACCGCTTGAAGGCTTTCCCCCAGCTTTTCGGAAAGGATGTAGTTTTTCAGCTTCTGAGCGGCTTTCATGCCGTTGCCTTTAGGGCGTGAACCTTACCGTCAGCACGTCACAAGGGGAGTGCGTCACCACACTGACAGCCGTCGAACCGAGCAACGAGCTGATCCCTTTTCGCCCATGGGCACCGATGACGATCAGATCGAAGCCCTCTTCTGAAGCAACCCTGACTATGATGTGCTTGGCCTGTCCGTTCTCAAACAATAACCTGTCATCTGGAATGCCAAGACTATCGCCGAGTTCCATCAATTGTTGTATCGCAGCATCAAAAACGATTTGGTCCGGGCCCACCAGATTGAATGGATCAAGGGCTATGGTGGCGGGATCAAGCATAGGAACATATTCAGCAACATGTAAAACACTCAACTGGGCATCGTATTTGTCGGCTATATCTTTCCCCCGTGCAATAATTTGCTGGCTAATCTCGGAAAAATCTGTGGCCAGAAGAATTTTTTTATAGTTTTTCATAGTTACGTTATTGTCTATTATTTGAGTTAAATGGGGGGATGCTCAGAAAAACCTGACATCCAAAAAAGTCAGGTCATCCTCTAACCGTATGTCATTGGAAAATCGCAACAAAGCCTTTTGCAAAGGTTCCATTTCAATATTGGATTGGGGGTAACCTAATGATTTTAAAATATTAATCAACCCTTCCGTTTTTAGCTGCTGCCCGTAGGCATTGTGAATTTCAATGGCTCCGTCGGTAAACATCAGCAGGCAGTCCCCTGGCGCATAGGTGAATTCAGTTTCATCGTAATCGGCATCAGCGAACATGCCAAATGGCAAACCAGGCGCATTTAACTGTCTGGCATCGCCGTCACGGTTCAGCAAGACTAGGGGTGGACCGCCAGCGGAGACAAACCGCACAGTCCTCTTGGCGGCATCAATAAGGCCGCAGACCGCCGTGGCAAATGACTCGCCCTTGACGATCTTGCTTAACTCCCGGTTCATGTGGCTGGCAAATTCCGTTGGATCAAATAGGCTTTCCCGGTAACGTCCCCACAACGAACTCAAATGCATAGTGTGAAGCGCGGCGGCTACGCCATACCCCATCACATCCGCCAAAAGGAACCCATAACAGTTTGCGTCAAGCTTACTGATGGCATAATAATCGCCCCCGATCATGTCATGCGGAAGATAGAAACTGGCGAAATTCAAGCGGTCGTCTTGAGGCAGATCGCATTCCAAAGAAAGCATCTGAATTTGCTTGGCGCGTTCCATATCCCGGTAGGTTTCGGAAAAGTCGTGGAAGCTCTCAACACCGCCCACCACCCGGCCTTCCCGGTCATGGATGGGAGAAACGGAAACCAACATCGGCACACGGCCCCCAGTTTTGGTTTGACCAAAGACAATCACAGGGCAAGTGCTTGCCGTGTTAGTGACCATGCACCTGTGCAATGGGCAAAATTCCTCGCCGCACAGCCGGTGACCATCCTTATCCTCATGGACGAGGATATTATCCATGCATCGGTGCCCCACAACCTCCTCCGCAGTCCATCCGGTGAGGCGCTCGGCGGATTTGCTCCAGTACACAATGCGGCGCGCCCGGTCACAGACATAGAGGCCGTCATTCAAAGAGTCCAAGATTATGTCGGTTAGGGGTAAGTGCAGGTTTTTCATACTCAGCTACAGCGTTTTCAACATCAAATATTTATTTGATGAATCGTATGGCTTTTAAAATAAATAATTTAATCTTAACTTTCTCGGTTATTCATACTTACAGCGTTTTTAATATCAATTGATTACATTGATTAAGTTTTGAAATAGTTGGCGGCAAAGGGTTGCCGCCCTACAGTCCTTGATACGCAGTAGGTCGGCAACCCTTTGCCGACATGGGGCGCATATATGTAAGTAACGAACAGATATTGAAAACGCTGTATTATGATTATTTTTAAACATGAAAACGCTGTAAAAATTTACCTGATTAGCAAGATTGTTCAGCCAATTCTTAACACCTAGCCGTATTCGTCATTCCGGCAGGGATTGCCGGAATCCAGTCGCCATGGATGGCAATCTAGATTTACCTCCCTATGTTCTGGTTACTAGCAATCCATGCCGGTATGACGCGCTGGCCGGTTTAGCTGAAGAATCTTCCTAATCAGGAAAATTAAATCGTCGAACTCCATGTAACTTGGGTTATTTTATGCTCGTTTTTCGTGAATGACAAATCGCTTTTTAATGGGTTTATGTATATATCATGCATAGGCGATTCTTTGAAGTTTTTAACTACGAAGAGAAAATATCGCACTCCTAATATTTTAGCGACGGAATATTCCTTTTGGGTCAAAGATATAGAACCATGAAGATCATTGATTCCTTTGACTTCTAATGCTAGGAAGTCATATTCTGCACTTGAAGAAAGCTTGAAGTCAAACCCACAACCTAGATTTGTGGTATTCTCCATAGAATAACCAGAAAAACTTTCGATGGTTGGGAATTTATTGATAAAATATTTTTCCGCAGCCTGACCTGTGATGAGTCTCTTTGCAAAGGATGTTTCCAAATCAAAGTCAACTTCTGTAGTCTGCTCTATTAACATATCAATATCTGGATTTTTATACAACGACTTCTTCAAAATTTTTGAGAGTGTATCCATGTCAACATCTTTGTATTCCTCATAAACTACTTTACAGCAATCCCTTATTTTTCTTTTGTGCCATCCTAATCGATCATTTGGAAATAATGGGTCGAATTCATCTCGGTAATTATGTATAGATTTCTCAGGGACTCCTAGTGCTAACCCGATTACATTAAACGCCTCTTTGAAGCTATTAAAACCAAGATAACGTAAGCCATCGAAATCAAATTTTGACAAATACAGTCCCGCAATAATTGATTTTTCTCGTACTGTTAATTGACTTTCTTTCATTATAGTTTTATTTGCATAATATAGGCCATGAATACTTTGTCTAAATAAAGCACTACTTTATCGGATAATACTTCTATTCCTTATGCAGACTCAAATAAATTAGATGAAAACATAACATCATAAAAATCAAGCTTCGTGGTTAATAACTTATGCCCACCACCAAGTACAATTTTCTTGATTTCATTCTTGTTGATAGCTGGACATATCAACCTTTTACAACTCATGTATTTGACTAACTTTGTCATAGGAAATGAGATTACGTTTCCGTTTTCGCAATCGGACAGCATTCCATCAAAGATTGGAGCTTGGTAAACCTTGGCATTTAAAGAGGATTGATAAATAAAGCGGGAAAGCCTTAAGGCGGCCCGCAATTGCCTGGAAATTCCTTGGTGGTTCAAGGCGTTTTTTGCCGAGTCTAGGAACAGATGCGTCAATGCGTAATCACTCCAAACAAAAATATCCAAGCAATTATCAACCAAAACCGGTGTCTTGCCTACCGTTTTCCAAATCGGCTGCATTAAAAATGGGGTTTGAAGCTGTTTAAACTCATTTAAAAAATTTTGTAATGCATCAAGCACCCGTGGGGCAAGTTGTAACATTTCTGGTTTTGAGTCCCAGTTGCGCACTTTTGCCAGCGTAGGTTCAAAAATCTCGCGCACTTGCGATAAATTCTTTTGAAGGGAGCGAACCATGGATAATGCCATGTAACGAGTGGTGGCCGAACGGATTACGAGTTCAGACCCATATTTATCCTCATCCAAAGATTCGGTGGTATTATCTGGAAGGGTTGTAAGTTTAATTTCCAAGGGCCGGGTTTTATGTTCCCGTTTTTTTTCGCAAATTACTAAGTCTATAGCAGGCAATTCGTCATGGACGTAATTTGCAAATGGGTCGAAGCGCGATTCAAAAGCAAAATATAGTTCCGAATTTGGTCGGTTAGTGCCAAAAACATCTGATACGTCCAACTCGCTAATCGTTGTACCTAATTCGTCTCGATAAGTGACATAGACCAGTGGAATGGAACGTGACCGCATATAACAAGCCAATGCCACTGGAAAAGACGAATTGAACTGATTTTTACCCCAATAGTAAGGGTCAAAAAAATCACGGTTGCTATGTTCAATTCCAAAAAGTGAAGGTTTAATTATATTGCCCATCAGATATTAGCGGTAAAATTGCTCACCAGCGTATCAATATCGGTGTCGGCTCTTGGGCGCAGGCGGACCGGCTTCATTGAACTGGTTGCCGTTGTTTGAGTGCGTCGCGTTTGCCATTCCAATAAGCCTCATTGACGGGGATGGCAGGGCCAGACTCTAGACCTTCAAGCATCAGTGCTGCCAACTTCTGTTCTCCCTGTCTGATTTGATCATTACGGATCAACTCGCGGACATACTCGCTTGATGTGCTATAGCCACGCTCTTGCACCTGAGTGTCAATAAAATTTTTAAGCGATTCAGGAAGGGAAATGTTCATGGTTGCCATGTTGCCACCTTAGAAAGGATACATGCTTAATAATGGCAAACTTTGCCAAGCCTGTCCACGAAAAAAATCGGCTTTGGTCATCGTTCAGCCCATGTGCATCGTCTGAATGTGGAGTGCTGCAACTCGTCGCCGCATGGCTCGAAAGGCGGCGACGAGTCGCCGCACTCCAAACCTCACCCAACTGGGCTGAACGATGACCAAGGTCACATTTGAATTTGGGCTATAATTTGAACTCAATTACTCTTCAACCTCAATAAAATTTGAATCCCTTGCGAATCAACCTGAAAACCCTAGGCTGCCGCCTCAACGAGGCCGAACTGGAAACTTGGGCGCGGCAGTTCCAGTCCGAAGGTCATCGTATCGTGCAAAAGTCCAGCGAGGCCGATTTGATCGTTTTCAATTCTTGTGCTGTCACCAACGATGCAGTGCGGAAATCCAAGCATTTGATCCGCCGCACCCACCGCGAAAACCCCTCTGCCAAACTGCTGGTCACAGGCTGCTACGCCAGCTTGAACAGCGACGAAGTCAAAGCGGCGCTGGGGGTCGATTTTGTCGTGACCAACTCCGACAAAGGCCGACTGGTCGAAATAGCCAAGGAAAATTTGGCTATTCCTACAATGCCATCGCTTGCCACCGAACCGGGCGAGGCATCTTTGTTTGCCCTTGGTCGCCAGCGTGCATTCGTCAAGGTGCAAGACGGCTGCCGCTACCGCTGCACCTATTGCATTGTCACTTTAGCGCGTGGCGAGGAAACTAGCCGGGGCATAGCCGATATCTTAGAAGAAATCAATGCGCTACACGCCGAAGGCATACAGGAAGCAATACTGACCGGGGTCCACCTTGGCGGATGGGGCAACGACTTAGGGCTACGGTTGGAAGACTTGATATTAGCCATAATGGAAAATACGGACATTCCCCGCCTACGCCTAGGTTCCCTGGAGCCTTGGGAATTGACAGATAAGTTTTTCGATTTGCTGCAAAACGACAGGCTAATGCCACATCTGCACCTGCCGCTGCAAAGTGGGTCGGACACGGTGCTACGCCGGATGGCGCGGCGCTGCAAGACCACCGAGTTCGCCCATTTGGCGGCCCGCGCCCGTCAAGCCTGCCCGGACATCAATCTCACCACCGATATCATCGTCGGGTTTCCCGGTGAGACCGAAAAGGAGTGGGAAGACAGCCTGAATTTCATAAGAGCGCAAGGGTTTGGCCACATACACCTATTCGGCTATTCGTCCCGCATTGGCACCAAGGCTGCAAGCATGCCTGACCCAGTGCCCGCCGCAGTCATCAAACACCGTGTGCAACAGTTGCACAGGATCGCCGGCGAACAAAAGAGGGCAAACCTAAAGCGTTTTCTGGGACGGGAATTCCCTGTGTTGTGGGAGGAAGGCCGCGAATCACAAGGGGGTGGCGACAAGCTATTTCCGGGCTACACTCCCAATTACCTGCGCGTTGAAACGACCGCCGGACGGGAACGGGATTTGTGTCGACAAATAGCCACTGCGCGAATGGTCAGCGTAGCCGACGGCGGGGATTGTTTGATTGGGGAGTTGGTGTCCGGGTATTAAGGTTCGGTTAGTTCTTCCTAATTCAAGTTGTCTCACTTGCCAGCAATTCCCCTTGAAAGGCGCGACCGAGCAGCGCGTTAAAGGTGGCTTCTGCCTTTTGTGTGGCGGCGGATTGTTGGTACTGGATAGATTGAATTTCTGCGACTCTATCTGAAAAAACGAGTTGCTCTTTTAGTGGAGGTAATTGAACCATCATGCCCTCCAAACGCGATGTTTCAAGTTTTCGAGTTCCGTGGGCTGCTGTCGAAACCATATTCAGAAGATGGGGCTGCAATACCTTCAATATCCAAAGCAAATAGGAACCATGAAGGGATGGTACTGGTACGAGTGCTTTCATATCTTGATTAATTGTCAATGGCACCGATGAGCAAGCAATTGGCACGGTATGAATTAAAATCATTCCTCTGACTACAATAAGAACAGAACCGATAGGGACAAGCTTAATGCTCGTTTCTGCAAGAGTTTTTTCGTTTATATGGTCTATCGCATCATCGAGATAAGATTTTTTCATATCTTTTGGGCTTACCCATGGTAAATTCCCTTGCCAGAAATCTTTTCTAGCCTTTGACGGTGTGCCGCCACTCATAAATGTTGAGAGTTGCCCAAGCGATTGCATAGGCCACCCCTTTGGATTCGTCGCCGGATCGCCGAACATATCAATGAACAGTGCGGGAATTATTTCAGCGGCCTTTTTCTGTGCTTCACGTCGGAGCCGGACTATCCCCTCGGCGCGGGAGAGAATATCAACAATGCGGCGTTGTTCGTCTAACTCAGGCATCAATACACGAGTCGATTCAAAATCGCCACGCACAACATGTTTCATGGTGGAACCGTGTGTTTTTGCTGATAGTTCAGAAATCACGCTTTTCAAAGCATAAAACAGATATTCAGGATCGACATTTGAAGCAGGAAGCACTTTGAAAATGTGCTGATTAAGAACACCGCGAGACCCATTCCAGCGGTAAACATCAAGGGTTGCGCTCCACGATATAAGCAAATCACCTGATTCGACGATAAGATCAGGTTTTACCTGTCTCGTTGTATAATTGAATCGTTCTCCTGTTCCGGTAAGATTTTGGATGCGGATTATCGGCAAGCCGCTTTCTTCCCAGTCGGTAGGCTTGAACGCCGCTCCATTGATAAATCGTGCAACTTCACCGAGGCATATTTTCGTCATGCCCCGCCCTCTGAAAGAGCCAACCTTAACGTATCGACCTCTTCCAGAACCTCTGCCTTTCTCATCATTCACTCCGCTCATAGTTGGCAAAAACGCCGTCATACCGGCCGGGAAGCCGGTATCCAGCCACAGGGACGTGAAACTTCAAACTGACGACAAGGCTTGCAGTAGCCCATAGTTTGCCATCCCTAGCTGCTGGATTCCGGCTTCCCGACCGGTATGACGGGGGCGAGTTTCATCGTTTTGGTTCAAACTGAAAATCGTTGTCGATGATGCGTAATATTTCGAATAGATCGACAGGCCCATGTGGTCGAATATTGGTTTCATCGGCATCGTGCAGATGGTGGGGGAAACTGCTGATTTCAGGGTGATGCGGGGCGTTGTCCCAACGGCGTATCAATTTGCCTTCGACATTCTGCCAATGGAAGCTATATTTTTCAGTCAGCAAGCCGCCGTCCAATTCGCGTTTGCGTTCAACGCATTGAATCAGCCCTCCATCTGCAAGCAGTATGCGGATACGATACTGTGCTACAAGATGACCCGTTTCGATGTGGACAATATCGACATGTTCAGCGAGGGGCCATGTAATCAGATGCGCTTTGACTTCATCAAGCCACAACGACAATGCATCATCCACGGGGAATACCAGCTTGTTTCAGTTTATCTTCAATGCTTGCCGTCAGTGCTGCGTAGCCATCCCAGTCGAACCATTCGGGCGCATCTCCGAGTTCACCTGAATCGAAGCGACGCTGGAATTCTTCGGTACTCATGTCATAGGTGCGCTCGAATTCTGCCAGTGTTTGGCGAAATCGACCCAGTTTGCGGATATCGTCTTCGAGTAGGCAGTCGATAACCTTGTCCAGCAGCCTGACTGTAGACTTCTGATCAGAACTTAGGGACTCGATCAAGTGAATTTTTTCAGCAATCATGTTCATGTTTCGCACCTCGAATTCTCTCTTTAAACACTCTATACATTAGACAACACTGCCCGCAATGCTTCCACCTCTTCCACAATCTCAGCCTCGATAGCCGCCAGTTCGTCAAGCAATTCGCGGGGGTTTCGATGTTCGACGGCGGCTTGATTCATGGGGCGATACCGCCCCGCCGAGAGGTTGAAGTCATTGGCGCGGAGCGTGGCCTCTTCCGCAAACCACCATTTTTGCGACCAGACTTGCGCCGCATCCCGCGCCATCCAGTCTAGCCAGCGTTCGCCTTGGTAGCGATAGGCCGCGACCAAATCGGGCAGATCGTCTTGCTCTATCGGTGCATCATGGTTGGCATCCATTTTGTAGCCGTCATTATCGGCATGAAGGAACAGCACTCTTTCAGTATTGCCGCCTTTTTTGAAAAACAGTACGGAAGTTTTCACGCCGGAGTAAGGCTGAAATATCCCCCCAGGGAGAGACAGCACAGCCTCGACACGGTTGTTTTCGATCAACTGGCGGCGCAGCTCCTTATGCGCCGTCGTGGAGCCGAATAGTACGCCTTCCGGCACAATCACGCCGCAGCGGCCGCCCCCCTCACCCCCTACCGGCTTCGCCCCCCTCGCTACGCTCTCCCCAGAGGGCGAGGGGTTTCTTAGAGAGTCCATCATGTATTTTAGAAACAGCAATTCGGTTGCCGTGGACGTGCCGACCCTCACCTCGTCAACAATGCGGTCTTTGTCCAGTCGCCCCGAAAAGGGCGGATTGGCTAGTACGACATGATGACCCTCGGCAGGGAGCGACAATTCGGCGCGGCGTTCGGGGTCAAGCGTGGTCGTCAACACATTACGCAACAAAATGCGGACATTGGGCAAGCCGCGCAGGGTCAGGTTCATCGTGGCAAGGCGGATCATTTTCGGATCGACATCGTTACCGAAAAAGGTCGCCGTTTGCAGCGCGGACACTTGCGCCGACGACAGCTTATCGCCCAGCCCGCGCCGTTGCGTCTTGCCGTCTATTTCCGCTTCCTGAATCGCCGAGGGTGAAGAATTGGCAAGCCGGATATGGTTATAGGCCGCGACCAAAAAACCCGCCGTGCCAGCGGCAGGGTCATAAACGGTTTCCCCGATCTTGGGTTCTATGATTTCAACTATGGTGCGGATGATATGGCGCGGAGTGCGGAATTGACCGAGTTCACCAGCCTGTTTGATTTGTTTCAAGACATGCTCGAACAAATCGCCCTTGGTGTCGGAATCGGCCTGATCGAGCCGCAGGTTATCCACCAGATTGATGACTTGGGTTAAGACAGTCGGCTCGTCAATCGTCAGACGCGCCCCGTGCATGAAGTTATGGGCGGACAGGTCGCCCAATTCGCCGAAAAAGGCGAACACTTCATCCCGCACGAAACGGACGAGGCTTTCGCCAGACAGCCCCTTAGCCCACACCGACCACTTGAACCGGTCACGCGGGATGGTTTTTTGTTCGTTGCTTGGCGCGTTCAGAGGGTTCCTGATCCTCCAACCGCCCGCGAATAGACTGGAATAGGCTTGCTTCAAGACCTTGGCCTTGAGCAGATTTTCCGCGTCGATGCCCTCGACCAGATAAAAGAAAAACAGAAACGAAAGCTGTTCCGCATTGGTCACGGGGTCAGGGTAGCCGCCGCCATAGAGGTAATCGCGTATTTGGTCAATCGACCGGCGCATATCGGGGGTTAAGGGCATGGGGTTCCTGATGAGTTGAGGGTTATTTC
>QJPH01000325.1 GCA_003242955.1 Candidatus Methylumidiphilus alinenensis
CGGATGTGTTGATTATCCTCGACGCGGTGGATTTCCAGCTTGAGCCGGGTACACTGGTTAAACTTCACGATGCCGAAGTACCCGCTTATTTAGGCGCGAAAAAGATGAGCCTGCACCAAATCAGTTTCCAGGAGGTATTGGCCTTATGCCAGTTATTGGGGAATTGCCCCGAGCGTCTGTTCTTAGTCGGTGTACAGCCGCAAGTCCTAGAAGACTATGGCGGTAGTTTGAGTGCGGTGGTCAAGCGGCAAATCCCGGCGGCGATGGATTGCGTTCTGGCATATTTGGCGGCACTAGGCATAGCACCAAAATTGATACCGGCAAACCCCGATGCAAGAAACCAAGCTGTCGGCATAGTTGAATATGAACGACTACGCCCTTCCGCCGAGGAAGCCTGCCGATATGGAGATGGTAGGTTTTTGTGACAAAATAGACTTTCTTCTCGTTCCCAAGCTCCAGCTTGGGAATGCGTTCTTGGAAGCTCCGGCTTCCGGTGTTAATTCAAGCTAGAGCTTTCAAGGCAAAGGTTCCCAAGCTGGAGCTTGGGAACCAACACAATTAAGCACTTGCACAACCGACTGGCTTACCATCCATGGCACTGGATTCCTGCATCCCTGCTGGAATGACGGCATTTTAGGCTCGGCGGAACTTTTGTATAACAACGATGATTTCAGTTCTGGAATGCGGTCTTGGAAGCTCCAGCTTTCAGTATTACAGCGTTTTCATGTTTAAAAACAACCTAAAAATGAATATTCAAAAAATCTCTGATTGAAAAAAATATCTAGCACAACCATACGCCCTATTAAGTAACTATCAGATGTTGAAAACGCTGTAACATGAACAAAATCGGCCTATTTTTCGGAACAGAAACCGGCACCACGCGGTTAATCGCCAAGAAGATACACAAACTGCTAGGCGATGACAACGCCGCCAAACCCGTCAACGTCAACCGCACGACACCCGAGGAGTTTCTTCGCTATGAGGCACTGATACTTGGAATCCCCAGTTATGGCGACGGTGCCTTGCCGGGCCGTAGCGTCAATTGCATCGAAGCCAATTGGGAAGAGTTCTTGCAACAATTGAATGAAACCGATTTATCTGGCAAGCGTATTGCCTTGTTTGGCCTAGGTGCCCAAGAACGCTACGCCGACACGTTCGCCAGTTCCATGATGCCGCTGTATCGGGCATTAAAGGATTACGGGGCGGAAATGGTCGGTGATTGGAGTATCGAAGGCTATCAATTCAAGCACTCCGCTTCCGTGGAAAACGGGCGTTTCGTCGGCTTGGTCATCGACCAGCGGACCCAAGGCATGTTGACAGATGAACGCTTGAAAGCTTGGGTCGGGCAGATTAAACCGGCCTTGGTCATCGTTCAGCCCGATGGGTGAGTTTGAGGAGTGCGGCGACTCGTCGCCGCATGGTTAGGAAAGCGGCGACGAGTCGCCGCACTCCACATTTGGTGGGCTGAACGATGACCAAAGCCATTAAACCTTTATGATTACCTGATGTTACGCACCGTAGGCCGGAATAAGCCCGTTCTCGGGCGTTTCAGGCATATAAACACTCACTGCCATTAACTTAAGCCGTCATTCCGGCAGGGACCGCCGGAATCCAGATTGCAGGGAAGCCAACAATCTATGCCATCCATGGAGCCTGGGTTCCGGCGATCCCTGCCGGAACGACGAGTTTTTTCTTAACTTAATGGGGGTGGGCATTAACACTGGATAATTCAACCATGCTAGACAACCATCCCCCCATCGCCGTCAAACCCGCCGATCCGGTCAGGCCGTTTGACGACCCCGAATGCGTCTATGTCGCCCTGCCGGAAGCGATGCGGACCTTCGCCCCCCCGTCGGTGCGGGATTGGCGACAAAACCCCGAAGGCAAGGCGATATTGTCACAATTGGTAGTAGGGCTAGAGTCCAGCCATCAAGGCAAGGAATCGACCACCGTCTCCCTGTCGGGGCATGAGCCTGATACCTGCCAGTTTATCGAGCAAATCTTGGGGGAAGGTGAAATCAGCATCCTGGCAGATAAACCAAGGGAGAGGCTGACAATCTGTGAAGCGGTGTTCGCAGGTGTTTGGCGAGTCAAGCATTATCAAAACGGCTACCTGGCGCAAAGTTATCTTGAAACCGGGCCATTCCCGGCAATACTTGCCGAATGGTCGGCAACTCAGGGGTCCCCGGCTAGTTTGCCGACTGTATTTCCCGATAACTTGATGAATGCCCCGGCTTTGCTATATGAAATCTTCACCAAGTCCAAGGATTTTGCTTATGGCTGCGAAGAAGCCATCAATTTGAATTTGCTGCCGCTGACATCGGAAGACATGTTGTTTTTAGTGGAATGTTTGGGCTTGTCGGGAATCTCGATTCTTTCCAAGGGTTATGGTGATTGCCGCATTCGCCGCACCCGCTTGCCGAATGTCTGGTGGGTGCAGTATTTTAACTCCCCCGGACAGCTTATTTTAAACACCTTGGAAATCACTGCCTTGCCCAAAGTTGTCATGGCCGCCCCGGAAGATTTTGAAGATTCAGCCAGTCGATTGGGTGAGGTTCTGGCGGAATTGGAGGCATAAGGCGGATTATACCAGTCCCCCCTTAGGGGATTCAGCAATTCTCACAAGTCCAAAACGCCGTCATTCCGGCCGGGATGCCGGAATCCAGAGCCATGGACGGTAATTTGCCGATTGCACAAGTGTTTGATTTTATATACTCGGTAGCCCACAGTTTCACATCCTTGTGACTGGATTCCGGCATCCCGGCCGGAATGACGGACCACAATCATCGTTTTGGCTCAAAATGAGAATTGCTGGTCAGGTCTAGGCTTTATCAAGTTCACGCCGGTTGAAGGCTGTACGGGTTTCCTCGAATGCTTGTTGAAGAGTTTGAGAAAAGCGCATGACGGCTGTGAGGTTGCCGTTGTCGGAAGCGTCTTCAATGTTCCGGCAAACATTTGCAAGACGAAATGCCCCTAATGTCCTCGCAGTACTCTTGATGCTGTGCGCCTCAAACCCGATGGTCTGATAATCCTTCACGCTTATTGCCTGCACAACTTTTTTTACCCTATCCTGCGTGTCAACAAAAAAAATGTCCATGATCTCCTTCATGGTTTGGCTGTCAGTTTGGGATGCTAGTGACTCCCAGACTTCCTCATCTAGCACGACGACATCCGAATCGGTCTCAGCGGTTGAAGTCATTGCGACATTGGAAGTGATGTTGCCACTTTTTCGCAGCCAATTGGCAACTGAGGCCAACAAGTGCTCTTTCCTCACAGGCTTGGCGATGAAATCATTCATCCCGGCGGCAAGGCAGGCTTGGCGGTCCTCTGGCAAGGCGTTGGCGGTGAGTGCCAAAATAGGTACCCTTGCACGGGAGCCTGAGAAGTTTCGTATCGCCGTAGCTGCCTCGTATCCGTCCATTTCTGGCATACGCACATCCATCAGGATCAAATCATAATCTTCGCTTTGTGCTGCCGCCACTGCTTTTGCTCCGTCCAGTGCCACGTCAACTTGGTAACCTGCTTTATTTAGCATGGCGGTGACGACTAGGCGATTGATTTCTCCGTCTTCCACCACGAGGATTTTCGCAAGCTTGTTTCTTCGGTCTTGGTTTCTGCCAGGCTTGCCTGAACATTCGGCTTGCCGAAAAAGCGAAGGATTTGTTTCGGGGGCATGGCTGATGTTTGAATGGGGGAGGCTATCCGCTACCGTTTGCAATTTTATAGTAAACCAAAAGTTGCTGCCTTTCCCAATTTGACTGCTGAAGCCAATGTCTCCGCCCATCAAAGCTGCCAAGCGTTTGCTGATGGCAAGCCCCAATCCTGTTCCTCCGTAACGGCGCAGTGTGCCTGTTTCCACTTGTACGAATTTGTTGAAAAGAGTGGCTTGGGCATGGTCTGGAATCCCGATTCCCGAATCCTTCACATTGAACCGCAACAGGCTTTGCGTTTCAAGCTGTTCTTGTTGGCAAACACTGATGGAAACACCGCCTTGGTCGGTGAACTTTATTGCGTTGCCTACCAGATTGACCAATATCTGACGCAGCCTGAAAGGATCGCCGCGCAAGGTCAGCGGGACAGAATGATCAATATCTAGAGAGAGTGACAATCCTTTGGTTTCGACGCGAATTTGGAAAATTTGGATGACTTCGTCGATCAGCGATTTGAGATCGAAGTCTTGGTTTAGCAGTGTCAGCTTATCTGCTTCGATTTTGGAAAAGTCCAAAATGTCTTCAATGAGATTAAGGAGCGTGTCGGCAGCGGTATAAGCGGATTTTACCCATACTTCTTGCTCCACATTGAGAGGGCTATCTTGAAGTAGCGACAGTGTTCCCAAGACGGCATTCATCGGTGAACGTATTTCGTGGCTCATGGTTGCCAGAAACTCGCTTTTTGCCTGGTTGGCAGCTTCGGCGGCCTGTTTAGCTTCCAGCAACGCGAGTTCGGATTTTTTCTGTGCTGAAATATCGCGCTCTATTGCCATCCAGTTGGTTATTTTAGCGTCCTCGTCCCTGATGGGTTGCACCTCAAATTGAACCCAATATTCTTGCCCTGATTTCGAATAGTTGATAATCTCGGCACCAAACCCTACGCCTTCTCGAAAATGCTTTCGTATAGTTTGAACCACCTCAGGATCCGATTTTTCACCCTGTAGAATCGAGCCTGGAGTCTTGCCCTGCATGTCCTCCTGTGAATAGCCTGTAATGTGTGTGAAGGCTTCGTTGACCCACTCCACCCGCCCCATCCCATCAGTAATCACGACGGCGTTGTCAGTATTGTTGGCAAACAGGGCTATCTTGAATAATTCTTCCTCCTGCTGCTGTAAACGTACCAACTCATCCCAAAGCAAGCCGAATTGCCGGCTTAATTCTGCATTTGCTTCAAGAAGACCTGTCCGTTGCTCAGAAAGCTTCCCAGCCAGATCGCGCTCGTCCTGTAAGGCGATCTTCTGTGATTGGATAGTTTGTAGTAGGTTGAGGCTAGCATCATGGATGGCAAAGTCATTGGGCAGTAGGCCATGCCTGCCCAAGTCGGAGTATTCTGCCAGCCAAGGCGACCAGAGGCAGACAATGATTGGGATTGAGCCAGTGGTAACTAATTGGCCACGGAATTGCATCCGAGTTTTTTTGTGTTCCCATAGCATAGCCTCGTCTAGCTCGACGGATAAGGCGGAGAATTCCATGTTAATTTTCGGGCTGATCAGACTGAACCGCTCACGGATGTCTACACCTGGTCCTAAGTCGGGGCAAACACGCAACAATGACGGACCCACCTGCACAATCAAATGATCCTTGCTGAAGGCTAGATGGAATGGAAACGCCTGATTAAACTTTGAAGGCGGAAGCCCTATACCCTGTTCATCGGGTAGCATGTTCAAAGGCGGATGCATGGCGGCCTATAGCCTGGTCAAACGAAACCGTCATCATACCGGTTTAAGCCTAGTGTTAAGGAACGCTAAAATGGTCATATCTGCTGCGTCAATTGAGTATCTGTATTATTTCATCAAAGTATTGGTCTAAGACGATCCCGAAATCACTGGCACGGCGCACATTCACAATGCGGTATGGACGACCACGCCGATCAGTCGTGATTTCGCTCAAATCGACGAAACGTTGGGTGGGGCTTTGGTCGGGGGTGCGCACGACTAGGATTTGTGGACGAAGCCGCTGCTTGATGTTGGATTCAAGGACGATGGCCACTTCCCCAGAACTTAACTCGACAATGCATCCAGGAGGATAAATCCCCAAATAGGCCACAAAATTGGCAGTCAGTTCGTTGTCGATCTTATTCTCCCTCGCCAACTTATTGAGAATGGACACTGCCGTCAGATGGTCGCCTTCAATCCTGTATGGCCTAGGACTGGTGATGGCATCATATTTGTCCGTCACCGCCACGATCTTACAATTCAAGTTGAGCTGATAACCTTGCAATCCTCGCGGGTAGCCCGTTCCGTCGAGGTTTTCATGGTGTCCGTAAGCGACATCGACAGCACCGCTAAAGATTCTTCGCGCTGACATTAGGATGTTCCGTCCCTCTAAAGTGTGGCTTTGCACTATCGCCGTCTCTTCGGGGGTGAGCAACCCTGGCTTGTTTAAGATAGGGTCGGGAATGGCTACTTTGCCCATATCATGGAGCATCGCGCACGTTCCGAGGTTCTCTAGCACTTTAGCCTCCAACCCAAGCTGGCGACCAATTATAATCGAATAAATGCAGACGTTGAAGGCGTGTTGGCTATTACTGACATCCTTATTCCCCAAGCGCGTCAGGAAGAGCATGGTTTCGGGATTGCGCAACACACTGGACATGCATTCTGAAACCGCCCCCTTGACCAGTTGTATATCAGGGCATTGACCGCCAAATTGAATTTCATCAATGAAGGTCTTGAGCAAATCGGAGGTTTTTTTGTGTGTGGTTCTAGCGGCCTCAAAGCCCTTTACCCGTGAGGAAGAACTGATTTTGTCAATAAAAAAACCGATTGGCCGTTCGGGCAGGGTCGGTTTTACAACTTTACTGCGCATCAGATCAATGTAGACATATTCACAATACTGCATAACTGCTTCAATGTCTGTATCGTCTTTCACCACGAATCCTTGCAGTAAGAACGGGGTTTCCAGCCAAGGCCGATCCAGTTCACAAATATACATGCCGCGCCGGAGGTCACAAGAGCGGAGTTGGATTTTTTCAATTAAGTCGAACTTTCGCGGTTTGCTTTGAAGCATGGTTGATTCGATTTAAGGTCTACATAAGTAAAACGACATAAAACTCCCACTCCCCGGCACAAATCCGCCGGGGGCGAATTGGGTCGAACGAAGTTCGCCCGAACACGATACGCTAAGCAAAAGGGAAATTTTTTCAGAAATCGCCTTTGACACAGTGACATTATGCGATTCACTCACGGCACAAGCAAATTGGTATTGACATTTCCGTCAGCATGACTACAATAATAGTCATGCTATTCCAAACCAGTTCTCGCAGGACCGAGAAAGCCCATGTCATTAGCCCAAAGACTGAAACAATCTAGAGGACAAGCCCGAATCAGCCAGCGGGAACTAGCGAAGCGATCCGGGCTTAGCCAACAACTGATCTCCAAGCTAGAGAACGGGTTAGTTGAATCGACCACCGAGGTATTCAGGCTGGCGGAGATATTGCGGGTCGATGTGCGCTGGCTGGCGACGGGTAAGGGCGATGCGCAAGGCGGGGAGAATATCGCCGTCGGCCCAGCCATCACCGCCTATGTACCCTTGATTTCTTGGGTCGCGGCGGGCACTTGGCGCGATGTGGCCGACCCTTACCCGCCGGGGATGGGCGAGGTGCTAGTGCCCGTAACCTGCCGCACGGGGCCGAACGCCTACGCACTGCGAGTGCAAGGGGACAGCATGGAGCCAGTGTTTCCCAACGGTAGCATTATCATCATTGATCCGGCGTTGGAGCCGCGACAGGGCAGCTTTGTGGTTGTCCGTCTGGATGAGGCAGAGCAAGCAACCTTTAAGCAGATGGTCATCGACGGTGGTACGCGTTATCTAAAACCGCTGAACCCGCGCTATCCGCTGATGGAAATCCGCCAAAGTGCCACCGTCTGTGGTGTTGTTCGGCAAATGGTGATGGATTTTGAGTAGTTGGTTTTTTAAACCCACTGGTTCCGAGTGATAATACTACTTTAGTAGTTGTTTTGTGTTGATTAAAAAAAGAGGTAAACCGCCATGTTGGAAAAAATCATTCTTCGACTCGAACAATTGCAAGCCCGCTTGTATAGGAACAGCGAACAGAAGCGCCGCGAGCGTTCGTTACGCTGCGCCAAGTCGGAAATCAAACGGTTGGCGCGTATGCGTTTGCTGTGAAGCCCATTGCGAAGAGCCATTAGAGCCTAGACGATTTGCGCTGAGGTGAAACTTCGATAACAAGACTCTATCTGTCCATCCTCCAAGGGTGCAATTGCGACGGGATCGCTATTGCGCCCTAGATGTCTTTGTTGGACAATTAAAATTCTCCGTGTTGATAAGCCCAAAAAATAGGTAAGACCATGATTCTTGTTCAAGAAGCCTTGATTGAAGCGCGAGGGGCTGAAACTGGAAACGGCTTAAGCAGTGTGGGAACAAAAAACAATACTGTCAATAACTGCTCCAAAGCCAACAACTCTTTGAATGCCATAGCCCTTTTTTCAGGCGGTGGTGGACTTGATTTAGGCTTTTCAGCCGCCGGCTTTAATATTCGCATTTCTTGCGATATTGATGCGTTTTCCTGCAAGACTTTGGAATTGAACAGCGGAAAAAGACCGTTTTATAATCATGCCAAAGCTATGCAGGCGGATATCACAAAAATATCCGCAAATGATTTACTTGAAAAAGCTAATCTCAAGAAAGAATCCGTAGATTTATTGATCGGTGGGCCGCCCTGCCAAGCGTTTTCGATATTTGGGCAGCGCAAAGGTTTAAATGATCCAAGAGGCAATCTGGTTTGGGACTATCTAAGGATATTGCAAGAAATTCAACCGACAGCTTTTGTATTTGAAAATGTTGCCGGATTAAAATCAATCCACAACGGATCCTTATACGATGAAATACTCAATTCACTTGAGTTAGGCGGACTCTATACAGTATCGGCGCACAGTTACCAGCTTGCCAACTTCGGGATACCTCAATTTCGCGACCGCATTTTCTTTATTGGCACCAAGACAGGCAAGCTAGTACCCATAATGAATTCAACACATGGTAACTCTGATTGCGCTAATGTTCCCTACAGAACAGCTTCTGAGGCACTTAGACAGCTACCTGAACCGGGAAAATCAAGCGATATTCCAAATCATTCGGGACGAAAGCATAGCCAACGCATTATTGACCGCTATCACGGCTTGGAGTTTGGAGAGCGAGACCCGAATACCCGGATTAACAAGCTGCACCCGGAAAGGCCGAGCTACACAATTATTGTTGGCTCTGACAAAGGCGGTGGCAAAGGGCATGTTCATCCTTTCTCACCTCGGGAAGTCACACCGCGAGAATCTGCAAGAATGCAAACTTTCCCCGATTGGTGGGAGTTCTACGGGACTGGCCGTCATGTAATTAGGCAAGTGGGAAATGCCGTACCGCCCTTGTTCGCAGCGCAGCTTGCAGAACATGTTAAGATGCATGTTTTCAATGCAAAGCGGAAAAGAAGCTATGATGAACTTATTGAAATTCTTGGGCTTGACTATTTGCAAGACTGAAAGCTGCATCCAGCGTTTTCAACATCAAATAGTTACTAGATAAAATTTCGCCATTGAAAATTGTTTCCTTGGATCAATAGCTTGGATTTCCGCCATATTTTTTATAGTAACTATTAGAAAATGAAAACGCTGTATTTTCAGTATGATTCTTGATCTGTTCAGTCACAAAATTCATTCAAGCGGGGATGAATGGCCGGATAAATTGGTTGAAATTGCAGCCATATTTAACGAATTCGACGGTCAGTTATTTGATCGAAATTCATTTGAAAATCGATTTCAACAGATTAGCCCTCGGGCATCTTACCTTGCCAAAGACGCTGCAACTAAACCGCTAACTCCTGGTGGGCGCTTAGATGTATCAAAATTTCGTGATGAATTAAGCGCATATCCTGCTTACCTTGGCCTGTACTATTTAGTACCGTCCCCCGCTGGATGGATTGTTCGGATTACCGAAACAGCTAAGCGATTTCTTATTAGGGAAGAACCGGACGTAGCGTCTTTTCTTAGGTTGCAGCTTCCCTTGTTTCAATACCCGAATGCTATGGGGGCGACCTATAAAAGTCATACAAATAAACTTCGTATTCAAGCTAACGCAGGGAATAGGACTTTAAATTTTATAACGCAACGAATTCATTTCTCGCCGGTCAGGACGATTGCCGTTGCACTTCAGGCAGATGCTCGCCTTCGTGATATAAACGTACTTAACGCATCGGTTTCTTATAATGAAATTTTTGGCTTAGCCAACTACCCCTTGACAAACAAACGGGCCTTGCCGGCAGTCGATGATGTCGCTTCGGCACTTGATGCTATTCGCAACAATCGATTTAGCTTTTCTGGTAAGTATGAAAGACGATTCCATACCCTTAAGCACACTGAGCTTTTTATACTTGATGAAGGTCGTGTTCGCCTTCGTTACAGCGTTAATGAAGCAGACAAGCAACAACTTGTTCGGCAGTTGGAGGCTATTGCCAGCATCAGTGCTGAATTCACCGGCTTTGACAGTTGCACCGGCGAAGAAGATTTGAAAAATATCATCGCAAGCGGACAATGGGGGCGATACTTCGACGGGGTGAAGACCCTGCCTTCACAGATCGTCGAAATCCTTACCAAGGACGTAGCCATGGAATCGGCAATGCCAGTTGATTCGGTCATTGAAGGAGAAATGCCTGTCGCACCCATACCCATTGCTGAGATTTATCCTTTTAGGCCGCGAACAGGAGAACTTCCGACACCAAAACCCTATGATAGACGTAAAGAGCTTGCCGACCCTGAACTGACGAAAATAAAGCTACAACGAAGAAACTTAGCCCACAAAGAACTTATTGACATGATGGAACGTTGGCTCCGCAATCTCGGGGCTAACCCTGAAGAAAATGAACACATTGATTTGTTTGCCAAAATCCCTACCGATGGGTCATTTATTTTTGAGATGAAAAGCGGTGGAGTAAGCTTGTTAGATCAAATCAGGAAAGGTTTAAGCCAGCTTTACGAATACCGCTATCGTGACGCAATAGATGACCGTCACATTTCGCTTTGCTTAGTGCTACCAGAAAACCCGACATCGATACCATGGATAACGGATTATCTCTGTTCAGATCGCGAAATCAATATTTGTTGGTTTGATGAGGATGGCGCATTGTCTTGGCCTGACATTTGTGAACGTGAAATGCAAGCATTGCGCAGTTAGGATAAGCGCCAAGCGATAAGTTCATTTGTATCGGTAGGAGTGGGCCACATTCGCGAGCAGGTCAGGCAAAATAGCGGCCATGGGCCGCTTTTGCGAAACAATCACTCGGACAGGGATGGCCCAACCACCGCCGTCCATGGAGCCTAGGTTCCTGCGATTCCCTGCCTGAACAACGATGTTTTTGTAAAGTTAATGGTAGTGACCCTATACATCTCCCAAAGGCGAGAGTTGATTCAAGCGTGGTATTTTTCCAGATGCTTGATTTTTTCTATCGCTTCCTTGGCTTTCAGATTGAGCGTCTCAGTCAATTCGGAGTTTTTGTAAACCTTAGGAAGAAGTCCTTCCTGCACTAAAGCTTCTTTTATCCATTTCTTGGCAAAACGGTAATTGCCTGGCATCGGCGATATTTCGCCCGTCACAGGGTTGCGCAGGTTGGTGTGCTTTTCGTGTTCGATGCCAGTGGTGGCTGGCTTCGCAGGGGCTGGGGCCAGCGCGACGGGCGGGGTCGTTGTCACCGAAGGTGGTGAAGGTTGCCGTGCGGGTGCAGCCTGTGGCGCACCACGGCTGTTGTCGGGGCTAGTCCGGCTCAATCCGTCGCCTGACTGGGAAACCGTTGCGAATACTTCGTATAAAGCATAAATCACGAAGATTGCGGTCAGGACTGCTAACAGTTCTGTCATAGAGTTCTCCTAGAATAATTATTGTGGAGTTTGGATATGGTGTCGCGGTCGTTTAGGTTTAGGCAGGCCCACCTTCGATTCAACGATCAATCCTGTACACCATAGGACGAAACGGGAAAAATCGCAATATCTGTAAAAACTCATTATACCGCTGATACAGTGGAACTTGTTTTAATGGAAGGAATACAATAGCCAGTTGAATGGTGTGGATGCATTTTGACCCCATGCCTAAAAATTCTTTTGTCATTATATTAGGTGCTAAGATGGAAATTGCAGGTAAAAATATTGTAATCACGGGCGGCGCACGTGGCTTGGGCAGACGCTTTGCAGAAGATGTGAAAAAGGCCGGGGGCAAGCCGTATGTGTTGGATGTCATGCAAGAAAGCCTTGATACGCTTAAGGCGGAGACTGGCATTGAGGGTGAAATTGTCGATGTCAGCAACGAGGCGGCTGTGGAAGCATTCTTCGAAAAATTCACTGCTGCCAATGGCCCTGCCGATGTCCTCGTCAACAATGCAGGCATTACCTCAGATGCGTTGTTCATCAAACAAAAAGGCGACGAAATCACCAAATTCCCGTTTTCCAACTGGGAAAAGGTCATTAACATCAATCTGACCGGCGTGTTCCTATGTTCTAGGGAAGCGGCGTTCCACATGGTCAAGCACAAAGTCAAAGGCGTGATCGTCAATATCTCCTCGATTTGCCGAGTCGGTAATTTTGGCCAGACCAATTATTCAGCCTCCAAATCCGCCGTCGATGCAATGACGGTGACCTGGGCCAAGGAACTCTCCCGTTACGGCATCCGCGTCGGTGCGATTGCACCGGGCTACATCAACACGGAAATGGTCGCCAAGATCAAGCAGGAAGTGCTGGACAAACTGATTGAAAAAATCCCCACGGGTCGCTTGGGCGAAATGGAAGAAATCTCCAAAACCGTCCAATTTATCATTGCCAATGATTTCTTCACCGGGCGGGTCATCGAGGTTGATGGAGGCATGAGAATATAATGGAAGCATATATAGTAGGCGCGTGCCGGACCGCCATCGGCAAATTCAACGGAACCTTGGCCCCACTCAATGCGATTGATATTGGCGCTGAAGTGGTGCGGGAAATTGTTGCCAGAACCTCGATCCCCGCCGAACGGGTGAACGAAGTCATTCTAGGCAATGTCATCCAAGCCGGCTTGGGGCAGAACCCCGCCCGTCAAGCCGCCATAAAAGGGGGGGTGCCGGAAACCGTCCCTTCTTTCACGGTGAATAAAGTCTGCGGGTCCGGGTTGAAGTCAGTCGCCCTAGCCGGACAGTCGATTGCCGCTGGCGATAACCAAGTGGTGATTGCCGGCGGCATGGAACATATGACCGGGGCACCTTATTTGCTCAAAGCCCACCGATGGGGGCAGCGACTAGGCCACGGCGAAGTGACCGACAGTGTGGTCCATGATGCGCTATGGGACAAGTTTTACGACTACCACATGGGTAATACCGCCGAAAACATCGCCGAGAAACACCAAATATCGCGTGACGAACAAGACGAATTCTCCGCAGTTTCGCAGCAAAAGACCGAGCAGGCGATTAAAGACGGAAAGTTCAAGGATGAAATCGTCCCCATCCGCATTAAGCAGGGGCGCGGCGAAGACATCGTATTCGACACCGACGAGCACCCCCGTTACGGCACGACGATACAGGCTTTGGCTAAGTTAAAACCCTCATTCAAGAATGATGGCACCATTACCGCCGGCAACGCGTCGGGAATCAATGACGGTGCAGCGGCCGTGATGGTGGTTTCCAAGGCGGTTTTAGACGAGTTGAACCCCGCGTGGGCATTCAAGATACTCGGTGCCCATTCATCGGCACTCAATCCGGCTTTCATGGGTTTGGGTCCGATCAGTGCATCCCAAGGTCTGTTGGCGCGTGGCCTATGCTCGATCAACGACCTGGATTTGATTGAGGTCAACGAGGCGTTTGCTTCCCAGTCCATCCAAGTCCACCGTGAAATGGGATGGGACTTAGGCAAGGTCAATGTGAATGGCGGCGCGATTGCCTTGGGCCACCCGGTCGGGGCCAGCGGAACCCGGATACTTGTGACCCTGTTGTACGAATTGGTCCGGCGGGATTTGTCTCTGGGCCTAGCCTCGCTGTGCATAGGCGGTGGGCAGGGGATTGCGATGATAGTCGAGCGGGTTCGTTAGTTTAAACCCATCGTAGGGCGGAACCCAAGGATGGGTTCCGCCGTATGTTGCTTGCCGACCGATATCATTCGGCGGATCACATCCCTGTATCCGCCCTACACGGGCTTGTAATCAAAGGGAGCGTTTGCGGTGAAAAACCGGTCAGGTCCGTCACTGTCAACCTGCCCATTGCCATATCACCCATAACTTGCGCTTTTACGTTGCGCCGTTGCGTGAGACCTTCTTTTGACTTTCTTGCAATGCGGCATGTCATTCAAATGGGCCATGATTTTTTGTCTCACGCAACGGCGCAACGACGCAACGTTAAGAGCAAAGCAGAATCTACAAGGTCCGCCATAAACTGAAGCTTGCCATCCCCTTCGACAAGCCCCAAGTAGCTTGGACGCTGGATGTATTCGGAGTATCCTTTCCCTAGGGTTTACGCCTAGTTGGAATTTTTTCCTACCAACGTGTGAAACATCAGTTATTAGTCAAAGATATGGAAAATGATGCTTACCTGATTGCAAAGAATGGCGGTGCTAATCACGGTTGGTATAAACTGCAACGTGAATTGCCTGAATCAAAAATTAGAAAAGGCATACGCTCATTTGAAGAGCAGATTGAATTGCATAGGCAATGGATAGAAAATCCATTGACAAAAACACCTGATTTTTACTCTTTGGATTTACGTCGGCAAGAAAACTTGGTGAATTTTCATTGGCCTTCCGACATAAAACGGCATCAAGATTTCATAACGATATTGCAAGGCATCTTGCAGGAGAAAGCTTATGGCAAGTACTGATAGATACGCCAGTGTATTGGTGGCTTTGCTGGAGATGGTCAAGCAGCGCGGACTGGAGGATTCTGGCTCGGATGTGGCCGAGTTTTGCAACCAATTGACCGAGGAAGCCATTGCACAGGCAACAGCATGGGATATTCCACTGGAAGACATAGGCTTGGGCGGTATTGACCCGGTTGACATGTTAAGGCGCAAAGCCGCTTGATGACAGCCCTGTTTTTTATTATTCCGTCGTTTTGAGCAGCAACTTGAAAAAAATTGACTCCCATGTCATCACGCCTGATGAATATGAAGAAATCCCCGAACTGACAGAGGAGTTTTTTGAAAATGGTATTTGGAAGATAGGTGGAAGAGAAGTCTCACAAGAGGTCGGCAAGGCCGCTGCACGGAAAGCCCGTTTGGTGCGGAAAGAAAAACGGATCAATACGAATGTCGTCGAACAGTCGTAACCCAGCCTATATTAAACAGCATCAAAATTTTTTACCGATCTGAGATGAAACTTGGGAGCGAACAAAAGTTTTTATTTTGAACGGTCAAAGCAATGAAATGATATGATGATCCCATCTATTGCATTTGACAGGTACGGACTTGCATCACTATGGCCAGCGCAGATCAACTCAAAGCTCTGCTCAAGTCGCACATTGAAGGCGACGACGGTCACTTCTACGCGATTGCAATGCAACTGGCAGCCCATGAAGCCAAGCTAGGACATGGTAAATTAGCTGAAGACCTTCGTGCCATGATTGATTCGGCCAAGGCCCGCACCGTCCCGGTGACTACAGGCAAGCGGCCCACCCCCATCACCCAGCCACGCGGGGAGTTGGCGGGTTTGCTGGATGCCTCCTATCCCAAAGCGCGGCTTGTAGAAATGGTACTGGACGATAGCATCGCCGAGCGTCTGCAACGCCTCATCAAAGAACAGCGCAATTTTGGCAAAATCCAGTCGCATGGCTTGTCGCCGCGCCGTAAGCTTCTGTTGGTCGGTCCGCCCGGAACCGGCAAAACGTTGACCGCTTCGGCAATGGCTGGCGAATTGGGTATCCCCTTGTTTGTGGTCCGTCTTGACGCGCTGATAACCAAATTCATGGGAGAGACGGCGGTCAAACTCCGCCAAGTGTTTGATTGTCTAGCCTCAGTGCGTGGCGTGTATTTTTTCGACGAGTTCGATGCCATAGGCGCACAGCGCGGCTTTGGCAATGACGTTGGCGAGATTCGCCGTGTGCTGAACAGCTTTCTGCAAATGCTGGAACAGGACGAGTATAACAGTGTTGTCATCGCCGCCACCAACCATCCACAAAGCCTCGATTACGCGCTATTCCGGCGTTTCGACGATGTGATTGAATACGGACTGCCGAATCAGGCGCAGATTGTCGAGATACTGAAAAACAAATTATCTGGCTTCAAAATCGTCAAACCCGGTTGGGTCAACTTGGCTAAAATTGCCGAAGGTCTGAACCACGCCGAACTCACCCGTGCTGTGCAAGAAGCCATCAAAGACGCGGTTATCCATGATCGGGAAACGTTGACTTCCGCAGACTTGAAGAAGATGCTGGAGGAGAGGCAAGCGGTACAACTATATGAACAACAAAGAATCACTAATAAATAAAAAGTAGCACCGATTATTGCCATGACTAATAATGATATTTTTTGGTTTATAAATCGGTTCAAACTAAAAATATATGAGTCTTCCGGTGAACAATATGAAAAATTGTTCCATGCTGTAATGATGTCTCGCTTTGGTGACGAATATCAGTCAGTACGCCCTTGGGGACGTGAAGGTGATGGAGGTAATGACGGCTTTATACCCGCCCAAGGACATTATTTCCAAATTTATTCCCCAAAACCAACAACACAGAAAAGCCAAACAGAAGTTGATGCTGTCAATAAGGCAAAAAATGATTTTGAAAAACTAAAGAACAATTGGTCAGGCATAAAAAAATACAGCTTTGTTTTGAATGATCGCTACTGTGGTATTCCGGGACCGGTCCAGAAATCTCTTTCAGATATTGAAGAAACGCATAAAATTCCAGCAAGGGGATTGAGTAGCGGTCAACTTGAGCAATATTTTTTGGATTTAGGCGATGATAGAAAAATAAACATCGTTCAAGGTACTCCAATTACCATTCCGGAATGGATTGATCCAAGAATGATAAGTGAGTTATTGGAGCATCTATCAAATAAACAAAGTTTTGCAATTATTGGATTACTAGATCAAGATGAACCGACTCCAGCATTCGATCAAAAGATACGCTTTAATAATCTGCATGATAGGCTTTCTCAAGTCCTTCGGTTAGCTTTTTTTCAAGTGGCAAAAGTTAATGATTTTTTCGATACTCGTCCGGGGCTTGCGCAATACATATCCATTGAAGTTAATCAGATATACCATGAAAGCCTAAAAGTTATACCTGATGCAGCCGAAAATGCATCTAGCATTCGATTTGAGTACATATTAAATGAAATTATTTTCCCAGTAACAAAAAGTTGCCGACCAACAATAGAGTTGAAGGGATGGCAACATGTAGGGTTAGTTATAATGGCAAAATATTTTGAAACTTGTGATATTTATGAACCACCCAATACCTCTGATCCCGCATAAGCATATACGCTTTTCTAGTAGCATTTTAGCTTTGTCTGGTCTTGTACGCACTTATCTGTTAGATAGACCACAAACATTAGATGAATTGTGGGTTAGGTTGCAAAGTTTGCAGAAAGATCATGCTTGGGTAAAGGACGTGACCTTTACGGGTCTTGTATTGGCGATAGACATATTATTTTCCATAGGAGAGATAGAGAGTTTGAAGGATGACTACATCAGATTAAAGGATGTCACTTGTGAAATTAACTAGACTTTCTTCAAATCAAAAATCCTTTAAAACCATAAACTTTAACCCAAAAGGGTTGACGCTTATTGTGGGTACTTCATCAGGGGAAGAGAATGCGGGCAATTCTAACGGTGTGGGAAAATCATTAGCATTACGTTTAGTGCATCATTGTCTTGGAGCCAACGGGAGCAAAAAGCTTGGAGATAAATTGCCAGAATGGGTTTTTAGGCTAGATTTTGAAATCAATGGAAAGCCGTATCAAGTTGAACGTAGCGCCGACAGTAAAATTCTTGCGCTGAATCAGCAATCTATCAAAGTGAGGGAACTCCAAGCATGGTTAAATCAAATTGGAGTTTTTAATCTTTCTGCGGAGCAAAAACTTCCAATTTCCTTTCGTTCGCTCGTCAAAAGATTTGCCCGTGTCGAGATATCTGATTGCATTGAACCGGACAGCACAGCAGAAGAACAACCTTTCGAAGCACTTGTACGAACACTGTTTTTAGTAGGATTGGACGTTCGCCTCGTATCAAATAAATATGAGTTGAAGAAACGAATTGATTCTTTAAGGCAGGCTAAAAAGGTGTGGCGTGATACACCCGCCTTGCATGATTTGTTTCGTGCTGGCAACGATGCGCGGATACGTGCCGATTGGCTTAGGGGTAACCTCCCTCGCTTGCAAGAACAACTGAACAGTCTTGTAGTCGCGGAAAACTACCATGAAATTGAGAAAGTAGCGAATGAAAAGACGCAAAAACTTCGTGATTTAAATCAAGAGATAGAGATACTAAAGTTCAGATGTAACAGCATTGCTGATTTGCTCATTGTGAAGCCAGATATAACTTCACAAGAACTATTGTCACTGTATCAAGGCTTGGAAGTGATTTTTAAACCTGAAGCACTCCGCCATTTCGATGTTGTAGAAAAGTTTCATCGTAGCGTTGCCGAAGGCAGGAAGCGCCGCTTAACAGCAGACCTTATTGGAATCCAATCTGAGATTTTGGTAAAAGAAACCGAGCGGGGCAAGTTAGCTAAGGATCGGGATGAAATAATGCAGTCTCTGCGTGGCAAGACGGCATTTGAGGAATATCGTGCTGTAGCAAACGAATTCGCTCAACAGACTCAAGAACTCAAGGCACTTGAAGAATTCCTTGAGGTTGATGCTAATATACAAAAGGAAGAATTAACTATTAAAGAAGCATTACTACTAGATGCTCAGCGAGCGGCTGAATACCTTTCAAGTAATCCATTATCAAATCTGGAAATTTTTTATCGGCGCATGACTGAATGCCTATATCCAAATTCAGCATCAGGACTATCATTGGAAAACAATACTGGCGAAAATTTATTACGTTATAATTTTAAGGTTCACCTTGATGGCTCAAAATCAGATGGAATTGGGCATGCAAAAATATTATGTTTTGATTGGTTAGTGTTTACACACGGAGCCAATCATACCATGCAATTTCTTTGGCATGACAATCGACTATTTGCTCATCTTGATCCCGGTGTGCGTGGTAGATGGTTTTCAAACATTTGTTCTGAGTTATTATCAACGGAAAAACAATATATAGCAACTATTAATTCTGAAAATTATGACAGTATGCTTTGTTTGCTTACTGATACGGAAAAAAATACGCTAGAATTATCTAAAGTATTAGAACTTAGAGGAAACATGGCCAGCCAAAAGCTTCTTGGTATACAAGTAGACCTGTAATAACGATTGCCGTGTACTGGTCTTCAACTTCAATTTCGCTGAATTCAAGGCCGTAAGGCGCAATAGCAGCCTCATCTGCGTATTACGCCGTATGCTTGGACGGGCTTTCATACATACGGATAACGCCTTTTATGCCCCATTAAAATTAATTTTGATGCGAATAATTGCACTCTCAACACTCAAAGCATTTCCTGATTAGGAAGATGTTTCAGCTAAAACCAAAACGCCGTCATTCCGGTAGGGATTGCCGGAATCCAGTAGCCATGGAGGGCAAACTAGATTCACCTCCCTGTGTTCTGGATTCCGGCAATCCCTGCCGGAATGACGAATACGGCTAGGTTTTACAAATTGGCTGAACAATCTTGCTAATCAGGATTAATAATGTCTTACAGTGACTTCGATTTAAAAAAAGCCAAATCCGCATTCGACTTGAACATCGTGGAAACGGAAGATTTGTTTTCCCAAATCGAGCCAGTCGAAATCAGCCCTTTATTGTCGGAGATACTGAAACAGAACGTACCACTGGCTTTAGCCATCGGCACCGAAAAAGCCAGTTCCGAGCTAATTATCGTCAATTTCTTCCTGGAATTAAAACGCCGCTCCAACATCAGCTTTTTCTCTGGCATTGAGTTTACCGTAGACAAAGAACAAGGGCTAAATGGATTTTGTGACTTTATTGTCAGCCAGTCGCCCGAACAATTGTTTCTGGATACCCCCATCCTGTCCGTTGTGGAGGCCAAAAACGAACGAATAATGTCCGGCCTAGGCCAGTGCGTCGCGGAAATGGTGGCTGCAAAAGTCTATAACGAAAGGGAAGGCAAGCCTTTGCCCGTCCTCTATGGCGCAGTGACTACCGGCCAAGCTTGGAAGTTCTTGCAATTGCGGGGCAGCACGGTTTGCATTGACCTTGCCGACTACTTTATTGATAATCCAAGTAAAATATTAGGAATACTGGTCGAAATGGTTGAACGATAGCCTCTGCTTGCAATACTGCTTACTTAAGAAATGGTCATTTTCCTAACATTCAACCTAACAAAATCAACTTAGTTCCTTGCCTCTTGATTGGTAGAATATAAATAAATATCAGTCTGTTATAAATAGTTCTTTGCCTCCTGACAACTTTCTGTCAAGTTCCATCAGTGTTTGCATAAGCATTGTTTAACCGGTTTCACTTTCCCTCCCCGGCAATTGCCTGTATATCTGATTCTCAATCCTTTTAACTTTTACCTCGAACGAAGCCTAATGTTAAAAAAACTCTCCTCTTTCCCCGGCGTGGAAGGCCCCGTGGTGACCATCGTGCTGGATGGCTTTGGTTACACGCCAAATCACGAGGGTAACGCGATTTACAATGCCTACACGCCCACCCTTGACCGGCTTTTCGCGCAATACCCGCACACTTTGTTGAAGGCCCACGGTAAATTTGTTGGCATGCCTAGCAACGAGGACATGGGCAACTCTGAGGTCGGCCACAATGCCATTGGTGCCGGACAGGTTTACAACCAAGGTGCATCCTTGGTCAACGATGCGATTGCCACGGGTGCGCTGTATGAGGCCCAATCGTGGCGGGAAGTCATTGCCAATGTCACCGCCCACTCGTCCACTTTGCATTTCCTAGGGCTGTTTTCGGATGGCAATGTCCACTCCCATATCGACCACTTAAAAGCCTTGATAGTCCGTGCGAAACATGAGCACGTCAAGCGGGTGCGAGTCCACATTTTACTGGACGGGCGGGATGTGCCGGAGACTTCCGCATTGGATTATGTAGAACCATTCGAGGCTTTCCTGACCCAACTTCGCGAACCCGGCTTTGATGTTCGGATTGCCAGCGGTGGCGGCCGGATGAACATCACCATGGACCGTTACGAAGCGGATTGGGGCATGGTCGAAAAGGGTTGGAAAACCCATGTGCTGGGTTTAGGCCCTCATTTCCACTCCGCCGCCGAGGCCATCCTAGCGACACGCGGCGAATCGCCCAATGTCATCATAGACCAAGATTTACCGCCTTTCGTCATTGTCGAAAACGGCCAGCCGGTGGGAGCTATCCACGATAACGATAGCGTCGTGTTCTTCAACTTCCGGGGGGACCGGGGCATTGAAATATCCCGCGCATTCGAGGACGAAGATTTCAAACCATTTGACCGGGTCCGTTACCCTAAAGTCACTTACGCGGGCATGTTGCAATACGATGGCGACTTGAAAATACCGAAGCGTTTTCTTGTGGTGCCGCCTAAGATCAGGGACACCATGGGCGAATATCTGGCCGACGCGGGCATACCGCAACTGGCAATTTCCGAAACCCAGAAATACGGTCATGTAACTTATTTCTGGAACGGCAACCGTAGCGGTAAATTCGATGACAAGCTGGAAACCTACATTGAGATACCCTCGGACATCATCCCGTTCGAGCAACGGCCCTGGATGAAATCGGCAGAGATTACCGACGAATTGATCCGCCAATTGCAGACAGGCAAATACCGGGCCTTGCGGGTGAATTACGCCAATGGCGACATGGTAGGACATACCGGCAATTATCAGGCAACCATCAGCGCCGTGGAAGCGGTGGACTTGGCCTTAGGCCGTTTATTGCCGGTGATCGACGCGCTCAAGGGCGTGGCAATCATCACTGCCGACCATGGCAACGCCGATGAAATGTATGAAATCAACGCCAAAACCGGCCAGCCCAAAAAGAAGGCGGATGGCGAATTCAGCGCGAAAACTTCGCATACGCTCAACCCGGTCCCTTGCATTTTTTACTCCAAGCGCTGGAAAGATTCCTTCAATTTGGCGGAATTGGAGCAGCGCGGTTTGAGCAATCTGGCGGCCACCGTCGTCAACTTGCTGGGCTACGAAGCACCTTTGATGTGGGATAAGGGTTTGCTGCTATTTAAATAACCAACACTCAGGAGTCTGCCATGGACCATTTATTGACTTTGTTAGTGGCTACGGCAGTCTTTGCCTTTGCCTTCTGGCCGCGTTGCCGCAAGCCATGCACGGCCTCGAACAGCCGCCAACCGTTTTGGAAATTCATGCCATCTTCCCCCAGACTAAACCAGGATGACGCCATGATTGACATAAAACCCAGCAACACACTTGCCCGTTTATCGTTGACCTATAAAGTCCTGTTCACTGGCTTTCTGCTGGTAATCGGCGTGGGTTTGATGATGGCCGGTGCACAAATCATGCTGACCCATGGTCAGGCCGATGGCAAACCCGGCGTGTCTGTTAATGACATCGTTTACAGTTACTACGGCAACCGGTCTGGCTCCAAACTGGAATCCATGCTCAATGGTGCGATGAAAGCCATGGCCCCGGATGAGGTGCGTTTTGAGTTGATCCAATGGGCACGCGACGAAGCGCCGGAGAAGGAATGGAAATCGAAAATAGAACCCTTGTTCCAAAAACATTGCGATTCGTGCCATAACGCGGAGGCCACCATTCCCGATTTCACCAAGCTTAGTAATGTGAAGAAAGTTGCCGAAGTGGACCAAGGTGCCAGCATCGCCACTTTGACGCGGGTGTCCCATATTCATCTCTTCGGCATCAGCTTTATCTTCCTGTTTGTAGGCTGGATATTCGGTATGGCAGAGTATGATTTGCGCTGGAAAATCATCCTCGTTGCCACGCCTTTTGTGTTCTTGCTAGTTGACGTAATGTCATGGTGGCTGACCAAATACTACCCGGTATTTGCCTGGTTCACGATGATCGGCGGATTCGGTTATAGCGTGGCATCCACGGTGATGATATTCACCTCACTGATGCAGATGTGGTTGCCCAGACCGATGTGGTGGCCTAAGCAAACTGAACACGAACCAAGCTAAACGGGACGGTATCTGAAATTACGCTGGGAGTGCAAGGCTTGCCTTGCCTGTAGATGCCCTAACAAGGCAAGCCTTGTACTCCTGCACCACTCTTAATCACACCCGCTTCATCCTGGCTACTTTGCTTAAGGATAAATAGTCACAACGAAATAAAGCTCGGAATCTCCGCCGTCTTGAGCCAACCTACAATTCCCGCCATCACTTCCATCCCGCACCTGAAATCCGTTTTGCTCCGCCATACGAATGGCCTCGGCCAGCGTTTCGGCATCCCCGATGATACCCACTTCCCTAACCGATCCGTCGTCATGACTGATTATTATTTTGACTGGATAACGCAGCCTAATTCCGCATCTAGCCATCTGTCCTGCCATCCCGCAACCATGCCGCCAGCTTGGCCTTGCCCGCTTGCTTGAGACGGGTTGCCTGTTGGTAAACCCAAGTGGCACGAATCCGCACATGCGCCCAGTTGAGCCAGCGGGTGACGGTCGAATACAGGTGTGAGAACCAGGCGAAGGTCAAAAGCTGGGGCCGCGTGATGGCGAACATGCGTGAAATGAGCAAGGTGGCAAAAAGCTTGGCGGCAATCAGCAGGGCGATGCCTTGGACAATCCGCCCATGGGCGAACAACAGCAAGCCGACAAACTTGACCGGCAGTATTAGGAGGACTGGCAACAGCAGTGCCGTCATGGCGACTTTGGGGGTGGCCTTGGACAGCCAGTGCTCAAAAACCGCCAGATGCAGCCAGACGACCAAACGCCTGCCGAATGCCGTGAGCATGTCCCAAAGCCACTCTTCCACCAAGAGGAAGAGCGCCAAGATCGAAAGGAGTAGTTTTTTCATGATTTTACAGCGTTTTCAACATCAAATAGTTACTAGATAGAACTTCGCCATTGAAAATTGTTTTATTGGATCAATACAGCGTTTTTAATATCGAATAGTTACTTGTTGGGTTATACCATTTTGCAAAGCACAGACACACAGGATAGTTTGAATGAATGTCCTTTATTATTTTCCTTTGTTAAGAAAAAACGCTGTACATGAATGCAAATCGGGACTCCTAGCGGTGAAAAAAATGGCACATAGGCCGTTTTGACGGTCAACAAAAAACGTTGTCAAAACGACGGAACACGCCTGTTGCGCCCTACCGCGTTGAGGGAAGCCCATAGGTGCATTATTATACGCGTTTAAATGATTGGTTAGCATACATTTCTGCAAAAGGTATGTGAAGCATAGAGAAATCTTGATATACAGCATTTTCATCTTAAAAATATACCTAAAACAGACATTCCGTTAAACCTTCAGGTCAACCGAATAACCTGTGCTATCATACCCACTACCAAGTAACTCTTTGATGTTGAAAATGCTGTAACTTGAAATTATGTCCATAATTTTTTATAGTAACTATTAGAATATGAAAACGCTGTATAATAACAGTAAGGCGACAACGCCGGACGGGATTTGTAATCCCGTCTGTAACGTTTTGTGCTTTGCCTCTGGCTTTAGGGTGCGCACGAAACGTAAGCGGCGGGGTTGCAAACCCCGCCGCGCCCAGTGTAACATTGATTATACAGCCATTAACTGCAATAGCCTTTGGGGATCGTCATGAACGACAACGTCGAAAACCTAGTTCTTGAGCACCTTCGGGCCATCCGGGCCGGCATGGGCAGGATGGAGGCGCAGTTGGTCGAAGTCAATGCGCGGTTGCTCAGCGTGGAAAAGGCCGTATTGAAGTCCCGCAGCGACAACCTTGACACTCAAGAAGACGTGTATCGCCAACAAGTCCAGTATGACCGCCTAGCCGAGCGGGTGGGGCGCATCGAACAAAGGCTCGAACTCTGCGACTAGAACATTCGGCGCAATACGCGGCAAGCCGCTATTGCGCCCTTGGACTAAGCATAAACGTAAGTGTTCACTCCCCCTTGGGAGCGCGGGCGTCACGCCCGCTGAAATGGCGGTCAAGATGGCCGCGCTCCCAGCAAAAGGCAGGGGGGAGTGAACGCTTACGCATAAACAAGACGTCGGCCTTTGGGTTCGGGTATAGAATCGCCGAACTCACTTGCAGTATCTAGCCAAAGCCCTATGGCTTCTTGTGCATTTGATAAGGCTTCACCCGGTGAGGTTCCATGGGCCATGCAGCCCGGTAATTCGGGTACATCTGCGATAAAACACTGGTCTTCTTTGCTCCAATATATGATTGTTTCATATTTGTACATGGCTATTCACTTTTTAAATGGTATTTCAAGATAATCTCACGAATCTGTCTTACCTGATACGGCTTTGCCTTGTTACCTGCACGTTGAATATTTACCTTCTCATCAATTCCATGCTTCCGAAAAAGATGATGGCTACCGCGAATCCGTTCATCAAAGCCAAGGTGGAGTAAAAGCCCTCGAATGTCTTCAAATGCAATGTTCGCTTCCGAAGTACCTCGAAGAATTGCTTCTATTACTTTATCTTGCTTTCCCATTGGCTTTCAATATTCTTCTTGAGTGGCTGGAGGGTGTGCGCCGGTAGTGAAGGCCGGGGTTGCATGGTATTTGTTCTTTTCGTTTTACCCATTCGGCGCAATACGACCCTACGGACCTAAGCAACGTCATAGTTGGTCTCATCGGAGAGTGGTGAAAATTGCCACAATAAGTGACCGCAAAGGCCTGAAAGGTCGGGAAACAAAGCGTTACGCTGGATTCCGCACCGGGCTAGGTCATCTCGTATCGATGCAAAGTATTGCCTAGGCACGATGAACTTTCTTAGCTCAGACCTGTGTATCTCAATTCGATCTAGGGCGCTGAACCGTCCTTCGTTTGCGGTTAAGTACTTGTGGACGGTAAACCAACCAGATTGCGCCACTATCCGAGCGTCATGATGACGCGGACGGAATATCTGTGTACGAGGTAAAGTAAAGGGATCATCTGAAAGATTTGCAATATTTTCTTCCTCCGCCTCGTATGCCCAAACTGCCGCATCGCTTTCTCCGTCTGGCGGCTGCGCAACGGCAAACCAAAGTGCTACCAGTGGGTTTGCCGACCAATCCAAAAGTCGTGTTGGCAACCCATGGTGCTGAGCCAAGGCAAGCCGATCCCAATGCGAAGAAATTTCGCGCCCAGCGAGATAGGGTACGGACAGTCGCTCGAACTCATCAAGCATCCTTTTTTCGGCCTTAAGCACGGAAGCTGAATGACGTAGCCTGAAATTTGTACGGGCAATGCGAGGTGTAAGAATCCAATCCGCCACTTGATGCCCACGAAAAAGGACCGAATGATTCCCGGTATAGAGTTCCACAACTCGCTGAAGTAGGCCAGCGACGGAGTCTATTTCCTCAGTGGGTATCTCGCTTTTTTTGCTCATATGCCTAATTGCTACAAATCCCTGACCCCTCGCTCAATCTCCCCCTGCTTGCGCAATTCCCGTTTGAGGATTTTGCCGGTGGCGTTTTTGGGCAATTCCGGTAGGATGTGAATTTTGCGGGGAACTTGATGCCGGCCTAAGTTTTCGCGGCACCAAGCGCGGATGTCGGCTTCCGATGACTCGGCACCGGCAACCAAAGAAACATAAGCAACCGGAATTTCGCCGTGCAAATCGTTGGGTTCTCCCACCACCGCCGCTTCATTGATGGGCGCGAAACGGTATAGGGTTTCCTCGATCATGCGTGGATAGACATTCATGCCGTTGACGATGACCATGTCCTTTTTACGGTCCACAATGGAAAAATATCCGTCTTCGTCTTCCGTGCCCAAGTCGCCAGTCAGAAACCAACCGTCGCGGAATGCTTCGGCAGTCGCCTCGGGCTGGTTCCAATAGCCCTTCATCACATTAGGTCCGCGCACGGCAATTTCCCCTACATCACCGATGGGGAGGGGTGTCACCCCTGCTTCGCCAATGATGCGCATTTCCACGTCGGGTATCGGCAAGCCCACCGTTCCCGGCTTGCCCAAACCGCCAACTGGGTTGACGCACGTCACCGGCCCACATTCGGTGGGTCCGTCGCCCTCGTAGATTTTCTTGCCGAACTGCGCCTCAAAGCGGCGCAATATTTCAACCGGCAATGCCGCACCGCCAGAAATGCAGAAGCGCAAAGATTCCAGCCATGCTGCCCGTTCAGGTTTGAGGCGCAACAGCACGGTGAACATGCTAGGGACACCCAGAAAGATGGTCGAACCTGTAGCGTAGATGGTTTTGGCAACCAGTTCTGGTTCAAAGCGCGGCAAAGGCACGATGGTGCAGCCATAAAGCAAGGGGGTTAGCAGCCCCACGGTTGCTGCAAAGGCATGGAACATGGGCAATACAACCAGCACGGTATCCCCCCCCGGTCGCCATTGCATGGCCTGTTTAACACTGGATACATTGGCGAGCAGGTTGCCATGGGTGAGCATGGCACCCTTGGGGTTGCCGGTAGTGCCGGAGGTATAGAGGATGACGGCAAGGTCTTCTTGCGGATGCCATTCTATAGTCGGCGGTGGTGAATCCGTATCAACAAGCTCCTCCCACAGCAAAGCATCTTCTCCATCCCCACTCATACTCAATGTGAAAGCAAGGCTCGCGACTGAAGTTTTCAACTGCTCAGCCTGTTCGGCAAACACCGCATGATGGACTAAGCCCTTGGCACCGGCATCTGTCAAAATGAAAGCCATTTCGTTGGTGTTAATGAGCAGGTTGATGGGGACTACTGTCGCACCAGCCTTGATTATGCCTAAGTAGGCGATGACGAAAAATGGGCTGTTCATGCAATACAGCCCGATCCGTTCCCCAGTGGATACGCCCATTTTAGCCAACGCGGAAGCAAAGGCATCGGATTGCCTGTCCAAGGTCTGATAATCCAACCGATCATTGCCCGAAATCACTGCTATACGATCAGCATATTGACTTGCACTGGCTTTAAAGGCGTGGGCTAGAGATTGCATAGCGGATACCATATTTCAACAGCTTCCTGTCTTGATGGAGTGGCAAAGCTTGCTTTGCCTGTCAAGGCAAAGCCTTGACACTCCAAAATGAATCGTCGTAGGCCGACAATCCTTTGCCAAAATAAGCAATGAGCAAAATGCAAACGGTTTGGTGCTTAACATCAGGGATGTTAGTTGATTACGTTATGCCCGCGATTGCGCATGCAATTGTTAAATGCTTGTTTGTATTCTTTGTCGCTACTCATGCCTTGGCTGGCACCACCACCGATGCCGCCTATGGCCGCACCCGCCGCCGCACCTGTCGCTGGATTGCCTATCACAGCACCCAACGCAGCCCCACCAGCAGCACCGATTAGCGCCCCCACCCCAGCCCCTTTCAACGTATTAGTGCCAACACTTCCAGCTTGCTTGGCAAGGCCGTCGCACTCTGCCTTGTCTTGTTCGATTCGACCGATATTAGGATCATTGTAAGTATCGATGGTCGGCTGGTAACCACCATAGGTCGCACAACCAGTGGCAATCATTGCAGAAGCAAAAACAAACACCAATACTCTCAACTCTTTTAACATGACCTTAACTCCCAGTCTGGATAAATTCGATTTTATAACCGTCGGGGTCTTCCACAAAGGCAATGACAGTGGTTCCATGCATCATCGGTCCAGCCTCCCTGGTCACTTTTCCGCCCCTGCCCTTGACTAATTCGCAGGCTTTGTATGCATCATCAACTTCCAGGGCGACATGGCCAAAGCCCGTTCCCAACGCGTAATTGTCCACACCCCAGTTGTGGGTAAGCTCAATCACAGCACCGTCTTTTTCGTCTTGGTATCCGACAAAAGCCAAAGTGAACTTACCGTCAGGATAGTCGTTCCGGCTTAGCAACCTCATGCCGAGAACTTCGGTATAAAAAGCGATGGACTGGTCGAGATTGCCCACCCTCAACATAGTATGTAAAATTCGCATCGGATTAATTCTCCGTTAAATTATTCTGGATGGCTGTGCCAACTCAAGCCGCGAGCGCTTCGGTCACCACATCTGCCAACCGTTGTGCAAGGCATTCCACCTGGCCGGCATCCCTTCCTTCCACCATTACACGGATTAACGGCTCGGTGCCGGAAGATCGCAACAACACCCGACCGGTCTTACCCAACTCCCGCTCGGCATCTTCTTTGGCGGCAACGATTGAAGGGATTTCATTAATGTTGACTTTTTCCCGAATCTTAACATTAAGCAGTTTTTGTGGATATTTTTCCATGCCTTGCTTCAGTTCGCTCAAGGTTTTGCCTGTCTGCTTCATTTCTGTCATGACCTGGAGAGCGGCAATGATGCCGTCACCCGTGCTGGTACGATCCCTGCAAATTATATGGCCGGAACTTTCGCCACCCAACACGCTATCGAACTGCTGCATCATTTCCATGACATATCGGTCGCCTACGGCGGCCCGCTTAAGCACTATCCCCAAGTCCTCCAAAGCGCGTTCCATTCCCAGATTGCTCATCAGCGTTCCGACAACGGGGCCACGTAATTGACCCACATGCAGCCTGGAACGGGCAATGATGTAGACAAGTTCATCGCCATCAACGATGATGCCTTGCTCATCAACCATGATTAACCGGTCTCCATCACCATCCAGCGCAATGCCAAAATTAGCCCGTTCGGCTAACACAGTCTGCTGTAACTTTTCCGGCTGTGTGGCACCCACGCCTTCATTGATGTTCAAGCCATTGGGTTCCACCCCGATTTTGACGACCTCGGCCCCCAACTCACGGAAAACCGGTGGGGCTACATGGTAGGTTGACCCATTGGCGCAATCCACAACTACTTTATATCCATTGAAGTCTATGGCTGATGGAATGGTGGATTTACAAAATTCAATATACCGGCCAGCGGCATCTTCGATCCGAGTGGCTTTGCCAAGGCGTGAGGATTCCACTGTCGTCATCGGCAGGTCGAGTTGCTCTTCAATTTTGAACTCGATTTCATCGGGGAGTTTCATGCCGTCTTGCGAAAAAAACTTGATCCCGTTGTCATAATAGGGATTGTGGGAGGCGCTGATGACGATGCCCGCACGGGCGCGGAAGGTCCGGGTAAGATAGGCGATAGCCGGTGTCGGCATGGGGCCTAACAATTGCGTGTTCACACCGGCCGCAGACAGTCCCGCTTCCAGTGCGGACTCAAACATGTAACCGGATATGCGTGTATCTTTACCAATCACGACATTATTGTGTGAACCTGCCTGGGCAAAAACCTTGCCTGCTGCCCATCCCAGTTTCAACATAAAATCTGGGGTTATGGGGTACTCACCAACCTTTCCTCTAACGCCATCGGTGCCGAAATATGTTTTCTTCACTAATCAAATCTCCGTTCATGAATCGGGGGCAATTCAACTGCGGTCCGCGACCTTGCATTGTAATTGCCATCTTTAACAGCGCATTATAACCTAATTGAATAGAATGGCTCTTCAGACTCCATAGACTTCGCGTAGAATACTAGGCTTGACCCCATCCATTTTCTACCGCCATGCCCAAGCAATTTTCTAAGCAAGACAATTCCCTCGGTTTGCTCGCCCCGCTTGTCCGAATGTTGAGCGCTAGGTTCCAGCGATTTTATTTCCGTGCCATCGAATCAGCAGGCCACCACAAGAGAGATATCCTCGTATCGCGGGTGGCAGATGCCCGCGACGGACTGGAGGATGCCAAGTCACAATTCCAAAACGCACTTGAAAAATTCAGTGCGCTCATTGAATTCGACGGTGGCCCTCTGGAAGATGTCTATCGCCAACTCAAGGTCGAGTTTGATTACAGCAAATCGAGGGCATCAGCAGTTTCCGACCGCATTGATGCCGTTCAGGAAGTGGCCGAGGCTCTGTTCGCCGAATGGGAAGACGAACTGGAGCAATACAGCAATCGCAGCTTGCGCAACACCAGCCGGTTGAAACTAAAGCAAACCCAGCAGATGTACGGCCAACTGCTTTCCGCAATGCGGCGTGCGGAAAGCAAAATCGGCCCGGTGCTTGGGGTTTTCCAAGACCAGGTTTTGTTCTTGAAGCACAACCTCAACGCCCAAGCCATCACTCATTTGGAAAGCGAATTGACCACCTTGACTAGCGGCGTAGCGGGGTTGATAACAGCCATGGAGCGGTCCATCGACAGGGCAAATTCATTCATGCAAAATATGAATGGGCAGAAAGCCTTGCCGTCCGAGTGATTCGGAGTCATTAAAGCCTAGGGGGACCCCGTGGACCCCTTTATTTTTTTATCGGACTCCTTGTGTCCCACGCTAGGCCAATCGTGTACCGATAAAGACTATAGACCCTTCAGCTTCTTCCCCCAAGCCTCATCCAGCCGCTTTGCCGAAACGGGATAAAGGGTTTTCAGGGGTTGTGCGAATAGGGATATTCTGAACTCTTCCAGCATCCAGCGGAAATCGTCCCGCTCTGGCGTGGTTTTATCTTTGCCTAGCTTCACCCGGTCCCAATACTTTTTCCAGAATGGGCTCAACTCGGCTAGCAATTTAGCATCGCGGTTAGTGTCTAGTGCCGATTTATCGAGTCGGTAGAGCATGGCCTTGAGGTAACGGGGGATTTGCTTTAAGATCGGGTAGGGCGTGGTACTGATAAAACCTGAATACACCAATAAATCCAATTGTCCGCGCATATCGACAGAGGCTGGGTCGGTGCGGACTTTGAGTTTCTTTGACACCTCGGCGCAAAGTGTCAGTATCTCGTCAGACAACTTGGCATTGTCGTTGCCGATTGGGACCATTTCGCTTTTGCCTTGTTCCAAGCGCAGTTCAAAGGCGGCTTTCGTGCGAATGTCGGGGTGTCCGTCAAGATAAAGGGCCGCCATGATGCGATCCAGCACATCCTCGCGCAGATCACGGCTTGCTTGAAATTCGGGATACAGGAACGGGTGTTTGGGCAATAGCCGATAAGCCAATTCGGAAGCTGGTGAGATACTTAAATTTTTACGCAGATATTTCAGTGACTGAACCATCGCCAAGCGGAACAAGCGCACCAAGCCGCGTTCCTGCGCTGCGGCGGCTTTGTCCTTCGTGTCGAAAACCCGCAGGCCCACTGTTTCTCCCTCGTCCACCAACGCCGGGAAACCGTGGATTTGGCCCGATTGGAATTGGTCCTGCAAATCGCCGAATTCCCATTCTTTTTTGCCAGTGATGGATAATTCCTCTTGGGCCAAACCCTCAAAGTTTTCCACCGCCGCCGATTCGTGCCGTTGTTTCAACTCGTTAAGGTTGCGGGCGCGGGCAACGACCACATTCGCCTCGTCCACGAGGGCGAAGTTCATCCGTAAATGCAAGGGTATGCCGTCTTCGCTCCAGTCTTTTTCAGGGATGGTGAACCCTTCGATGCGCCGCAGGGCTGCGCTGATTTGTTCGGTGAATTTGCCGTGGCCGAAATCCAGTTGCGGCACTACTTTGTCGGCATAATCCGGGGCCGGGACAAAATGCTTGCGGGTTTGCTTGGGCAGGTTTTTAATCATCGCCACCACTTTTTCCCGCAACAAACCCGGCACCAGCCAGGCGAAAGGCTCTGCGGGCAATTGATTTAGCAAATGCAGGGGGATTATCGCCGAAACCCCATCGTCCTCATGGCCCGGCTCGAAACGGTATTCTAGCCGTATGCGAATGGCGCCGATTTTAATTTCGTCGGGAAAATTCCGGTTATCCAGCCCTTCCTCTTCCTTGCGGGTGATATCCTCGCGGGTCATCCTTAGCAAGTTGGGATTGGCTTTTTCCGCCTTTTTTCTCCACACCTCAAAACTAACCCCACTGACCACTTCGGCGGGAATGCGTTCGTCATAAAACTGGTAAATCCATTCCTCATCAGCCACCAAGTCCACACGCCGGCCTTTCTGTTGCAAATAATCCGCCTCCGCGAGCAATTCACGGTTATGCAAAAAAAACGGGGCCTTGCTGTCATATTCCATTTCAACCAACGCGGAGCGAATGAAAATTTCCCTTGCCATTTTCTGATCGACATTTTCCAACGGCACTCGCCGCCCATTGGTGATCGTCAAGCTGAACAAAGTCACCTTTTCTAAAATGCCAGCTCTGGCGGCTTTCTTTTCCCAATGCGGATCGTGGTAAGTCCGCTTGACCAAATGCGCCCCGCATTTTTCCACCCATTCGGGTTCGATCTTGGCAACGGTGCGAGCAAAGACTTTCGTCGTTTCGACTTGTTCAGCCGACATGATCCATTTGGGCCGCGGTTTGAATAACGAGGAACCCGGCCAAATCTGGCATTTCAAGCCACGCGCCCCCAGATACTCCGACCCTTCTTGTTTAAAGCTGACATTCGACAATAATCCAGTCAGCAGGGGCTTATGGATTTCCCCGTAGCCTGATGGGGCCATGTTGAAACGCAAAGCCAGCTCGCCTTTGGCAACTTGCAGGATTTGTTGGTGAATATCTTCCCATTCCCGCATCCTTAAATAAGAAAGAAAATTCGTGTGGCAATACTGGCGCAGTTTGCTGTTCGACAGGTGCTTTTTCTGTTCTTGGAAATCCGCCCATATTTTTAAATAGCTCATGAAATCCGAGTTTTCATCCTTGAAGCGGGCATGTTTCTGGTCTGCCGCCTGTGCCTTGTCCGAGGGCCGGTCACGCGGGTCTTGCAGGCTCAAGGCCGACACAATGATCGCCACTTCGGTCAGGCTGTTTTCATCGGAGGCGGCCAACAGTATCCGCGCCAAACGCGGGTCCACCGGCAGTTTGTATAGTTTCTTACCCGTTTCGGTCAAGTTGCGCTTGTCGTCTATGGCGTTGATTTCTTGCAGGGTGCGCAAGCCATCGCGGATCATGCGTTCGTCGGGCGGTTCCAAAAATGGAAAGTCCGCCAGATCGCCCAAGCCCAACGCCTTCATTTGCAGGATGACGGCGGCGAGGTTGGTGCGCAGGATTTCCGGTTCAGTGAACTCGGGGCGATGCAAAAAATCCGCTTCGGAATAAAGCCGGATGCACACCCCCGGACCGACGCGACCGCAACGGCCGGCGCGTTGGTTGGCGGAGGCTTGCGAGATGTTTTCTATCGGCAAGCGTTGCAGTTTGCTGCGATGGCTGTAACGGCTGATGCGGGCGTGGCCGGCATCAATCACGGAGCGGATGCCCGGCACGGTCAGCGAAGTCTCCGCGACGTTGGTGGATAATACGATACGGCGCTTTTTATGCGGCTTGAATATCTGCTCTTGCTCGGCATTGGACAAGCGCGAGTACAAGGGCAAGATTTCGCAATCCACCGGATGGTGTTTGCGCAGGGACTCGGCGGTTTCGCGGATGTCCCGTTCGCCGATCAGGAAAACTAAAATATCCCCGGTCGATTCCCGGTGCAATTCGTCCACAGCCGCCAGAATCCCTCGCTGCAATTCGTTCGAGGTTTCATCTTCGTTGTCATCCTCTTCCACCAACACCGGACGGTAGCGGATTTCAACCGGATACGTGCGCCCCGACACGTTGATGATGGGTGCATCATTAAAATGCCGTGAAAAGCGTTCCGGGTCGATGGTGGCCGAGGTGACAATCAACTTAAAATCGGGTCGGCGTGGCAGCAACCATTTCATATAACCCAGCAGAAAGTCGATATTCAAGCTGCGTTCGTGGGCTTCGTCGATAATCAACGTGTCGTACTGGTCTAAGAATCGGTCATTTTGGGTTTCCGCCAGCAGGATGCCGTCGGTCATCAATTTGATTAGGCTTTCCGTGCTGGTGTGGTCGCTGAAACGGATTTTAAAGCCGACGGCTTTGCCCAAAGGCTGCTTCAACTCTTCGGCAATACGGTTTGCCACACTGCGGGCGGCAATCCTGCGCGGTTGGGTATGGCCGATGTAACCCGCCACGCCACGGCCTGCTTCCAGACATATTTTTGGTAATTGCGTGGTCTTGCCGGAGCCGGTTTCGCCACAGACGATCACCACTTGGTTTTCCAAAATCGCCTTGAGAATATCGCCCCTGCGTTCAGAAACCGGCAAGTCGCCGGGGTATTCCAGTTCTGGGATGCTATTCGCCCTGGCTTTTCTCGCATTGACCGATTCGGCTAGGCGGGTTTGCAAATCATCCAAAGGCTTGGCGATATCCCTGCCGGCTTTTTGGTCGGCTTTTAGCTTGTCTAAAGTACGCCTGAAACGATGCTGGTCCTTGCGCAGGGATAGGGGGATTTGGGTTTCTAGAGGTTTAAAATCAGCCGTCATTCGGAAAGCTTGAGGTGCAAGGGTGGTTTGATGATTAATTGATGTCACGCACCGTAGGCCGGAAACGCCCACTGGGGTGGGCTTATTCTGGCCTACTTCCAGGCTTCAAAATCACCCGCGTAACATCAGAGATTAAGCCCCCATTATCGCTGATTTCAACGATGTATTCTGCTATAGTTTTGCTACATAAAGTGGCAACCGAACCGGAGTGAATGATGAGTGTTTCAGCAAGAGTTTGCCGCCGACAACGAGAGCCAGCACATACACATCCAAATAGGCGATGAACCGCTTGGCCGTGAGTGTGCCGAAGTACTGGCACTCCGCCTCGATGCCGTGTTCGGTCAGCACCGCCGCCGTGCTGACGGTCTCGCCGGGCGCGGTGGGCTTTTCGTCGTTGACGCGCTCGCCCTTGGGGGATCGGCCATAGTCCAGGCTCAGGTTCAGGGAACTCCCCATTTCATCAAGGTGGATGCGGTCTTAGGGTGCTAGCCCTTCCAACTGGCAGGCGTAGCTGACTTTGATGCCTTCTGCCCCTTCCTCTGGCAGATCACATACCTGTATCCGCCCTTACGCCAAGCGGGTTTTCATGAAAGATGAGAAGTGTTTGCTACTAACCCGGCTTGCTCAAGCCCGGTATGCCTATGCGCTGAATGCGCATGGCATTGTCGCCTTCCTCATAGCGCGGAAGATGCCCCTCGACCCGGTACAACCGGAATGCCAGAGAAGCGGTCAGCACCCGGATGGGGTAATCGCGGGGCAGGTTTTGCAGATAAGGCTGGATGGTCGCGAAGTCCCTGGCGCCGTATTGGCGCATGATGGAAATCAAGCCGCCGTTTTTTGGGCCTATGTTGTAGGCAAGCAGGCTCAAGAACAAATCATTCTTCATTTCCTTAAGATAAAACCGCCAAGTCGCAGCACCGATCAGTGCGTTATGGCGGGTATTCCGCCAATCAAGGGATTTTTCGCCGAGTTGCTTGCCGACCCGTTCCAGAACTTCCTTGGGAGGCGCGGTGATTTGAAATAGACCGCGACCGCCGTCTTTGCTGTCACGGGGCAGGAACGAAGACTCTGCCGCCCCCACACCCATTAACACTTCCGCATCCACGCCATATATTGATGCCGCTTCGCGGATAGCAGATTCATAGGGCTTTGCGCGTTCAAGCAAAGTTTGCAATTGAGCGAGGTCGGCGCGCCGGTAGGCAGCATAAACCTGATGCGAGAGGGTAGTGCGTTCTGCCTCCTGAACGCCACCTACCAATAGACGCAGATTGGCTAACTCGTGGTGAAATACCAAACCGGTCGAAAACCAACCCGCGCCCAGGGCAATCAACACCGCCAGCAGGCTAGGTAGATTGCCTGTCCTTGCCACCATGGTCGGACGAACTTTCAGCCAGAGCTTAAAGGCCAAGAACAGAATCACGGCCAACACCAAGACCACGCAGGCAAAGGGAACCAAGCTCGACCATAATCCCACACCAGAAAACCGTTCCGCTGCTTGGCCCAATGCGGCGATGACGGCAACTAGGGCCACCCCTGTCATCGCTAAAATTTCCCCGCCCAGCAACAGTGCTTTGCGTCCATGATTTAGGAGAAATCCTTGCAGCAAGGCTTTTGTTGAAGTTTTAGGTTTGATTCTTTTAGTAATCTTGTCAGGTTTTTTCTTGATGGTCTGTTTAATCACTTTAACCTGTTGCCCATGACTTCTACTGCCGATATTATTTTTGCTTCCATGACCCTAACACTCTCCCAAAGGCGAGAGGGGTTTATCCGTCTGAAGGCTTGCGCCAGCCAAGGAAATAATGGAATATTAAACATTGTTTTAAGCATTTTGCCTGAACCTGCCTGTGTAGCTGAAACTGAGGAATACTATGTCTCAAATCAAGAGCCTACCACCTAAAAAAGCTTGGACATTATTGTCTGGCGACTCATCCTCCGTGCTGTTGGACGTTCGCGACCGCACAGAATACTCCTTTGTGGGACATCCCAAAGGTGCCATCAACATTCCTTGGAAGGAAGCCCCTGATTGGAAAGTCAACCCCTTGTTTGTCGATGAAGTGCGCCAGCGCATTCCTAGCCACGAAACACCGGTTTTTTTGCTTTGCCGCAGTGGGCAACGTTCACTGGATGCCGCCAAGGCACTGGCGGGCGTAGGGTACAAAGACCTGACCAATGTGGAGGAGGGCTTTGAGGGTCCGCTGGATGTCACTAAACACCGGGGAACCTTGGGCGGTTGGCGCTTCCATGCGTTGCCTTGGGAGCAAAGTTAAACGCCTGCGATAGATTTTATCGTATAATGCAATCCAACCTTATAAGTAAATAACGCTGGAACAGGCATGGGACTTTCGTTCAAAAATTCACCGCTCGTCGAAATCATCGCAGAAATGCGATGGGACTTACCTTGGGTGAACCAGTCTTCCATCCAAGACATTGGCTCGGTTGTTCCAATGCCTTCCACGCTTGCCAATCAGCATGAAGAATTTTACATGCGTTTCGGCAGCAATATTGCTGCCGCCGGATTTCAGCGTATTGAGAGGTTAGTCCCGCCTAATTTTTTTCAACTGCCTTACCAGCCTGTTTATCGGTTCCGGCACAACGCGGAAGAGAGAGGCGCGAGAATCTATCAATTAGGTGCAGGATTTTTTTCTGTCAATGCCACCCCGCCTTACAAGTCTTGGGCAGAATTCAAACCTTTAGTCTCCGCAGGAATTGATGCCTTGTTAAAAAGTCGGTCAGCCGACGAAAGCTCCGTTCCATTCAGAAGCATTAGCCTACGCTATATAGATGCCTTTAACAATGAGTTAACGGACGAGCGGAGTATCGCCGAGTTCATGGATGTTTTGGGGTTTCAAATTAAAATACCTGATGCCATTGGACTCCATACATCTGATCTAGCTAAAATTCAACCCTTGTTACAACTGACTGTCCCGGTGGCTATCGGTCAGTTGAATATTTCGATTGCTGATGGCATGGTCAATAACGAGTCAGCCATTATCATGGACACGATAGTATCAAACACTGCCGAAATCGGTTGTTCTAGGGAAGAAATAATGGCCGTGTTCGAGCAAACGCACTCATTGATTCATTCAATGTTTGTTGACTTAACCAAGCCCTTACATGAACACATGCAGCCAGAGGAGACGGGGCAATGTTAGTTGATGCTCCACATGTGATTACTCCAATAACCTTCCATCAACAGGTTTGCAATGTGCCTTATTTTAAGGAACCTCCACAGACTTGTTACACTGTCCTGTCTGCTAGGACACCTGGCATTCAAACTAGTGAAAAGGAGTCAGCATTGCACACCATTCAGGATTTTGCCAAATTTGAAAATGACTGGGATGGATATGGTGCCTTACCAATTCATGAAAAAATCGTGAAAATCTCAGGCCAATTCATCAATTCATTGCCAGATCATTTGCCGTGTCCAGATTTAACGCCTGATACAAATGGCACTATTTCAATGGATTGGGAGACTCGTGAGGGTATCGCTCATTTGGAAGTTGGCAAGACCCGGTATAGCTTGTATATAAAGCGTCATATAGGAAGTGCAGTGTTACGGGACGGTAAGTCTGCCGCATTGGCAACTGATGTTGCCTACCTGATTGGTGCGCTACTTTATCCTCCACACCACCATAACGCTCCTGTAACAAGGATAAGTTATAAACATCCGTTACATGTGTGAGATTCCTATTGACATTGACGATACAGAAGTCATCGTCCGGGCTATCTTTGAACCCTATCATGTCAAGAAGGGCAAGCTTAAACTCCAAGCGTTCAAGTCCCCGGCGGGCAAGGATGAAGTTTCCGTTATTCGCCATACTTATATGGGAACCGCCTTCTGCAAGTGCAAAGCAAAGGAGATAGAGGCTAAGGGCAATATAGGCAAAGAGAAAAACCAAGTAAAAACCTATCAAGGATTTGCGGTTTTAATGGCACTTCATATCCGATCAGTTAGCTCCGATGTAAGTGATTCGAGGAATTTATTTTTGGGCCATGCTGACATGCTTCATGGAATTGTCTTGGAAGCCAATGAGCCTCCTGAATCAAGTCAGGCAATGATGCTGAACGAACGTTTACGAGAGCTTACCGAAAAATTGGCTATTTACTACCCTGATCCAAAACCAGACACCGATCATTGGTTGGGTGTCGACCTAAAGCCCAAACCAACCTGAATAACAAAAATCCAAATGCAGCGAGGATGAATGATTACGCCATCACGCACGCCGCACCGTTAATTTGACTCAACACCTAAGGTTTTATGATCCACAAGCTCAGAAATATCGCCATCATCGCCCACGTAGACCATGGCAAGACCACCCTCGTCGATAAGCTTTTAAGGCAGTCAGGCACCTTTGCCGCCCATGAAAAACTGGAGGAACGGGTGATGGATTCCAATGCGCTGGAAAAGGAGCGCGGCATCACCATCTTGGCAAAGAACACTGCCCTTGATTGGAAAGACTATCATATCAATATCGTTGATACGCCTGGCCACGCTGACTTCGGTGGCGAGGTGGAGCGTGTACTGTCCATGGTTGACTCTGTGTTGCTGCTTGTGGATGCCGTTGATGGCCCGATGCCGCAGACCCGCTTTGTGACCCAAAAAGCTTTCGCTTTGGGGCTTAAACCCATCGTTGTCATTAATAAGATCGACCGCCCTGGTGCCCGTGCCCATTGGGTCCTAGACCAAACTTTCGACTTGTTTGACAGACTGGGGGCAACCGAGGAACAACTGGATTTTCCGGTGATCTACGCCTCTGCACTGAACGGTTACGCAGGCCATGACCCGGACATACGCGAAGGTAACATGGACCCGTTGTTTGAGACCATCATTGAGAAGGTCCACCCGCCGCTAGTGGACGAGGAAGGCGGCTTCCAGATGCAAATCAGCCAACTGGATTACAACTCCTATGTCGGCATCATTGGCATAGGACGCATCCAGCGCGGCGTGGTCAAAACCAACACCCAAGTCGTTGTTGTCGGACGTGATGGCAAGCAGCGCAATGCCCGCATCCTGCAAGTCTTCGGCTTCAAGGGCTTGGAGAGGGTCGAAGTGCCCGAGGCCGACGCCGGCGACATCATCGCCTTCACCGGCATTGACTCCCTGGAGATTTCCGACACCATTTGTTCGCCGGATGTGGTCGAGGCGTTGCCGCCATTGTCCGTTGACGAGCCGACCATCAGCATGACTTTCCAAGTCAATAACTCGCCCTTCGCCGGCCGTGACGGCAAATTTGTCACTTCCCGGCAGATTCGCGAGAGGCTTCAGCGCGAACTGCTGCACAACGTGGCCTTGCGTGTGGAAGACACGGGAGACCCGGACAAATTCAAGGTGTCTGGTCGCGGAGAGTTGCATTTGTCCATCCTCATTGAGAACATGCGCAGGGAAGGTTACGAACTCGGTGTTTCGCGTCCCGAGGTCATCATTAAAGAGGTTGACGGCGAGCCTTGCGAACCCTACGAGTTCGTCACCATTGAGGTGGAAGATGGACACCAAGGCGCCATCATGGAAAAGATGGGCGAGCGCAAAGGCGACCTCCAGAACATGGTACCTGACGGTCAGGGTCGGGTGCGCTTGGAATACAACATGCCTTCGCGCGGTCTTATCGGCTTCCAGACCGAGTTTCTTACAGCCACCTCGGGAACCGGGCTTATCTATCATGTTTTTGACCGCTACGGCCCGATGAAGAAGGGCGATATCGGTCAAAGGCAAAATGGCGTGTTGATTTCCAACACTGCCGGCAAGGGTGTGGCCTTCGGGCTGTTCAACCTGCAAGAGCGCGGCCGCCTGTTCGTCGAACACGGCACCGAGATTTATGAAGGCATGATCGTCGGCATCCACTCCCGCGACAACGACCTTGTCGTAAACCCAACTAAGGCCAAGCAGTTGACTAACATGCGAGCCTCCGGTAGCGACGAGGCTATCATACTGACCCCCCCCATACGGCTCAGCTTGGAACAGGCTTTGGAGTTTATCGATGACGACGAACTGGTCGAAGTGACACCGAAATCCATCCGCATCCGTAAAAAGTTACTTTTGGAACATGAGCGGAAGAAAGCTTCGCGATAAATATAATTAGGACTTACAAGAAAGCCCCGAGACATCCACTGTTCGGGGCTTATCGCCGTTTGGTTGGCTAAACGGGTCCATTCCTTGGCAACATCACTGTTGAAGATTCCTCGAATTCCTTATCCGCTTTGAAAGGCGACGGCTTAATTTTCCACCAAATGAATCGCCGTGTCATGACAGGAATGGATTATTTTTGTGTAGGATTATCCCTACACCGGACAAAAATGACGGGAAATCATAGGTAGGTGTTTATCAAATTGCGGTTTGGATTTATCATATGGGCTAAACATTTTCGGCCTTGGTCATCGTTCAGCCCGATGGGTGAGTTTGTGGAGTGCGGCGACTCGTCGCCGCATGGCTCGGAAAGCGGCGACAAGTCGCCGCACTCCACATTTGGTGGGCTGAACGATGATCAAGGCCCAATTTTCCAAACCGGAAACCCTGATAATGGCAGATCGAATTGCCGAAGTACAACGCAACACTTTGGAAACGCAAATCAAAGTCCGGCTCAATCTGGATGGCATCGGAACAGGAAGATTTGATACCGGTGTGCCATTTCTGGAACACATGCTGGACCAGATTGCCCGGCATGGCATGATTGATTTGGATATTCACGCCAAAGGGGATTTGCACATCGACGCGCACCACACGGTGGAAGATGTGGGCATAAGCTTGGGGCAAGCCTTCGATAGCGCAACGGGCGACAAAAAAGGCATCCGCCGTTATGGTCATGCCTATGTTCCCCTAGACGAAGCACTGTCCCGAGTTGTGATTGACTTTTCAGGCCGGCCCGGACTTGTCTATAATGTGGCATTCCCGCGCAGTCATATTGGCAATTTTGATGTGGATTTGTTTTCGGAGTTCTTCCGTGGCTTTGTCAATCATGCTAAAGTTACACTACACATAGACTGTTTAAAGGGTGTAAACGCCCATCATGTGGCGGAAACAATCTTCAAGGCATTTGGTCGGGCCTTGCGCATGGCTCTGGAGAGGGACGAACGGATGCAGGGTATTCTCCCATCGACCAAAGGTGTACTCTAGTCAATGGTAACCAACCATTTTCCCCTAGTCCCACTCATTCCCATTTGACCGCTGCGGAGCCTTACTATGATCGTTTTGATTCTTGGCCTTGTAATTTTTCTTGGCGCTCATTCAGTTCGTATTTACGCCGACGACTGGCGTGAATTACAAATCGCCCGATTGGGGGGCAATGGGTGGAAAGCTTTGATCTCGCTAGTGTCCTTGTTAGGCTTGGCTCTGATTGCCATCGGCTTTGCCCAAGCAAAGTCGGCCCCCATCGTCCTCTGGTTTCCTCCAATCGGACTGAGGCATTTGGCCGGATTGATCACCTTGCTTTCTTTCGTCTTGCTTGTGGCGGCCTACCTCCCCGGTACTCGGATCAAGGCTAAGCTGGGGCATCCCATGGTGGCTGGTGTCAAAGGATGGGCTTTCGCCCACCTGCTTGCCAACGGCAACTTGGCCGATGTATTACTATTTGGGTCATTCCTAGTTTGGGGTGTGTTAGATTTTAGTTCGGCTCGTCGTCGCGACCGCGCTACAGGAACAGTTTACCCAGCCGGGACATTGAGCCGTGATTTGACGGCCGTTGTTATTGGTTTGATCGCCTGGGCCATCTTTGCATTTTATTTGCATGGATGGTTGTTCAACGTACGCCCCTTCGGTTGAATCCTCGCGAACACCGAACCGCCTATCCCCCCATCATGCCGTTTTAGCTTATGTCCACAGTGGCAGTCATTGATTATGGAATGGGTAATCTCCATTCCATCGGCAAAGCGCTTCAACACGCCGATCCCCAAAACCGTGTCTTGGTCACCTCCGACCCTGAACAACTTAGGCAAGCAGACCGCGTGGTATTCCCTGGGGTTGGGTCCATCCGTGATTGCATGGTTGCCCTGCGCGACTTAGGTCTTATTCCACTCCTGGCAGAACTTTCCGCTAACAAGCCATTTTTAGGCATTTGCCTAGGTATGCAGGCATTATTGGAAACCAGCGAGGAAAACGACGGCGTAGCCTGCCTAGGGCTTTTGCCGGGACGGGTGGTGAAATTTTCTAGCGATCTGGAGGATGGTTCAGGACAAGTGCTTAAAATTCCACATATGGGCTGGAACCGAGTCCACCAGACAGGCAACCACCCATTATGGGAAGGCATTGCTCAGGATAGCCGGTTTTATTTCGTACACAGTTATTACGCACAGCCGCAAAATTCTGCACATATTGCTGCAACCAGTGACTATCCCGAACCTTTCACTGTTGCCTTGGCGAAAGATAATTTGTTCGCCGTCCAGTTTCACCCGGAAAAAAGCCAGTCTGCGGGGCTTACGCTGCTGGCTAATTTTCTGCAATGGAACCCGTGAGTACAGCGTTTTCAACATCACACGTTACTTGATAGAGTTTTTCATTGATAATTGTTTAATTGAATCAATGGCTTGGCTTTCTGTCCATAATTGTTGTAGTAACTATTAGAATATGAAAACGCTGTAAATATAATATTGGGCATCATCTTACCTGATTAAGAAGATGCTTCAGCTATTCCGTCATTCCGGCATGGATCGCCGGAATCCAGATTGCAGGGATGCCCCGAAGTCCGCGCCGTCCATGGAGCCTAGGTTCCGGCGATCCATGCCGGAACGACGACGTTTTAGGTTTATCTGAAACATCTTCATAATCAGGTGGCTTTTTGTCCACGAAAGACAAGAAAATCGATGTGGCAGCAATTCTCATTTTGACTAGAACGCCTGTGATACCGTTAAACATTCCTCTGCTGGTTTCCATGAAGGGGTACGTTGCCTAGACTTCCATATTACGCATTTTTTAAGATGACCTAAGAGTAACTAGGGGTTAGTGATGGCAAAAATTAACGATAGTTCCGATGTAGCAGTACTATTTGTACTTGTCGGCTGGGCGATTAGATACGATGGTACGGAGCCTATAATTGGAGGAAATAGTTATTTACAATATAACGCAGAAAATAATACAGAGATGGATGCATTTGTTCGTGACAACAAAGGATACTACCTTTGCGGAATTGATAGAGGGAAAGTTAACGAACCGTCACTTGATGTAGTATTTGTTGCCAGAAACATTCAAAATAATAGGTATCAAGTGGTTGGTCTATACTCAAAAGTAGAAGTCATTGAGGATGGCAATTGGAGTCGTGTCCGCACAAAAAAAGCATTATTAATACCACCAGATAAACGTCCAATTGTTCCTAATTATCCTGCGGGTCGTGGAATGCGACGCTGGGCGCGTCGAATTTCTAGCCACGGTAGGGTGCATAAGTCGCTATTATCCGTATATAAAAAATTGGCGGGGCTGCAAAATTGGGAAGCAACAACTTTGAGTCCCGAACAGCTTGAAATAAGTGCCTTTGAAGGTAAATCGCTAAAGCAATGCGGGGTGAAAGTCGCATATGCACTAACTTAAGAGTACAAACCATTTTATGACAATGACAAAAACCAACTTTGCATATAGTACATGACCAAACAAGAAAAGCAGTTGGAATCACTCCGAAACAACCCAAAAGCGGTTCGGTTTGACGATGCCTGCAAGATAGCTGAATGGCTAGGATTTTCGCGGCAGGGTGGTAAGGGTTCGCATCGGACTTACGGCAGGGTGGATGAGCCGCTTTTGTTGAATTTTCAAAATCGTGGCGGGTATATCCTGCCGTATCAGGCAAAACAATTACTGGAAATGGTGGACAAATATGCAACCCTACCTGATTGAAACATTTTGGAGCGAGGAAGATCAGGCTTATCTTTGCCTAGCACCGGATTTGCCGGGGTGCAGCGCAGCGGGCAACACCCCTTTAGATGCGATACGGGAAATGCAGGATGCCATGTCTTCTTGGCTGCAAGCCTGCTCAAATATGGGCCGAGAGTTACCTATGCCTCTGGCTAAACCTCACAAAGCAGCTTAGGCTTTGGCGATGGGGCGATGGACACAAAAACAAACCATTGATTTAATCACTTACAGTGTTTTTAATTTCAAATGATTACTTGTTTGGTTATACTATTTTACAAAGCAATTCACACAATTGATGATTTGACTAAGTGTCCTTTATTATTTTTCTTTGTTAAGATAAAAACGCTGTATATAGCAACCTACCATGGCTTCTAGCTACTGCAATCCCTGCCGGAACGACTGCTTTGCAGAGGGTAGACCCATCTTAGAGGCTACAGCTTCGGGTATTACAGCGTTTTCATCTTTAAAATAGACCTAAAAATGAATATTCAAACAATCTCTGATTGGAAAAATATCTAGCACGACCATACGCCTATCTAGTAAATATTTGATGTTGAAAACGCTGAATATGAGGATTCAAACATGCTTTTAATACCTGCTATCGACCTGAAAGATGGCAAGTGCGTCCGTTTGCGGCAAGGGCGGATGGATGACAATACCGTATTCTCAGATGACCCGGTGGCAGTGGCCGGTCGCTGGGTGGCCGCAGGGGCGCAACGCTTGCATTTGGTCGATTTGGATGGGGCATTTGCCGGTGCGCCGCGCAACTGGGATGTCATTGCCTCCATACGCGAAACCTATCCTGACGTGCAAATTCAAGTTGGCGGGGGCATTCGTGACTTGGAAACCATCGAAGGCTATATTGATGCCGGAGTCGATTTCGTCATCATTGGAACCAAAGCGGTCAGCACCCCACACTTCGTCAGTGACATCACACTGGAATTCCCCAATCACGTCATCGTTGGATTGGATGCGAAAGACGGAAAAGTTGCCATCGACGGCTGGTCCAAGCTCTCCCACCATGACGTGATCGATCTGGCAAAGAAATTCGAGGGCGACGGTGTCGATGCCATTATTTACACTGACATCAGCCGTGACGGCATGATGGGAGGAGTCAATATCGAGGCCACATCGCGTTTGGCCCGTTCCATACGCATTCCAGTCATTGCTTCTGGCGGCATCACCAACCTAGACGACATTAAAGCCTTGGGTGAGATCGTTGCCGACGGTGTGATGGGCGCTATTACGGGGCGGGCGATCTACGAGGGTACACTGAACTTTGATGAAGCCCGCAAACTGGCGGAAACCTACTGATGTTGGCAAAACGCATTATTCCTTGTTTGGACGTTGACAATGGCCGTGTCGTCAAGGGAGTCAAGTTTGTCGAAATACGCGATGCGGGCGATCCTGTTGAAATTGCCCGCCGCTATGACTTGGAAGGTGCGGACGAACTAACCTTTCTTGACATCACAGCCAGTTCCGACAACCGCGAAACCATGGTGCATGTAGTGGAACAAGTGGCGGGTGAAGTGTTTATCCCACTGACCGTAGGCGGGGGCATACGGACACTTGAAGACATACGCCGGATGCTCAACGCCGGAGCCGACAAAGTCAGCATTAACACGGCGGCAGTGTTCAACCCTGAATTCGTGCGTGAAGCGGCTGAGAAATTCGGCTCGCAGTGCATCGTCGTTGCGATTGATGCCAAAAAAGTCAATCCTACTCCAATTCCCTTCCCCAACGGGGGAGGGTTAGGGAGGGGGGGATCAAATTCAACAGCATCGCAGCGAAAGAGTGAACAATCTTTAGAAAAATGGGAAATCTTCACCCACGGCGGACGCAAGCCCACTGGGCTGGACGCGGTGGAATGGGCTAGGAAGATGGTGGATTATGGCGCGGGGGAAATCTTGCTGACTAGCATGGACCGGGACGGCACTCGCGTGGGATTCGACTTGGAATTGACGCGGGCAATTAGCGAAGCGGTGACTGTGCCAGTGATTGCGTCAGGCGGCGTCGGCAACCTTCAACATTTGGCGGACGGAATCATTGAAGGCAAGGCCGATGCCGTGCTTGCCGCCAGCATTTTCCACTTCGCCGAATACACCATCCGGGAAGCCAAGGAACACATGGCCTCACGCGGTATCGAGGTGCGTTTATGAGCAATTGGCTGGATGAAATCCGCTGGACTGCCGATGGGCTAGTCCCGGTCATCGCCCAAGAGGCAGAAACCGGGAAAATATTGATGTTCGCTTGGATGAACAGGGAATCTTTGCGCCTCACTGCCGAGGAAGGCTATGCTGTTTATTGGTCACGCTCCCGCAACCGACTTTGGCGCAAGGGTGAAGAGTCCGGCCATCGGCAGAAAGTGCTGGAAATCCGCCTGGATTGTGACGAAGACGTGGTGTTAATTCAAGTGGAACAAGTGGGTGGAATTGCTTGCCACACCGGCCGGCATAGCTGTTTCTATCGCCGATTGAAAGATGGGCAATGGGAAGTCGTGGAGCCGGTGTTGAAAAACCCGGAAAGCATATATCAATAGGACTGTAGTGGTGATAAAGCCGTTAAGTTAAACCGTCATTCCGGCATGGATCGCCGGAATCCAGATTGCAGGGATGCCAACAATCTATACTATACTACACAGTACAGGATATTGATGGAGGTTATATATGAGCGATAACGTGGAAAACCTAATTCTTGAACATCTAAGGATATTGCGTTCTGAAATTCAGACATTGCGCACCGAGATGCACGCTGAGTTCAAAGACGTGAAACTTCGCATGTCTAGCATTGAAGCGGCAATGGTTTCCATCAAACACGATTCCGCCGACATACGTGGCGACTACGTTCGCCAGCACTGAGTATTGACAACATTGTGGAGCGTATCCAACGTATTGAGAAGCGGCTTGAATTGGTTTAGAGTTATAAGTAGGTGGCGATAAAAAATCTGGCATAAATATTTTCAAACCATTGATTCTAATTAAGTTCCCTCCGCTTAATGCCAGATTATTTTGGTTCAACTACTTAGCGTTTTCAAAATCAAATAGCTATTCATATTAAAAACGCTGTATATGAAAGAAGAATACATATTCGTGCTAGACCCTGTAAAGATAAAGGAAAATGATAATGACATTTTTCAGGGTCATATAGATGCCAAGAAAAATTAGAGACCTGATTTTTGACTTGGAGCAAGCTGGCTTTTGCAATCGAAGCGGAAAGGGTAGCCATAGAAACTATCAACACGATAAAGGCATGAGGGTGACTATTTCTGGTCAGCTTGGTGACGATTCCAAACCCTACCAAGAACGAGAGGTCAAGAAGAAAGTCCAGGAGTCGAAAGAATGAAAGATACCGCCCGTTATTTTAAAATTGTTACATGGTCTGATGAAGATCAATGCTTTATCGGCCAATGTCCCGGTATTATCGGCCCTTGTTGTCATGGCGAGGATGAGGCGCAGGTATTTCACGAGCTATGCCAGATTGTGGAAGAATGGATAATGATGATGGAATCTCAAGGTAAGCCATTACCCCCACCGACTGCCGGGAAGCAATTGCTTGAACAGATAATGATGTTGGCTGCTTAAGGAAAGATTACATGCGTTATTTAGTCGTCGTTGAAGAAGGTCCTACTAGCTTCGGTGCTTATGTTCCCGATCTTCCAGGCTGCATAGCTGTAGGTAAATCACGCGAGGAGGCTGTGCAACTTATTCAAGAAGCCATTGAATTTCACCTTGAAGGAATTAAGGAGGAAGGCGCTGGATTTCCATTCCCCCATTCATCCTTTGAATTCGTGGAGATTCATCTGTGAACAATACTGACATCCTCAACCAACTTGCGGCGGTGCTGGAAGAACGCAAACTCCAATCTCCGCAACAATCCTATGTCGCCAGCCTGTATGCCAAGGGCTTGGACCACATCTTAAAAAAAATCGGCGAGGAGGCAGTCGAAACGGTCATCGCCGCCAAAGATGGCGAACCCGACAAGATCGTCTATGAAATGGCCGATCTGTGGTTTCACTGCATGGTTCTTTTGGCACAGCAGGGTCTAGGGCCGGAAGCGGTCACCGCCGAATTGCAACGCCGCTTTGGGCTGTCAGGCTTGGAAGAAAAAGCATCGCGAAAATGATCTATCAAGTTCCCACTTTTAAGGAAATACCCCCTGCCCCCTTTTTTAAAAGTGGGGTAAACATTTTTGGAAATGCTCTTAAACTCTCCATTTTCCTGCTCTATATTTTCCTGTTCCCGGCAAACACGCTGGCTGGTGGTCCACATCAAGCAGCCGTCGCCAGTGCCAACCCGCTGGCGACGGCTGCGGGGTTTGAAATATTAGACCAAGGGGGCAATGCCTTCGATGCGGCGGTTGCTGTCTCGGCGGCCTTGGCAGTGGTCGAGCCTTCCGGTTCAGGGCTTGGCGGCGGGGGATTCTGGCTGCTAAAACGGGCATCCGACGGCAAGGAGATCATCATTGATGGACGTGAAACCGCGCCTTTGGTCTCCCATGATGCTATGTTTCTGGACGCACAAGGCAACCCTATCCCCAATCTTTCTTTGGATGGCGCATTAGCGGCGGGCATACCCGGTATGCCCGCCGGTTTGGCGCATCTGGCAACAAAATACGGGCATGTTCCCCTATTGAAATCTTTAGGCCCGGCCATCCGCTATGCAGAATCCGGGGTCGATTTGGGGGAAACCTTTTTGCGGGCAGTGAAAATCAGGGAAACTACCCTGCAAAACTTCCAAGCTTCGGCGGATATTTTCCT
>QJPH01000259.1 GCA_003242955.1 Candidatus Methylumidiphilus alinenensis
CGCCGACGGTTCCGAAGCCCTTGCGCAGGCCGGCCCCGAACTGGCGGGTTATCTTCAACGCCAGCATCGCGACGAACACATGGGCCTTGGTGCGCTTCGCCTTGCGGACGAAGATCGGGCGGATTTCCAGGAACGTCGTTTTTATCGTGCGGAAGTTGCGCTCGACCTTTTGCAGGTCGCGGTAGCGCCCGTCCACCGTCGCGGCATCCATCAAGCCCTTGGGGACATCCGTCTCCAGGATGTAGCAGCCGTCGAGCAGTCCGTCTTCCTCCTTGGCCACCTCGTCGATGGCGCAGAGGATCACCCGCTCCTCCATCGTCAGTGTGACAAACTTGCCCAGCTTGTGGCTTTTGACCCAGCGCTGCAGCGCGGCCAGCCCCTTCTCCGCGCTGGCGCGGCTGGACTTCGCGACGAAGGCGTTGCGCTCGCCGACCTTTTCCTGCAACTGTTTCAGCTTGTCCGCCCGCCGCCTTTCCTCGCGCACCCGCACGGTGTCGTTGCGGCGTACGACCAGGCGCTTGCCGTCGTGCTCCACCTCGCAGAGGTGGGTGTCGAACAGGTCCGGCTGCAACACGCCCTGCTTGAGCAGGGTGCGCACCTGGGCGTCGGTCAGCGCGGTGATGTAGCGGAAGCCTTCCGCCGACAGGGCTTCCTTCCCCTTGGCCTTGATCATGCCCCGGTCCCCCACCATCACCACCTCGGCGATGCCGAACTGCTCCTTCAATATCTTGATCTGGCCGGCCACCGTGGAGGGGTCCGCCGTGTTCCCCTCGAACACCCGCACCGCCAGCGGGTCCCCGTCCTCCGCCGTCAGCAGGCCGATGACGATTTGCAGCTTGCCCTTCTTGCCGTCGCGGTTGTAGCCGTACTCGGCCAACTCGTTGGACTCGCCCTCGAAATAGCTGGAGGTCACGTCGTACAGGACCAGCGCCGGCGGCTTCCCGTGCCGCGCCACATGCGCCTGGTACAGCTCCCGCTCGATCCGCTCCTGCTGGCCCGCCAGCCAGTCCAGCGCGGCGTACAGGTCGTCCTCGTCGAACTCGCCCAGCCCCAGCACGTCTCCCACCGCGTGCTGCCCCGCCCAGCGCACTGCCGACAGTCGCGACCCGCCGTGGGCGATGCGCGCCAGGATCAGGAACAGGCTCAGCTTGCTTTCCGGGGCGGCGCCCAGCACCCGCGTGATGCCCGCCTGGTCGGCCAGGAACTTGAGGGCGAACAATACGCCGAAAATCTCGCCGCTGACCATGTCCTCCCCGGACCATCCGTCGAACTCGCCTTTGCACAGCCGTTCCATGGCCGCGAGCCGCTCCGGCGGCCACTTCGTCAGGTTGGCGATGGTGCGCGTCTTGACCTTGCCGCCCTCGCGGTAGGACTCGCGGAGCAGGATGGTGGGTTTTGAGTTGCGGTTGGGTATGTGGGCTATAAACATGGCGACATTATAATCATATATAGTCTGTTATGTCAATATTATAAATACAATATACATGCCTACATTTTAAGCGTTTTTCCGGTTCTTGTTATTTTAATCAATGACTTGAGTGAAATTGGCGGGGAAGATCCGTCAGGTAGCGTTGATGCCCCTGTGACCGGAGAAACGAACCAGTCAACCCGCTACACACCTTTTGGTTTAAGCCTGTCAGTGCATTTGGCTTATTCGGTATGACGAAATTTATCGGCAGTTCACTTACGTTGGCCATCCCACCCGAGCCTAGCCCCCTTCCGCCTTGCACTGGCAGATACACCTTGCCTTCACAGGCTTTGCTTAACCCTCGCGGGATGGGGTACATTGTCATGGCAGCTTCACACCGAAATCCGTTTCTGCATGTGCCATTAGGCTACTGCTGAGGGAACAGCAGGTTTTGTATTGACAGGCTTGCCAATCAAAACAGTTACCTACGCGACCTCATGTCGCACCGTTTCTGTACCGTTGGACTTCAAACCCCTACTTGGCCTGCGACAGGCCACTGGACTGTCAACCCTCGATATGTTGTTTCCAACGTGCTGAGAACGGAAAATCAAACGGTTAGCTGTATTTTTGCCTTGAGTTGCGGAAGCAGGGCTAGGTTTTTAAGAGATAGGTGTTCAGCAATGTTGCCACATCCCCCACCAACGGCGACTGTAATATAGAGTAATGGTCACCCCCAAGCGAGTGTTTATGTAAACCCGCCGCCGCCAACGGGCTCCAACCAAGGTCGCTGTCTGCGGGATCAGTGTCTCCGTGGAAAAGCACCAAGGGTTGCGAGCAGGGTTTAGGAATGTAATGGGCTATTGCTTTTACATTGGCCTGAAAGACTCGCCACCATTGATGGATATACTGTAAATCCGGTGATGCTGGTGAAGGGGTGCCTATTGTTAATTCCTTCCATATACGCTCCAATTGCTCTTGTGGCAGCAGATGTTGCGATGACTCATCCGGGTTTAACCCCTGTCCCATGACCTTTTTTAAGTCTTCAAGGAAGTGAGCCAATAAACGTTCCTTATCTTCGGCTTCCCGCATCAAGTCTGCGCGTACTTGACCGTCCAAAAAGGCATGGCTTTCGATCAAGGCTAGCAAGGCTATTTCTTTGCCCACTTCGATCCACTGTAGCGCCATCTCATAAGCAATTAAGCCCCCCATCGACCATCCGACCAACGCATAAGGGCCGCAGGGTTGTAGGGTTTCAATCGCCTCACGATAGTACCGCGCCATTTCCGCGATATCCGCGAGCGGTTCTTCTCCTTGTTGCAGTCCTTTCGCCTGTAAGCCATAAAGAGTTTGCTCCGGTCCCAGGCAACGGGCCAGCCCCCGGTAACATAGCACATTGCCCCCCACTGGATGGATACAAAACAAAACGTTTCTGGCGGTTTGGGCTCTGCCCGGCTGGATGGCTACCAAGGGCGACCGGTCTACCGTAGTGCCACGTGCGCGTTGGCGCAGCAATATGGCGAGTTGTTCCACTGTGGCCGCTTGTAAAAAAGCGGCAAGTGGCAAAATTTGTCCAAACTGTTGTTCTATCCGGTTGAGCAGACACACAGCTAGTAGCGAATGGCCTCCCGATTCGAAAAAGTCGGCGCGGACACCGATGCGAGGCAGTTGCAATACCTCCGCCCAGAGTGCGGACAAGCTTTGTTCAATTTCATCCCGCGGTGGGATGAAATCATTTTCGAACACATCGCCTCCCGCCAAGGGCAATGTTGACAATGCTTGGCGATCCACCTTGCCATTGGGGGTGAAAGGAAGTGCGTCGAGTGCAAGCCAAAGAGACGGGATCATGTAATCCGGCAAGGCATTGACCAAAGCCCGGCGCAGTTCCTCCGTGGTAGCCGGTTGGGTTGGGCTGGCCGACCAGTAGGCCACCAAGCGTTTTGCCGAGCCTTCGCCCTGCACTACAATGGCGACATTCTGGATGCCTGGCTGTGCCATCAAGCATGCTTCAATCTCTCCCAACTCGATTCGATGGCCTCGCACTTTCACCTGCTGATCAATTCGTCCTAGGAACTCAATGTTGCCATCGGGCAGGTAGCGGGCCAAGTCGCCTGTCTTGTAAAGCCGTGTCGCAACACGGGAATCGCCGCACACCGAGTCTAGCGTACAGCCAATGAACCGTTCGTCAGTCAAGGCTATACGATTCAAGTAGCCGCGCGCAACGCCCATGCCGCCGACATGGAGTTCACCCGGTACTCCGATAGGCACAGGCTGGTATTGCGGGTCAAAAATATAAATCTGGACATTGTCCATCGGGCGGCCAATGGGCGGGGCTTGCCCGTTCACAAGGCTGGAATCGGTACATTCCATGATGGTGGCGCAGACGGTAGCCTCGGTGGGTCCGTAAGCGTTGAAAAAACGCCGCCCCGCCACCCAGCGTTTGGCCAGATCGGCGGAACAGGCTTCGCCCGCCACGATGAGTGTGCGCAAGTCCGGCAATGAAACCAAGGGCATAACCGCCAGGGCCGAAGGGGTCAGCGTGGCATGGGTAATGGCTTGTTGTTGCAGCAGCCGCACCAAGGATGGACCCGGTTGCAACTGGGCTTTATCTGCCACGCATAGTGTCGCACCGCAACAAAGCGCCATGGCCATCTCAGACAGCGATGCATCGAAATTCAAGGAAGCGACCTGGAGTACCCGGCTGGTTGAATCCACATCGAATTTTTGGCTTTGCGCCAAAGCCAGATTGCCAAAGCCAAGGTGTTCGACTAGAACACCTTTAGGCTTGCCGGTCGAACCTGAAGTATAGATCACATAGGCTAAGTTGTCGGCTGCCACGGGCCAAGTTGGATTTTGCGAGGGATAGTGCTCAATGTCCTGCCAAGTCGAATCTAGGCAAATTAACTGGAATTCCTGCGCCGTTTTCGGCAAACTCTCGATTAGCTGCGGTTGGGTCACAATCGTGGTGACTCGCGCATCTTCCACCATGAAAGCAAGGCGGTCCTGGGGATAGTTTGGATCAAGCGGTAGATACGCGCACCCAGCCTTCAAGATGCCGAGCAAGGCCACCACCACCTCCAACGAGCGATCAGCATAGACACCGATGATGGACTCCGCGCCCAGAGAACCTTCCCCACCCTGGCTGTGCAGGCGATAGGCTAGTTGGTTGGCACGGGCATTAAGTTCGCGATAGGTCAGATTCTGCTGCGAATTTGAGCCGACAAAGACCACTGCGGTGGCATCCGGCGTACGCTCAACTTGAGCTTCAACCAGATTGTGGAAACAGATATCTGGAGGGATGGCACGGGCAGATGCGTTCCATTCGACCAGCAATTGCTTCCGCTCCGTTGGCGCCAACAAGGGCAGCATCCCGATAGCGGTGTCCGTTGCCGCGACGATGCCTTCGAGCAAAGTTTGCCAGTGGTCCGCCAAACGGACAATGCTTGGCGCAGTAAAAAGGTCGGTGTGGTATTTGAAGGCGCAAGCGAGGGGGGCATCCGCCGTTGCGGCATCTTCCTCCAAGGTCAGGACTAAGTCAAACTGCCCTTCCATCTGGCGCGTTTCCAAAATCTCAAAGGCGGTATCCGTAGCCTGGGACTCGGCAGCATCCGTTTCCAAAATCAGGTTCTGGAAAACAAACAAGGTTTGAAACAGGGGGGACCGACTGGGATCACGTTTCGGCTGCACATCGTGGACCAACAATGGAAAGGGATAAGCGTGGTGGGACAACCCCTCCAATACGGTTTGGTAAGCTTTGCGCAAAAAGCTCTTGAAGCTGGGATTGCCGGACAAATCAAGCCGGATTGCTATTGGATTGACAAAATATCCCACTGTGCGGGTAAATTCGCCTTGACTGCGGCTAATTGACGTAGGAGACCCGATGACAATATCGTCCTGACCCGTGTAGCGGTGTAACAACACAGCAAAGGCCGCCAGCAGCAAGGTGTAAGGCGTGACGCCTTCCGTGCGCGCCAAAGTTTTCAGTCGAAGTGAAAGGTCTTGAGAAAGATGGAAGCCATGCGTCGCCCCACGCAGATTGAGCACGGGTGGACGGGGCCGGTCCGTCGGTAGATTCAACACGGGCGCGGCAGCCAATTGCTTTTGCCAGTAAGCGGCTAGGTTGCTTCCTTCCCGACTCAACAGTTCGGATTCCCAATGAACATAGTCGGCATACTGCTTGTCCAGCGGCTGCAACATGCCCAGCCCTAACGGTTTGGCATAGAGCTTACGCAGATCGTCAAGCATGACCTGGGTAGACCAGTCGTCACAGATGATATGATGGGCGCAAAGCAATAATACCAGCGTGCCATTGCAATGGAAGAGTGTGGTGCGCAATAGTGGACCTGCTGCCAGGTCAAACGGATGTTGGGCATGGGCATAGATTTGCACCATGGACTCATCGTAAGTCCAGGCGGTGTCTATTTCCTCCCAAGCAAGTTGGGAACGATTGAAGATTTTTTGTAGCGGCCTGCCCTGATGCGTGATGAACACTGTGCGCAGCATGGGATGGCGGTCAACCAATGCCTGCAAGCTCTGTTTCAACCTCGCGACATCCAGTGCCTCAGCACGGATGCGCAACGGGACGGGGATGTTATAAGCCGTGTTCATCGGATCGCTTTGCTGGATGAACCACAGTGCTTGCTGGCCGTGGGCAAGCGGCAGGTAACGCCCCTCGTCGGCTAGGAACTCTAACAGCGCCGGTTTGTGTGCTTGAAGCTGTGCAAGCCGGACGGGGTTCATCACAGCTTTCGGCCCACGATAGCGTAATTTACCGTTTTCCGCCCACAGTGTCACGCCTTGGATGGCGATATCTAGCAAGATGTTTTCGATGTCGTTCACAATTCGCCCTCGACTAATTCTGCCTCAGGGGAATTAACCATCCCAGCCGGGGATGGTGCTGCGGCCAGAGTAACCTTCAGGCCGAGTTCCTGGTCGATCAGTGAGGCTAAGTCCATGACGCTGATACCTTCGAGCAATCTCGCAATCGGTAGGTCAACGGCGAAAGCCTGCTTGACTTGGGTACGGATATCAATCGCCATCAACGAATCCAAGCCAAGAAGATTGAGCGCTGTCAGCATGTCCATCTCGGCGCTAGGTCGGCCTAGGCTGCGCGCCGCCAGCTCCCGCAAATGCGTCACCAGATAGTCGTGCCGCGCCGCCGGCTCCATCACCTCCATCGCCTTGTGCTGGGGCAATGGCTGCCGGGAGGGGGCGGACGGGGCTTGCCGTCGCGCAAAATTCTCCAACAGCGCGGGAGGGCCATCGGGAGAAAACTGTGCGAGCAGCCGCGTCCAGTTGATATCCATGACACCCAATTGCGCCAGGTCCTGGCCGAGCAAATAGGCAAGGATCTCCAAACCGGCTCCGGGCGAGATCAAGCTTTCTCCTTGCTCCTGCAAGCGAGCGCGATGTTGCTCGCTCAGGCGCGCCGCCATCCCCACGTCGGCCCAAGAACCCCAATTGATGCTCAGGCTTGGCAACCCCAAGCCTCGGCGATAATGGGCCAAAGCGTCCATGAATGTGTTTGCGCCAGCGTAGCTGCCTTGTCCTAGCCCCCCCAGCAGCGAAGCCATCGACGAGAAATAAACCATGAATTGCAGCGGACAGCCCTGGGTAAGATGATGCAAATGCCAGGCACCAAGCACTTTTGGGGCCATTACTTGCGCAAGCTGGCTAGGCGTCTGCTGTGCCAACACCCCGTCGTGGATGACACCTGCTGCGTGGATGACACCGCGCAGGGGTTGGTGGCAGGCCGCCAGTACGCGGGCCACATCGTCGGCCCGGCTCACATCGGCTTGCATCACCTGCACGTTGATGCCTTGTCGGGTCAGTTGTTCAATGGCGGCCAATGCATTGGCGGATGCCGGTTTACGCCCGACCAATATCATCTGGCGTGCGCCTTGTCCGGCCAGCCAGCCGGCTAGATGCAGGCCCAAGCCACCGAGACCGCCAGTAATCAGATAGCTGCCCTCGCTATCTAGCAGAAAAGGGCTTGGTGGTTTGGCGACGTGGCGGGCAAGGCGGGCCATGTAACGGCTTCCCTGGCGAAACGCGATGTGTGTTTCCCCAGGGTACTGCTGTAGTTCAGACAACAACTGGTCTGCCTCTTCCATCGCCAAAGCAGGCACGGGATCCAAATCAATGCAGGTGCAGTTCAATTCTGGATGCTCCAGCGCTAGCGTCCGGCCCAAGCCCCACAAGCTTGCCGCGACCGGGGCGTTCAGCCCAACCCCGGCGACTGCTTGCGTTCCGCGCGTTACTAACCATAGCCGGGGTGGGGGGGTGGATTCCGCCAATGCCTGCGCCAAGGATACGAACACTTGGCAGTGGTGGATGGCTTGTTTTGGAACTTCGCCCCAACGGGCGTCTTTTGCCAGGGTCTGTCCGACCCCCCACAGATAGACGATACCGCGGCAAGGTAAACGACCAACGGCCTTGGTTTCACGCAGCAGACGCTTGAAATCACCGGGTTCGGCGGGGTTCAGTGTCACTCGGCTGGCTGCACCCGGATCGGCAGCGCGTTGATACGACTGACCGGCTTCGATGGTGATGCAAGATTGTCCCTGCCCCTCCAGTCGTTCCGCTAGTCGCGCACCTACGCCATCGTCATCGGCAAAAATCAGCCAAATCCCGCTTGTGCCCGCCTCGGCCCTGGAGTGATGCGCCGACGGTAGCCAGTCGATTTCATATAGCCAATCCCTCCAGGCCGCAGGGTTGGCAAAGGCGGCGGAAGAGGCTTCAACAATTTCATAGCCCGACAGTTCGGCAACCATGCCCCCGGTCTCATCCACCAAAGCCAAATTCCAGCGTTGCGCACCGGCGGGCTCGGCATGGCACCATAGCGTGCCATCCCCAGGCTTCCGATGGAATGAAAAGCGGCTGACGGCAAACGGCACAAAGGTGCGTTGCGATGTCGTGGTGTCCGCAGGCCGGATTCCAACAAGTTGGAAACAGGAATCCAGCAGGCCGGGATAGAGCAGGTAGCCGTCGGTGTCGGACAAATTGACCGGCTTGTGCAATTGGCCTAGGGTTTGCCCGTGCTCGCTCCACCACGCCGTTTCTAGCCAGCGGAAGGCGGGACCCCAGTGCGAACCGCTATGTTCAACTTGAGCATAAACATCCTCACCCGAAATGGGGTTGGGGCAAGCGGCCCGCCAGTCTTGCACCGAGTATTGCTGCTGCGCTGGCGGGCGGGACGGCAACACAACGCAGCCCGTGGCATGGACGGTCATTGACCGCACCTCCCCCATCTCGGCCACTGTTGGCAAGCTGATGAGTTTGAACGAGAATGCCCGCTGCCCCTGGGTGTCTTCTTCCGGGCGGAAGACCAGTTGTACCCTAAGGGCCGTTTGCACCGTCTCCGCCCCGCCGGACGCTGGTATGGGCATGACCAGCGCCTCGGAAAATACCACATCCTCCAAGTGGCAAGCCGTAGCGTCAAAAGCCAGTTCAATGGCGCTCAACACTAAGGCCAAATGACCGGCGGCCGGGATGACGATTTGACCGCGTATCTGGTGATCGGCTAAGAAGGGGTGGGTATGCAGGCTGAGTTCCGTCTCAAATAGGGTTTCGGCCAACAGCGGTGAGCGCACCATGCGATCAATCAGCGGACGCAAGGGCGCGAAGCCTGCCTGTGGACGAATTTGGCCTGTTAAGGGTGGCAACCAGTAACGTCGATGCTGGAAGGGATAGGTGGGCAAGCGTAGCTTGTGCCGCTGCTGATTGGTTTCTGCCGCCTGTGCAAAACCTGTCCAGTTGATGTCAGCCCCCCGGACATAGAGTTCGGACAGGCTATTGAGTAACACCTGCCCATCGTCCTGTCCTTGGCGCAGGCTAGGCAACCAGAGGGTGGATTTGACTTCATTTTCCAGACATTGGCGACCCATGCCCAGCAAGGTCGGTTTCGGGCCAATCTCCACGAAGATGGCGATATTTTGCTGGTTTAAGCTATGCATACCAGCGGCAAACAACACGGGTTGGCGCACATGGTTCACCCAATAACCCGGCGTGGCGATTTCTGCACCGGCGAGCTGACCCGTAAGGTTTGAGATGATTTTACGGTTGGGGACGGCATATTTTAGGCTAAGCGCCATCTCGGCAAATTCGGCGAGCATGGGTTCCATCAAGGGCGAATGGAAGGCATGGGACACCGCGAGTCGGGTGGTTTTGATGCCGACTGCTTCAAAATCGGCGGACAGTGCCTGCACACGGGCGGCATTACCAGAAATGACAATATTTTGTGGGCCATTGACTGCCGCAATCGCCACTTCGCCGAGGAAGGGAGCGATGGCTGCCACCACACGTTGTTCGTCAGCAGCCACGGCCGCCATCATACCGCCCTGCGGCAACGCTTGCATCAAACGGCCACGCGAGGCGATGAGTTTAAGGCCATCTTCCAAGCTGAACACATCAGCAAGGCAAGCCGCTGCATACTCACCCACGCTATGACCCATCATTATTTCAGGTTGAATGCCCCAACTCAGCCACACCTGGGCTAAAGCATATTGCAAAGCAAAGAGTGCGGGTTGTGCGTAAAAGGTTTCTACGAGGACGCTACTATCCCTGCCCTCGCCGAAAACCACCTTTAGCAAAGGCTGACCTAGCAGCGGTTCCAATATCTCGCCGCAACGGTCGAGCGCTTGTCGGAAGACGGGCTGCGTCTCGTACAGACGGCGCCCCATGTCCGCATATTGCGATCCCTGCCCAGTAAACAAAAACGCAAGCGGCTGTGTGTTCCATTGGGATTTCTGACCACTGGCCACAACCTCGGCTGCGCCGATGGAAAAAGCAGCCAGTTTTTGCGCCATTGATTGCGCCGATAGTGCCACCGCGCCTAGGCGGTGCGCATGATGGACGCGGCCGGTGTTGGCGGTGAAGCACACATCGGCCAAGGACGGGTTAGGATGCGCGGTCAAATAGCTCGCATAGCGCTGCGCCAATTCTTGCAGTGCGGCAGGCGTTTTGGCGCTTAACGCAAGGAAATGCGGCTCCTCGCTCTGATCCGGCGGTCCGCCTTCGTCCACCCCTGTCGGCACTTCACCCAACACCACATGGGCATTGGTGCCCGTCATGCCAAAAGAACTCACACCGGCTAAACGCGGACCCGACAGCCAAGGTGTGCAGGAGGTCGGCACGGTGACTGGCAAGTTGGCCCAGTCGATATGCTGGCTGGGTTGTTGAAAATGCAAGTGCGGTGGGATCATGCCATTGTGCAAACCTAGCGCCACTTTCATCAATCCCGCCACACCGGATGCCGCTTCCAAATGACCAATGTTGGTTTTTACCGAGCCGAGGATCAAGGGTCTGTCGGACGCACGCCCCTGCCCCAGCACACGGCCTAAGGCGCGCACTTCAATCGGGTCGCCGAGGGGTGTTCCAGTGCCGTGTGCTTCGACATATTGAATAGTACCCGGAGCCACCTGCGCCGCAGCCAAGGCTTGGCGCAGAACGGCCTCTTGTGCCGGACCGCTGGGTACGGTCAAACCGCCGCTGGGTCCGTCGTGGTTTACCGCTGAGCCGCGAATCACGGCGTAAATCAAATCCGCGTCAGCCTTGGCTTGGCTGAGGCGTTTGAGCACGACCATGCCGCAACCTTCCCCGCGACCATAGCCGTCGGCCTTGGCATCAAAGGTTTTGCAGCGGCCATCGGGTGACACCGCTTGCACCAGACTGACATACATTGTGGAATGGGGGGTCAAGTTTAGATGGACACCGCCGACCAACGCCAAATCGCATTCTTTGGCATTAAGTGCTTGGCAGGCCAAGTGTATCGCCACCAGAGAGGAAGAACAGACGGTGGCGATCGTCATGCTGGGCCCTTGCAGGCCCAACAGATAAGAAAGGCGTCCGGCAAGTGCGCTGGCATCCACGCCCAATCCGACATATTGGTCAAGGCCAATCTGGTCTGTGGCTAAGATGGCATAGTCGGCGTTGGACATGCCAACGTAGACCCCTGTGCGTGATTGACGCAGCCGGTCGGCGGGGATGTTGGCATCCTCCAATGCCTCCCAACTGGTTTCCAGCAGCAATCGCTGCTGGGGATCCATGCTATCCGCCTCATGCGAAGTGATGCTGAAAAAACCGGCATCAAATAGATCCACATTGTCGACATAGGAACCCCGCTTGACATAGATCTTGCCCGGCAACCCTGGCGTGGGATTGTAGTAGGGCTCCATGTCCCAGCGATCGGCAGGATGTTCGCGAGAGGCATCGACACCCGCGCATAGCATCTGCCAGAATTGCTCTGGATTGTCGGCACCGGGAAAACGGCAGCCCATCCCGACGATGGCGATCGGCTCTGCCTGGTGTTGCTGAGCCTCCCGAAGTTTGGATTCAAGTTTTTCTATGGCGCGGTAAGCCTGCAAAAGCGCAGTGCGTTGAGAAGAAGACTGGAGGTTAGTGTCGTTCATGGTCGATTCATTCGCAGGCTATATGAACCGCCCGTGATTCACTAAATCGGCGGTGCGTGACTATGGATTCCAGATCAGTATTTTCAGCAGAGTTTGAGGCCGCTTCCACCTCTTCGGGGAAGGTCGGATTCCGTTCGTCCAGCATTTCTTCCATACGCTGGCGAATCAGAAATTTCTGTTCGGGATGGGTGAAAATGTAAAATTTCCCGCTACGGATCGCGGCAAAGACGCAACCCGCCACTTGCTCTGGCGGCATCCCGGCTTCAAGTTGGCGGCGCTGTTCTGCCAATGCGGCTTGGGCTAACGGCGGGATATTACGATCCACTTTAAGCCCGGAAGGTCGGTTGCGTTCGGCATCCATGACGCGGCTGCTTACCCATCCGGGGCATAAAACCGACGCTTTGATCTTTGCCTGTTGGCGCGCCAAGGAATGATGCAGGTTTTCAGAGAGCGCCACCACCGCATGTTTTGATGCATGATAAGCCGCACTCGGCTCATATCCGACGACCCCGCCCATCGATGCGGTATTGACGATGTGGCACTCCTCGTCCTGGGCCAGCATGATCGGCACAAAACTGCGCAATCCGTGGACGACCCCCCACAGATTGACACCCAGCACCCATTCCCAATCTTCCCGTTTGCTGCGCCAAACGACACCGCCAGCACCCTGCCCGGCCACGCCCGCATTATTGAACAGCAAATGGACTGCGCCGAAGGTATCCAATGTTGCCCGCGCCAATCTCTCAACTTCATCAGCTTTGGAAACATCCACAGGCAAGGCCTTGACGCTGCCACTCTGCGCCAGCAGGTCTTTTGCCGTGGCGGCTAGGGCATCCCCCTCGATATCGGCTAGCACCACCTTCATTCCTTCCCCGATGCAACGTTCCGCGATTGCGCGGCCAATACCGCTGGCGGCACCGGTTATAACAGCTACTTTGTCGTTAAATTCTTTCACGATGATTTCTGCCGCGATTTCCTGTTGCTTGACTATAATGCCGCAATTTTCAGCATCAATTGCGCTTCTAATTCTTCGTCCGACAGCCCGTCCAGGTTGGCTTCTTGTTGAATGCCCTCGATCTTGCCTTCTTGCGCTTGCATCCCTAGCACCTCATCCCACACATAATCGGCGAGTTGCCCGATTGAAGGATAGTCGAACACGAGTGTGGCGGGCAGGGGGCGCCCCGTCAGTGTTTGCAAGCGGCTGCGCAGTTCCATCGCCATCAGCGAATCAATGCCCGCCTCAAACAAGCGCTGGCCGGGGGCTGGCATCTGGCTTGGGCTTAACCCTAGCACAGCGGTCACCTGTTGCCCCACCTCACCAACCAACACTTGGTGTGCTTCATTTTTCGCCAAGGTACACAATCGGGGTAGCAACGCCTCAGCCGGACTGGCTACCGCTTGGGTCTGCAGCCAGTCTGGACGCGCTTGGGTAAAGACTGGCAAACCGGCAATGCGGAAGGTTGCCCAATCCACCGGCAGCACACCGACTTGGGCTTGCCCTGGCCGGTTGACCAAATAGGCAAACACCTCGGCACCCTGTCGCGCACCGATGAACCGCACACCTTCGCTGTTGCCCTCTACTTTTTGTCCGGCCTGCACCGCCATGCCCACCTCGGCCCATGGTCCCCAGTTGATGCTGAGGGCGGGCAAGCCAAGTGCCAGGCGATGCTGCGCCAGCCCGTCCAGAAAAGAATTGGCGGCGGCGTAGTTGCCCTGGCCTGCCGAGCCGACGAGCGATGCCAAGGACGAGAAGCAAACGAAAAAGTCGAGGTCGCAATCTTGGGTCAGGGTGTGCAAGTGCCAAGCGCCTTGCACTTTGGCGGCCATCACCCGGTCAAAACGTGCTGCCGATTGCTGCAGCAAAATGCCGTCATCCAGTATGCCGGCGGCATGGACTACCCCGCGCAATGGCGCAATCGTCCGGCATTGCCCCAAGGCCTTGGTCAATTCCGATGCATCGGCCACATCGACCTTGAACACACTCACTTGTGCACCTGCCCGTTCCAACGCTTCCACCGCCTGCTGGATGGATGGGGACGCGATGCCGCTGCGTCCAAGCAAACTGAGGTGGCGGGCACCCATTTCTATTAATCGGTGCGCGATGGTTAACCCCAAGCCGCCTAAGCCACCAGTGATCAGATAGTTGCCATCGCCACTCAGTTTTAATGGCAATGCCGGCCCCTGCGGGTCTTCCAATGGTACTAGCCGCACCGCGTAGCGCTGACCCGTCCGCCAAGCGACCTGATTTTCGCCATCAGTCGCCATGAGTTCGTGTAAAACGGCTTCCGCATCCTCGTCCTTAGCTTGTTGCCTGCCCCCCCCCTCTAAATCTATGCAGGTGCAATGTACTTCCGGTTGTTCCAAAACAATCGTGCGGGCTAGCCCCCACAGTGGAACTTGGACGACGTTCGTCCGTTCACCGGCAATGACGGATTGGGTGCCATGCGTGACCAACCACAAGCGGGTGTTGACTCCCAGCGTGGCGATGGCCTGGATCAGGTGCAAAATCGGGTGGCAATGCGCTGATACCTGTATGGACATCTCGGTGTTGATCTGCGGGCCAGCGCCGTTAAAGTAGACAATCCCCAGATCCAACCCCGCCAACCGCTCCCTGCTCTCGCGCAGCAATCGGCTAAACACCTGCGGCGTGGCGCCGGCGAACTGTCCGGGTGGGATACAAAGCGCGGATTGGCTCTGTGCAGCCAGCAAAGCGGCAGTTTTTTCGGCCAAGCCCTCGCCATCGGCCAACAAGACCCAACAACGTCCTGATTGGATCGTGCGCTCGGCAGCAGCGTCTCTGAGTTGCCAATCCAGCTTATACAGCCACTCTTGCCAAGGCAGTTTTTCCTGCTGCGCGGCCCTTTGGCCTTGGGTGTGAAATGAGGGTCGTAGACGGTTCCAGTAGCGCTGGCGTTGGAAGGGGTAGGTAGGCAGTACCGTTCTCTGCTGTCTGGCTTGGGAATGCGCAAACCCGGTCCAGTCGACGGCGATGCCTTGAACATACAATTCCCCTAGGCTGGCGAAGATTTGTTTAAGTTCGTCTTGACCCTGCCGCAGACTGGGCAACCAGAGTCTGGGGAAAGATGACCCGCCGGCATCTGCAACGGCACCGTATTCTAGGCACTGCCGCCCCATGCCAAGCAATACTGGGTGCGGTCCGATTTCAACAAAGATTGCATAGCCCTTCTTGCGCAGGCTCTCCATACCGACGGCAAACTGCACGGGTTGGCGCACCTGTTGGCGCCAATACGCAGGGGTACTGACCGCATCGGTGGCAGTCTGGCCGGTTAGATTGGAAATCAGGTTCAAGCGCGGTCGCCGGTAGACGATTTGTCCGGCTATCTGTTCGAATTCGGCCAGCATCGGCTCCATCAAGTGTGAATGGAACGCATGGGACACTGCCAAGGCTTTAGTTTTAATGCCTGCCGCATGCAATTTTGCGACGAGCACCTCTAGTGCGGGCTGCTCTCCCGAGACGACCACGCTATGAGGTCCGTTAATAGCGGCAAACGCCAGCCTTTCCCCGTCATTATGCAGCAGGGCAGCGACTTGCGACGGCTCTGCCTGAACTGCGACCATCCCACCATTTTGCGGCAAAGCACCCATCAATCGGCCTCGCGCCGCTATCAAGCGTAAGCCATCCTCCAAACTGAATACGCCGGCCACGCAGGCCGCCACATATTCGCCTACGCTGTGACCCATAACCGCCGTCGGCTGGATGCCCCATGAGCGCCATAGTTCGGCCAGCGCGTATTCCAACGCGAACAAGGCGGGTTGTGTATAGGCCGTCTGGTCGAGCAGTGCTTGCTTCCCCACCTTACCCTCGTCGTCGCCGAACAGCGCTTCTAGCAAAGGCCGTTCAAGACAGGGAAGAAGAATTTGACCGCAACGGTCCAGCGTTTCCCGGAACACCGGTTGTGTCTGATAAAGACGATGCCCCATGTTGACATACTGTGCGCCTTGCCCTGTGAACAGGAAGGCGATTTTTGGCGGTTCGTCGAGTTGGGACTGTCCGGCGCAAACCGAACTCGGGACGCCGACGTTAAATTGGGCCAAATTCGCAGCCAATTCGGCATTTGACTGGGCGACTACGCTTAAGCGGTGCGCAAAATGGGCGCGACCAGTGTTAGCGGTGAAGCATACATCGGCCAGACGCGCCGCGTCCGGACCGTGCAGATAATCGGCGTAGCGTTGGGCTAAATCAGCTAAAGCTTTGGCTGTTTTGGCACTTAAGGCAAGCAGATGGACATCCCCGCCCCCGCTCGCCGCCTGCACACCCTGTGCATTCTCAACGTGTGCGGCTTCCAGGATGACGTGGGCGTTCGTCCCGCTCAGGCCGAACGCGCTGATGCCAGCCAAGGATTTTTCCGCTGGCCAGGTCGTAGGCGTGGTGGGAACGGCAAGTGCGAGCCGGGCCCAGTCCAAGTGCGGATTCGGTTGGTGAAAATGCAGGTGCGGCGGAATTTCCCGATGTTGCAGGGCCAGCACGGTTTTAATGAGTCCGGCCATACCCGCAGATGCCTCCAAATGGCCGATGTTGGTCTTCACCGAACCCACCCACAACGGCTGCTCCCGCCCCTCTCCGTATATGCTCTGCAAGGCGCGCAGTTCAATCGGGTCGCCCAACGCCGTGCCAGTGCCGTGTGCCTCAATGTAAGCGACCTCGCCGGGCAGCGCCTGGGCGCTTTTCAGTGCCTGGCGCAACAGCGACTCTTGGGCCAATTTGTTGGGAACCGTCAAACCGCTGCTGGGACCGTCGTGGTTGATGGCTGAACCGCGGATAACAGCGACAATGTTATCGCCGTCGGCGACGGCCTTGGCGAGGCGTTTCAGCACCACCATGCCGCAGCCTTCGCCCCGGCCATACCCGTCGGCCTTTGCGTCAAAGCTCTTGCAGCGCCCGTCGGCGGCAAGCGCCTGTGATTTGGCTAGCATAACCATGGTCTCGGGCGACAAATTGACCTGTGCGCCGCCGACTAGCGCCATCTCGCACTCATCGTTGCGCAGGCTTTGCACGGCTAGATGCACGGCCACCAAGGAAGATGAGCAGGCGGTGTCCAGCGCGACATTGGGACCTTGGATGCCGAAGATGTAAGAGAGACGCCCGGAAGCGAAGCATAGATCGTTGCCTGTGCCTTCGTAGGCGTCGAGTGGAGTGCAGGGTGGCAAGGGCAGATTGGCGTAATCGTTTTCAGTCACGCCAATGAAGACGCCGGTCTGCAATGGTGTGTGCGGGGGCGCATAGCCGGCGCGTTCCAAGGCCTCCCAGCCCACCTCCAGCAACAAACGCTGCTGCGGGTCCAAACTCATGGCTTCGCGCGGCGAAATCCCAAAAAACAGGGGGTCGAATTGATCCACTTGGGACAAAAAAGCGCCTTGCCGAGTGTACATCTTGCCCGGTGCGCCAGGTTCTGGATCGTAAAATTCATCCAGATTCCAGCGGTCGGGCGGAATATCAGCCACCGCGTCCACACCGTCGCGCAAATTTTGCCAAAACGCCTCAGGCGTGTCACTGCCTCCGGGAAAGCGGCAGGCCATGCCAATAATGGCGATGGGGCCGGTTCTGGCCAGTTCCAAGGAATCAAGCTTGGCCCGCATTTGCTTTAATGCCATTGTCGCCCGTTGCAGCGCGTTAAGTTCAGTGGTCTGCCTAAGCCCCTCATTCATTGGGACGCTCCGGTAAATTCCGCAATTTCTTGGTCGATCAAGGCTTCCAACTCGGCTTCCGACATCTGTCGAATGGCGGCAAGCTCGTCGTCGCGCCCACTGGCAGCAGCAACAGCTTGGATGCCCGGAGTCGGCAGTTCGTCGAAAGCCGGCATTTGTTCAAGCAAATAATCGGTCAGCGCTTCCACGCTGGGGTATTCAAACACCAGGGTGGAAGGAAGCACGATGCCCAAAGAGGATTGCAGGCGGTTGCTTAGCTGCAATGCCATCAACGAATCCATCCCCATGTCGAAGAATCCACGGCGTGCTGCCGGCAACTCTTGTGCGCCCAACACCCTAGCCACTTCGATTTTAAGGTGGTTACGTAGCAAATCGATGCGTTCATGGGGTGGCGCATCGCGCAGTCGAGGCATGAAACTCAGTGGCGCAGCCGTGGGTGCTTGCACCAACATGGATAGAAACGGTGACGAGGTTTGCAAAGCGTCGGCAAATGCCGGCCAATCCATGTCGATGACACCGACGCAAGCGGCTATCGAGCGTGTCGCCAAGGCGGACAGCACTCTTTGCAAGATACGCATTCCCATGACCGGTTCTAGCAAACGCTCGCCCTGTGAGTTCCCCCGCACACCCATGCCGGAATTTGCCCAGGAACCCCAGCAGATGCTGACCGCAGGCACGCCTTGCCTGCGTCCGTAGGCTGCCAACCCATCCATGAAAGCATTGGCGGCGGCGTAGCTGCCTTGGCCTGCAGAGCCTAGCAGCGAGGCACCGGAGGAGAACAGCACGAAGAAATCGAGTGCAAGTAAACAAGTTTGCCTATACAGGTTCCAACTGCCCGCGACTTTAGGCGCCATCACCCTCTGAAATTGCGCCCACGTTTGTTGCAGCAAAATGCCATCGTCAAGCACCCCCGCGGCATGGATTATTCCGCGCAGAGGCGGCATTGTCGCGTTGATTTCCTCCAACAGCATCCCGACATCCTCCGCGTTGGCCATGTCGGCCTTGCGGACTTGGATATCGGCATCGCGCAGCAATGGCTCGATCACTTCCCGCCTGCCTTCCAATCCGCTGCGGCCTGTGAGTACGAGATGCCTGGCACCCTGGCCAATAAGCCACTCAGCCACTTGCAAGCCGAGTGCGCCCAAGCCGCCCGTGATCAAGTAAGTCGCGTCGGCGCAAACGGCTTGCGCTTGCGGTAAGGCAAAATCGACGGTACTGTGAACCAGACGGGCGACATACCGTTGTCCGGCGCGGAAGGCCAATTGGTCCTCGCCTTGGGCATCCCACAATTCCGTCAGCAAGATACCGGCGGCATCCATGCAGGATTCTGCGTCGGCAAAGGCAGTTTCTGGGTCCAAGTCTAAAATCCCGCCCCATAGTTGCGGTGTTTCTAGCGCGACGACCCGTGCCAGTCCCCATAATGAGCTTTGCGCAACACCCGTGGCGGCGTTTACCACGGCCACGGCACCTCGTGTGGCAAACCACAAACGCGGTTGCAGCATCCGTTGCCGTAGAGCTTGCAGCAAATGCAAGGTGCTGGCGCACACTAGGCATTGTGCGGCCTGCAACTCGGAATCCGTCAAGGCATCGGCTGTAGCAGCATCCAAACTCCACAGGTGGATCACCCCCTGCAAAGGCCCGACTAGCGCAATCTCCGCCAGCAAACGCTGAAAATCGTCAGGCTTGGCCGGGTTTAATATCCACACTCCGTTTTGTTGGTTCCAGTTTTCGCCGGCATAAGCCAGGTGGCAATCCTGTCTTTGTTCGCGCAGTAATGTGGCCAGTGCCGCCCCCACGCCAGTGGGGTCAGCCAAGATCAACCAAGCCCCGGAGGGTAATAGGGGAAGTGAACGCTCTTGGCGTTGCATCACCCGCCATTCGACCTCATAAACCCGCTCGGCCATGTCCTGCGACCCCATCCCGGACTGTTCGGCGACATGACGCTGCTGTTGCCGGATGAGCGCCTCCGCAAGTTGCGGCAACAGAGTGTGCTGTTGCTCGGAAAACTGGCCGCTGTGTCGCAGCAGCGCGGTTAGTTGCTGGGTATCGCCTTTGTGCAGCAGGCCGATTAGCGGCGTATGCAGTTCGCCGGTATTGGACTCCTTGTAGCCTTGGGCATGCCGCTTGATCCAATGGCTGCGACGCTGGAAGGGATAAGTCGGCAAGATTACCCTGCGATAATCTTGGCCTGCATCGACCCGCGCCCAGTCAATCGCCACGCCGTGGGCATAGAGGTGTGCCAGTGCGCCGAACATAGTTTGCCAGTCGTCCTGAGCCTTGTTCAGGCTAGGCAACCAGAGTAAGGGATTTTCGCTGGGAACACCGGGCTCCAGACACTGCCGCCCCATGCCCAATAACACCGGCTTGGGGCCGGTCTCGATGAAAACGGCACAACCTTGCCGTCTGAGGGTTTGCATGCCTGCGGCAAAGCGCACTGGCTCGCGGATATGGCGACACCAATAACCGGGGGTGGCGATATCGTCAGATGCCGGTTCCCCGGTCAGATTCGAGATCAGTTCAATTTGCGGCGGTGCATAGTGTACCGTTCGTGCCACCTCGGCAAACTCTTCCAGCATAGGCTCCATTAGCGGGGAATGGAAGGCGTGGGACACCGCGAGCAGGGTGGCTTTGAAACCGGAGGACTGAAAATCAGCGGCTATGGCTTGGATGCGCCCGGCCTTGCCGGAAATGACGGTGTTTTGTGGGCCGTTGACGGCGGCAATCGCCACTTCGCCAAGGAAAGGGGCGACGGCCGCCGCCACGCGTTGCTCGTCTGCCCCCACGGCCACCATTGCGCCGTCCCTAGGCAGGGCCTGCATCAAACGCCCGCGGGCTGCGATAAGCTTGATGCCGTCATCCAAGCTGAAGATCCCGGCCAGGCAAGCGGCCACGTATTCACCCACGCTATGGCCTATCATCACATCGGGCCGGATGCCCCAACTCAGCCACACTTGGGCGAGGGCGTATTCCAACGCAAACAGCGCGGGCTGGGTATGGCAAGTTTCCTCAAGTGCGGTTTCGCCTTGGCCTTCGCCGAACATCAACGCCGTTAGAGACTGGCCCAGCAGCGGCGCCAATAGTTCTCCGCAACGATCCAGCGCTTGCCGGAAGATCGGCTGTGTTTCATACAAGCGCTTGCCCATGCCCACATACTGCGATCCCTGCCCGGTAAACAAAAAGGCAATTTTGGGCGGCGTGGGAGCGGACACATCCCCTTGGACGATGCCTAAAGGCATTTCACCACGGACGAATGCCTCCAATCTGGCCTGCGCCTGCCCCAGCGTGGCGGCGGCCACGCCAAGACGGTGAGCAAAGTGGGCGCGACCCTGATGGGTGGTAAAGCAAATATCCCCCAAACACCAGCCATCCCCCCTGTCGGCGGCGGTCTGTTGCCGCTTGTCCAAACACTCTGCGTAATGTTGCGCGAGTGCCCGCAAAGCCGTCTCGGTTTTGGCACTCAATGTCAACAGATACAGCGGAGGTTCAATCGCGGCTGGCCGGGCTGGCATGGCAGGGGCTTCCTCGATGATGACATGCGCGTTCGTCCCGCTGAGGCTGAACGAACTGATGCCCGCGATGCGTTTCTTTAGGCGTGGCCATGGGCGGAGCGTTGTCGGCACGACCATCGACAATTGATCCCAGGCGACATGGGGGTTTGGCTCCGTAAAATGCAGATGCGGCGGTATCTGTGCGTGTTGAAGTGCCAATACGGTTTTGATCACACCGGCCACGCCGGCTGCAGCCTCCAAATGGCCAATATTGGTTTTCACCGAGCCTAACACCAGAGGTTCCGTACGTTCGCCAAAAACCGCATGTAACGCATCCACCTCAATCGGGTCGCCTAACACAGTGCCCGTGCCATGGGCTTCGATATAGCCAATTTCGCCAGGGGTTAATTTGCCGTTGGCCAAGGCTTGGCGGATCAATTTTTGTTGGCTCACGCCGTTAGGAACCGTCAGGCCGCTACTGCGCCCGTCATGGTTCACGGCGGAACCGCGAATGACCGCCAGAATCTGGTCATGGTTGTTGACGGCGTCCGCCAGCCGTTTCAACACCAGCACTCCGCAGCCCTCGCCGCGACCATAGCCGTCGGCGGCGGCGGCAAACGCTTTGCTGCGCCCGTCAGGTGCCAACGCACGGGCCCGTGAACCGATGATGCTCATGTGGGGTACTAAAATTAGGTTGGCTCCACCCACCAAGGCCAATTCACATTCTGCCACACGCAGGCTTTGCACTGCCAGGTGCAAAGCGACAAGGGAGGCCGAGCAAGCGGTATCGACGGTGAGTGTCGGGCCTTGAGTGCCAAGGAAATAAGCCAAGCGTCCCGAGTCCATGCTCGGCATGTTGCCAGTGCCGGTGTAGACGTTCGCCTCGGATAGCGGATAAAAAGCCTCGTGTAAATAATCGTGATGCTCAGACCCGATGAAGATTCCAGTTTGGCTGTTGTGCAATAGCAGCGGGGAAATGGCAGCCCGTTCGATGGCCTCCCAACTCACTTCTAACAGCAAACGCTGCTGTGGATCGAGCATCTCGGCTTCGCGCGGAGAAATGCCAAAGAAGTCGGCATCAAAGCCGTCGACCCGGTCGATCAGGCTGGCCCTGCGCACATACATGCAGCCGGCAGCTTCTGGGTCGGGATCGTGGTAAACATCACAATCCCAGCGCTCCTTAGGTATGTCCACGGTGGCATCGACACCGTCACGCAAGGATGACCAGAACAGCTCGGGATCGTTGCCGCCGCCAGGGAAACGGCAAGACATGCCAATGATGGCGATCGGTTCGCTGCGAGCCTGTTCAAGCACCCCGAGCTTGGCCTGCAATTGTTTGATGGCCAATAAGGCACGCTTAGTCGCACTATCATCATGTGTTTGATGAGTGTTCATGTTAAAAATCCACCTTATCCAGTTCGGCCAGCAACAAGTCTTCCGCTTCTTCGGCGGAAAGTTGCTCAATCGCCGCCGCCCAGTCATCGGGGCTGTCTGCTTGGCTCGCTTCCTCTTGGTTTGCGGTTGCATCCAAATCTAACACAGTGTGCGCCAGATGTTCAGTCAACGCGGCAATCGTCGAATAGTTGAAAGCGAGTGTCGCCGGTAACGCGCAGCCTAGGCTGTTTTGCAGATAATTGCGCAGTTCGATGGAAGTGAGCGAGTCCATGCCTGCATCAAAGAAGCCTTGCTGCAAACCCAGTCCTTTGCCGCTTGGACCACGCCCCAACACCTTCTCTACCTGTTCTTGGATATGGGCAAGCAAGAAGCCACGGCGTTTGCTGGGTGCCGTCTCTTGCAACTGCTGGCGGAAGTTTGGTTGCGCCGCCCTCCGTTCCTTCCCTGCCGCACCTTGTCCAAGGCCTGTAGACTCGCGTATGAACTTCGCGTAAAAGGGGGTGGGCACGGGCCATTGCGCCAACCATTTGTCCCAGTCCACTGCCAGCACGGCTGCCTGGGTCGCGTTGTCACGCAGCAACAAATCCATCGCTGCCACGCCTTGTTCCGGGGCGATCAAGCGGATGCCGTAACCTGCGAGCCGATGCAGGTCGCGCTCGCCGAGGCGGGCGGCCATGCCGACTTCGGCCCAAGATCCCCAGTTGATCGACAATCCAGGCAAACCCAAGGCGCGGCGATGGTGCGCCAGAGCATCCAAAAAGGCGTTGGCGGCGGCATAGTTGCCTTGGCCTGTCGAGCCTAGCAGCGCGGCCACCGAAGAAAAACATACAAAGTGGTCAAGTGGCATGGTTTGCGTCATTTGATGCAAATGCCACGCACCCGCTGCTTTCGCTCCCATCACCCTAGCCCATTTGGCGAGCGATTGCTGTTCCAGCACACCGTCATCTAACAGTCCAGCCGCATGGAAAATGCCTCGCAAGGGTTGTGGACACTGCCTCAGCAGGCTTTCGACCTCATCGGCGCGACTGACATCGGCCTTAACCACCACCACTTCGATGCCTTGTTGAGTCAAGTCACTGACCAGTGTTTGCGCATCTTGCGTGGCCGCGCCTTTGCGACCCGTCAGCACGATCCGCCGTGCGCCGCTGGCTGCTAGCCAGTGCGCCACTTGGCAACCCAAACCGCCCAGTCCTCCCGTCACCAAGTAACTGCCATCGGTCCGAATCACATTACCGGCAGCAGACGAATCTGCCGGTAGAGTCGGCAAAGTAATGACAATTTTGCCAATGTGCTTGGCCTGTTGCATAAGCCGGAAGGCATCGACCATGTCTTGGATGGGGAAGGCCGTGTACGGTAGCGGTTGCAACTCGCCCTGCCCAAATGCCGCCATCAATTCACTCAAAATTCTGAGTGTCAGGCTATTGTCGGCCTCGGAGTCCTCTTTGAAGTCAAATGGCAAATACACTGCATCAGGGCGCTGCCGACGCATTTGTTCGTGCGTCCACACGCCAATCTTGCCCAGTTCGACAAAACGGCCCCCCTGGGCTAGGATTGATACGTTTTTATCGATGAACTCGCCATTCAAGCTGTTAAGGATGACATCCACCCCTTGTCCCTGGGTCATCGCTTGAATGTCGCCGGCAAAATCGAGGGTGCGCGAATTCAGGATATGAGCGATACCGCTTGCTTCAAGATGCCTCCATTTGGACGGACTAGCCGTAGCGAAGATTTCCGCCCCCGCCCGCCGCGCCAACTGCACCGCCGCTTGACCGACACCTCCGGCTGCTGCGTGAATCAATACCCTGTCGCCGGCTTTCAGCGGGGCCAAATGACATAGTCCATACCAAGCCGTGGCGAAGGCCACGGGAATCGTCGCAGCCTCAGCAAAATTTAAATGTGCGGGTTTATGGACGACATTATTTGCCGACACAGTCACAAAACTGGCCAAGCTGCCGTCAGCCATCGCGATGACTTCGTCACCCACTTGCAAACCCGCGACTAGTCCGCCTACTGCGCTGACCACACCGGCGCACTCAAAGCCCAGAGGCACATCTCTGGCCTCGGTAATGCCCAGGGCCTCGGCATAATACTCTTCCAACATGCCCAGCACATTCAATACATCGCGGAAATTCAGGCCAGCGGCATAAACTTGGACCTCCACTTCGTGCGGACCCGGTGCTTGGCGAGTCAACGGGATCAGTTGCAGCTTTTCCAACAAGCCATACTGCGCCATCCTCACGCGGAATGGCTGGCATGGTGGCTGGAGCCGCGCCCCACTCCTAGCCTCATAGCGTTGCAGGCGGGCGACATGGCGGATGCCGTGGCGATAGGCAATCTGTGTTTCCACATCGGATGCCAGTAGTTCTTGCAACAACGGCTGCACCGCCGCAAACGGCTCGACCTGCATGTCCAAATCCACTATCACGCAGCCAAGCTCTTGATATTCTTGACGTATCACCTGTGCCAATCCCCATGTCACGGATTGTTGCAACTGTAGCGTGGACGGATAGCCCACTGGCTGCGCTCCGCAGGTAACCAACCATAGCTTGGCGGGAGGGCTGGTTTGCGCCAGTGCTTGGGCCAGATGCAAGCCACTGGCGTAACTCAGCGAACTTTCCAAATTTTGCGCCGTGCTGGCATCGTCCAAGCTCCACAAGTTGATTACATTTTGCTGTGCAGCCCGGTGGACATGTGGCAACGGCGAATCCCGCAGTAGTTGCCGGAAATGCTCTGGTTCGCACGGATTCAGGCGATATTCATTGGCATTCACCTGCTCGTACAGCAGGCCTGGCCGGACGACCACCACGCGCTGCCCTAGCTGTTCAAGCCCGTCGGAAAGTTCATCGCCGATACCGGTCTGGTCGGTAAACACCAACCACTCGCATTCCTTGGTGTGTGGCAACCCGGCACATTCCCGGGATTCCCAATCCACGGTGTAGAACCAGTCGGGCAACGGTTTTTGGATGCCCATGCCTGATGTCCCGTGATGACGGCGCATGGAAAAACCGGTCCATGCAGCCACGATTTCGCCTTGCTCATCAAACAGCAAGGCATCGCCAGTCAGCAGGCCGCCTTGTGCAGCCTCTGGACGGAGGCGTGCGTGGCTCCAAAGGCGCGCTGGGGGACGGGCAAAGATTTGGAAGCGTTCCACCAACATCGGCAGATAATCCCCTTGCGGCATCAGCACGGCGAGTATATGCCCGCAAGCATCAAGCAAGGCTGGATGCAGATGATAATGCTCCACGCTGGCAGCCAAGCCAGGCGGTAGTTGGATAAGCCCCAGCACTTCCTCGCGGTTCTTCCATATCTGCTCGACGATTTGAAAAGTTGGACCGTAGTTCATGTGATAGGCGGCATACATATCCGCCGGGGCGATGCGCTGCGGGCAGCGGGCAAGCAAAGCGTCCACATCAATCCTTTCTGCCGGTTTGCTCCCGGCTCGAACCAGTGGCGACGGGGCCGTGTCTTTCACACTCTGCAATTGCGCGGAAACGCATAGTGTCCAAATTGACCGCTCCGATTGGATATGCGGCGGGCCACGGCTGAAAACTTGCAAAGTGTAGCCACCGTGCGCGTTTGGTTTGACAACGGTTTGAACCGTGGTCGCAGTATCGGCGGGAAGTGCCAAGGGTTGGTGGACGAACACATCCGCCACTGTAAATTTATCATCGGCACCGCGCTCCTTTGCCGTGAAGACAGCATTCCCGGCAGCCCAAGCCATGTCTAAAAAGCCCGTTAACGGCATCAAGATCGTCTGCCCGACCCGATGGTCGGCGACCCAGGCCAATGACGGCCAAGCGGGATTGATACACCCTTCAAACCGCATTTCCTTTGCATAGGGGGAATCATCATCTGCGTCGGTGGCCAAGTGCAAGGGCCGCCCCAACAGCGGATGCACGTTTTCTTCATGGTTGCCGCCGGGTAACACGGCATTGGCCGTTCGCTGGCATGCTTCGATCCAGTGGCGCTGGCGTTGGAAAGGATAGGTCGGCAACGGCACTCTCCGCCGCGCATAATCCCGGTCAAATCCTGCCCAATCCACCTTTACCCCTGATTTATATAAGATTGCCAGACTGTTCAGCAACACCTGCCAGTCGTCATGTCCTTGGCGGAGACTGGGTAGCCAAACAGGCAGAAGCGGACTGGCGCTTTCTGGGTCCACGTCAGTCGGTGCAAGGGGGCTGTCGATACATTGCTGCGCCAGATTTAGCAAAGTTGGTTTAGGTCCAACCTCAACGAACGCGCCTATGCCTTGCTGGCGCAGATTCACCATGCTAGCGGCGAATTGCACTGGCTGGCGGATGTGATCGCGCCAGTACGCTGCCGTCGTGATCTCCTGATCGGCCAACGCGCCGGTAACATTGGAAACGAGCGCAAACTTGGGGGGTGCAAAGCTCACGCTACGCGCCACCGCCTCAAACTCGGCCATCATCGGCTCCATCAAGGGAGAGTGGAAGGCATGGGAAACGGTTAACATTTTGGCTTTGATGCCAGATGCGGCCAGTGCGTCGCAGATTTCCCGCAGTGCTTCCCGCTCGCCGGAAATAACAATATTCTCCGGGCTGTTGAAGGCGGCAATGGCAACGCTCGCGGGATAAGATGCCAACACCTCGACGATTTGTCCCTCATTGGCAAACACAGCCGCCATCGCCCCGACAGGAGGCAGGGCTTGCATCAAGCGAGCGCGGGCAGCAATCAGCTTAAGGCCATCTTCCAAGCTGAAGACACCGGCAATGCATGCCGCCACCCATTCACCCACGCTATGCCCCATCACTGCGGCGGGCTGGATGCCCCAACTCAGCCATAATTGCGCCAAGGCGTATTCTAGGGCGAACAGCGCTGGCTGGGTGTAGGCTGTCTCGTCAATCAAGGCTTGACCGCCGCCCTCCCGGTCCTGTGGATACATGATGCCCAACAGTGACTCTCCTAAGTGCGGACGGAGGATTTCGTCGCAACGATCAAGCGTCTGGCGGAAACTGGGCTGGGTTTCGTAGAGTTGGCGACCCATGCCCACATACTGCGAACCCTGGCCGGTGAAAAGAAAGGCGATTTTCGGCGTGTGCGGATGCGGTGTAAATACAGGTGTGTCCACCACTTCCAACAGTTGGGTGCGCAACTGATCGACTGACCGGGACGCGAAGGCCAGCCGGTGGTTGAAATGCTTGCGTCCAACGTTGGCGGTGAAGCAGACATTGCTCAAAGCTGTGTCGGGGCATGACTGGAGGTAATCGGCGAAATGTTGCGCCAATATGCGCAGCGCTGGCTCGGTTTTAGCCGACATGGCCAACACACACCACTCGCGCTCGCAAGTCACTTCCAAGACTTGCCCGGTCATCGGCGCCTCTTCCAAGATCAGATGGGCATTCGTTCCACCCATGCCAAAGGCACTGACACCGGCACGGCGCGGGGTGCCATTGACCGGCCAGGCGGCCAGTTGCGTATTCACATAAAAAGGGCTATTGGCAAAGTCGATGCGTGGATTCGGCCTGACATAATGCAAGCTCGGCGGCAGCAAACCCCTTTGCAGGGACAATGCGGTTTTAACCAAGCCGGGCATGCCGGCCGCAATCATCAGATGGCCAAAATTGGTTTTGACGCTGCCAATGGCGCAGAAGCCAGTTTGTGCTGTGTCTTGCCGATAAGCGCCGGACAGGGCTTCCACTTCCACCGGATCGCCCACGGCGGTGCCGGTACCATGCGCTTCAACATAACTTATGCTAGACGCACTGACTTGGGCTGACCTTAGAGCGGCACTGATGACCTTGCTTTGTCCGACCACACTGGGCGCGGCGTAGCCGACTTTGGCGGCACCGTCGTTATTGACAGCCGAGCCGCGTATGACGGCATAGATATGGTCGCCGTCGGCCAAGGCATGGTCCAATAATTTGAGCACCACCATGCCTGCGCCATCGCCGAAAACAGTGCCTTGGGCACTGGCATCAAAAGACCGGCAATGGCCGTCGGGGGCAAAGATCATCCCTTCATGATGGAGATAACCGATGTTTTGCGGCAGGCTAATAGAGACCGCGCCGGCCAGTCCTAAGTCGCATTCACCATTGCGCAATGCCTGGCAGGCCATGTGGACGGCCACCAGCGAGGTGGAACACGCTGTTTGCACGTTGACGCTGGGACCGGTTAAGTTTAGCTTGTAGGAGATGCGGGTGGGCAAAAAGTCTTTTTCATGCCCTAGCGTCAGCGCTAGGTCATGCATCGGCTGCCAAAAGCCGCGCCCGTGGGCAAAGCGGTGTGCGGGGTAGACATTGTTAAGCAAATAGGTGTTCGGTCCCGCCCCCGCATACATTCCCACCCGTCCAGGGTAAGCATCGGGTGTATAACCGGCTTGCTCCAAGGCCTCCCAAGCGCATTCCAACAAGATGCGTTGCTGAGGGTCCATCATTTCTGCTTCCTTGGCACTGTAGCCAAAAAAATGCGCGTCAAACAAATCGACACCGTTCAAGAAAGCGCCAGCCTTCACATAGTTAGGCTGGCCCAGCAAACCCCGGTCAGCCGCGTACACCTCGCCGTCGGCAAAGCGGGTGATGCTCTCCACGCCTTCGCACAGGTTCCGCCAAAACGCTTCAACATCGTTCGCACCGGGGAAACGGCAACTCATGCCAATAATGGCAATGCTGGCATCTGCCAGGGGCAGATTATCCGCCTGCGAGAAATAGTGGGCCGCTTTGGCCGGCTGGCTTAAATAGGCAGCCAGTGCCTGGATGGTGGGATATTGGTACAGAGACACGGGTGAAAGCGTCATGCCCAGGCTAATGCTCAAGCGGTTATGGAGCTTCACCAACAGCAGTGACGTGCCGCCGACATCAAAGAAGTTGTCGTCCAGGCCGATAATATCGGTTCGCAGCACCTCGCGCCAAGCCGCCGCGATTTGTTGCGTCAAATCAGTTTGCCGCGAGGCATTGCCGGTTTGCGCCGACGGCACGGTTTGGCGGATTGGTTCGGGAACCGGCAGGGCCTTGCGGTCGATCTTGCCGTGCGCGGTCAACGGCAAATGCGGCAAGACCGCCCACGCCGTCGGCATCATGTAAGTCGGCAAGCGCGTCGCCAAGCGCTGCCTGAGGGTTTCCAGATTCGGGCTTGTTCCGTTCGCAGGTACAATATAGGCGGCCAAATATTTCTGCCCTGGCTGGTCCTCGCGGGCGATGACTAAGGCTTTACTAACTTCGGGTTGCTGGACTATGATCGCCTCGATTTCGCCCGGCTCGACGCGGAATCCGCGAATTTTGACTTGGCCATCGACGCGCCCTAAAAACTCGATATTACCGTCTGGCAGGTAACGCACCAAGTCGCCGGTTTTATACAGCCGCCCTTCCCCAAAAGGATTGTCAATGAAACTTTGTGCAGTCAGGTCGGGGCGTTTGTGGTAGCCATGCCCGACACCGTCTCCGCCGGCGTACAACTCACCTGCCACGCCGATGGGCACGGGCTGGCGATTGTGGTCTAGGATGTAGACTTGGGTGTTGGCAATTGGCCGGCCTATAGGCACCGATGCGCGGTGTTGGCTGTCTGCCGGGAGGGGGTAAAAGGTAGTGACGACCGTGTTTTCGGTCGGGCCGTAAAGGTTGGTCAGTTGGCATCCGGGCAAATCACCTAGCACTTTCTGGGCATGAACCAAAGACATCACGTCCCCGCCAGTAAGCAACTGGCGCACCGTCCCCAAGTCTTCCAATCGCTCCTCCACCATAAGGTGGAAAAGGCCTGTGGTCAGGAACAGCGTCGTTATCTCGTGGTGACGGATCGCCTCGCCCAACTCGGCCAGAGAGGGCTGCGGCGGCGGCATGATCGCCAGCTTTCCGCCGTTGAGCAAGGGCGACCATATTTCAAGCGTTGCCGCGTCAAAAGCGATGGGGGATAGTTGCAGGAAAACCTGCCCGGCATCCAACCGGGTGAAGTTGGAGTTCTTGACAAACCGCGCCACATTCCGATGGGTAATGCACGCCCCCTTGGGCCGGCCTGTGGAACCGGAGGTGTAGATAATGTAAGCCAGGCTGTCGGAGGAGACCGTGCAAGGCAGATTTTCTTGGCTCTCGCAAGCGATGTCGGCCCATTGTGTATCCAGTGCAAGGACTGCACAGTCCGTCTTCGGCAAGTTGTGGCGCAACTTTTCCTGGGTCAGCAGCAGGTGCGTTTCGGCATCTTCCAAGATGAACGCGAGCCGTTCTTGCGGATACTTGGGATCGACCGGAACATAAGCCCCGCCCACTTTCAAGATCGCCAACAACCCCACCACCATCTCAATTGAACGCTCCACGCAGATACCCACCAAGGCATCCGCGCCTATGCCCTGTCGAATCAGGTAATTCGCCAAACAGTTCGCCTTCTGGTTCAGTTCCCGGTAAGTCAGGCGTTGGTTTTCGAAAACCAAAGCAACGGCATCGGGTGTACGCTCGACCCTCTCTTCAAACAGTTGGTGGACGCACTGGTGTTTGGGGTAGTCGGCGGCGGTGGCGTTCCATTCGACTAGGATTTGATGACGCTCGACCGCAGTCAAAAGGGGTAGGGCCGCCAAGGTCTGCCCCGGATTGGCGGCAATTTCCTCCAATAGCATCCTGAAATGGCCAGCCATGCGTACCATGGTCGACTCGGCAAACAGATCGGCGCTGTAAAGGAAGGCCGGTGCTAGTTGGTCCTCTGCATCGGTCACCAACAAGGCAAGTTCCAATGCATGATCCAGCCCGATCTGGCCTTTGTGGGCGGGTGGTACGCTGGCCTTTGAGGCATCGCCTACTTGCCAGAGGAAGGCCGTCTGCACATGGGCTGTTGGGTTGCCTCCTTGCGGCAACGGTGTGGCGGACGACAGGGCTTTCCGCACCTGCCGAAGCCAAGCGGGCCAAGTGTCGTCGCCATCAATCTCAAGGTCCACAACATCCCAAGCCAGGCCGTCATCATGCCCAAACCGGGCAATGCCCATTGCCATTTCATCATGGCCTGTGTAGCGATAAAGCAGAACCTGAAACGCAGCCAAGAGCAGGGTTGATAAGTCTGTTTCGGCAGTGGCGGCGAGTTGTTCCAGTAACGGTGACAAATCAACGGGTAGTGTGAAATGCAAGGCCGCCAAGTTCTGACCCAGCACGGACGGCCGACTAAAATCCGTCGGCAAATTCAGCAAAGGCCGTTCGTTGACGGTGGCGGGTGCGGATGGGTGCGCTGCGGGGAAATGGGTCAATTGCGTACACGCGGCCGTCATAGGTTCTCTGCCAGATTTAAGGTTTGAACGATTGCCTGCAAAAGCGGCGTTTGCGCCGTTTTGAGAAAAAAATGCCCTCCGGGGAACATCCGTTGGGTAAAAACAGAACTTGTATACGGATGCCATGCGGTAAGTTGGGCCCGATTGCTTAAGTGGTCTTGCAATCCGCCGAAGGCGCAGACCGGACAGGCCAGTGGCATGCCCGCAACGTAAGTGTAGGTTTCGTAAAGGGTAAAATCAGCACGCAACACCGGCAAAAATAAGCCCATCATTTCCGGGTCTTGCAATATGGCCTGGGGTATCTGCTGATAGCGGTTTTGCAGCGCGTCAATAAACTCTCCATCCGGCAAACTATGCATCGGCGCGGGCCGGGGCGTTTCCGGGGCGGGACAGGCGGACAAAAAAAAATGAACCGGTTGATAGCGCGGGGGCAGGCATCGTAACCATTCAAAGGCGATGAGTGCGCCCAGGCTATGGCCGAATAGGGCAAAGGGTTTGTCCAGCCAAGGCACTAAGGCGGTAGAAAGCTGTTCGACCAAATCAGGCATGCGGGTCAGCGGCATTTCGCCAAGACGATTTTCTCGACCCGGCAATTGAACGCTGCAAACCTCCACCGAGGAGGGTAGGGCTTTTGACCAAGCACTGAAAATTGATGCGCCCCCGCCCGCGTAGGGAAAACAAAATAAGCGCAAATGCGCTTCTGTAGAGTGTCGCTGTACGGTCAGCCAAGGGCTGACAGAATTAACATTTATCAAAAGAGCCATCCTACTGTCATTGCTAATTGTTATGTGCGGCATGAACGCTTTCGTTCAAGCTTCTATCCAACCGATAAAATTGGAAGCATCAAATATTCTGTCATTAGAATCATAGACCCAATTGGCATTTGCAAATGCCGTTCGGTTATAATAATTGTATATCAATCCTTATGCAACTGCTTTAGGCAATGAAAAATACGGCTAAACCAATGTCGAAATAATCTATCAGCTTAGACTCGCCTGATTCAGCAAGACATCCCCCCCCAATCCTTAATCTGTCAGTAACAGATTATATATAAAGGAAAAATAATGGTCCGATTAGCCTGGTTTGAGATTCCCGTCAACGATCTGGAACGGGCGGTTAGTTTTTACAACACAGTGTTCACTACGGAGGTGGTCATTCTGGACAAGCGTGCCAACTATGGAAGCATGGTAGGGCTATTGATTCAGAGTGACACCCTGATCGGCACATTGACTCAAAACATTCCCTATGTGCCTAGCCAGCGCGAGGGCTGTATTCTGTATCTCAATGTTGATGACGAGCCATTACAAACTGTTTTACTGCGGGTGGAAGCGGCGGGCGGGCAAGTGCTGTTGCCGGTCACACCGATTGATCCCAATCGACCTCTAGGCCATGTGGCTTGGATTTTGGATAGCGAAGGCAACCGTATTGGATTGCATAGCAGCCAATGAAAAACAATAATGAATGAACCTAGCTTGGGTTGACTATGCAAAACGATAAAACGCTTGTGATTGGTGCAACGGGTAGCATTGGCGCACCATTAGTACAGTACTTGCTTGAAAAAGGGGGGAAGGTTAAAGCCGCCACACGCCGCGTGGAAGCCTATCCGACTCTGCCCAATGTAGAGGCAGTGTATTTTGACTATGATGATCCGGCGACAATTGCGCCTGCGCTGTCCGGTGTCAACCGGGTCTTCATGCTTGCCGCACCGACCGACCCCGATGCGGATCAAAGCTTGGGGCGCGTCATTGAACTAGCGGGGGCATCCGGTGTCGAGCGGATCGTGCTGGTGACCTCCCTGCGCATCAAGGCACCTCGGGATGCCGGGGGCTTTTTGTGGGGCGAAAAAGCCTTGCAAGAATCTGGCATTGCCTACACGATCCTCCGGCCTGGATGGTTTATGCAGTCGTTTTCGTCTGGCTTCATTTTGGCGATGATTAAACAACGCAACGTTCTCTCCCTGCCGGCCGGTCAGGGGCGCATCGGCTTGATTGACGCACGCGACATCGCCGCTTGCGCCGCCTGTGCGCTGACCGAGCCGGGTCATCACGGGCAGACCTATCTGTTGACGGGAGGGGAAACACTGGGGCTCCTCGAGATTGCCCAGACCATTGCCGAGGTACGCGGGCATCCGCTGCCCTATGCCGATGTGAACATGGAAGAACTGCAACAAATCGTTGCCGAAGGGGAGGGCTACCCGGGGCCTATCGAACATATGACACCCTTTTTCAATGCCGTGCGCGACGGCATCTGGGATGTGAGTTTTGACACAGTGGCTAAGTTGACGGGGTGTCCGCCCATAAGCTTTGCGCAGTTTGCCAAGGAACAGGCTGCCGTGTGGAGTTGCGTCTAAACAAGGCAGCACCCGTGGCATAGAAGCCAAACGGGCTGCCTCCACGTAACCGTTCAGCCCCCCTGCCTTTTCCTAGGAGCGCGGTCATCTTGGCCGCAATTTTGGCGGGCGGGACGCCCGCGCTCCAAGCGGGGTGAACGGTTGCGCCTCCACTCATTAAATAGTGTCTTGCAAAAACTCCACAACGCCAAAACCCACGCCCTGCGGGTCATGCAATGCGGCAAAGCGCCCCATGCCCGGGATGTGAGTAGGCGGGATGGAGACGCCACCGCCCAATTTCTCGGCGCGGTCAGCCACTGCGGCGCAATCGGTCACGGCGAAATAGACCCGCCAAGCCGATGCTTGCCCTAATTCCTCCGCCATACCAGCCACGCGCTGTCCCGCCTGGCTAAACAGGGTGTAGCGTTCGCCCGCCATATCCTGCGTTTGCGCATCCCAACCTAGCAAGCGGGTGTAGAACGCCTCGACTGCCGACGGATCGGGAGTTGCCAATTCCACCCACGCCAGTGCGCCGGGCTGGTTGAGCAATTCCGCACCACGGTGCAGGCCCGGTTGCCACAGGTAGAAAGTGGCCCCGGACGGGTCTTGCACGGCGGAGGTCCGCCCTTGGTCGCCCACGTCAAACGGGCCGCGCAGCACCTTGCCACCCAGCGCCTTGACCTGTTCCGTGCAAGCATCGACATCCTCCACCCAAAGATACGGCATCCAAGCCACCGGATAACCAGCCGTCACCTGGCCCGCTGCCATTTCATATAAAGCAGCGACCTGTTTGCCGTCAACAGCGAATTTGACATAAGTCCATTGCCCCACTTGGGTGGCTTGAACTTCCCAGGCAAACAGGTCCGCGTAAAACGACTGCGCCGCTTCATAATGCGTCGTCCCCAAATCGACCCAAAAGAAGGTGTTAGGGGTATGCTGGGTTAATTCCATTAGAGCACCTGATAGACATAGGTACGCGGTGTCAACGGCTCGCTCCAACCCGCACCGGCATCCAACGCTTCGCTGACATCGACAGACTTCCATTGTCCAGCGGCCTCCAACTCCGCCAGTTTGTCGAGATAGCCCAGCTTCTCAGCACCGGTCACAATCAGCGTGAAGATGACGTAGCCGCCCGGCTTTGTCACGCGGATCGGCTCGTTGAAGGCGACATCGACCGAAACCGCCGTCGGGTCGGGCAGCATGTTGATGCAGGTGGTCGCGTCAAACTCGCCGTCGGCGAAATCCCAAGGTTCGCCTAGAGCCTTCTGATAAAACGCCGTGTAGACGTTTTTCTTGCGCGCCTCTTCCAACATGCCAGGCGAAATGTCGAGTGCCTCCAGATTGCGGTAGCCGTGTTCGTTAAACAAAAATTTGCCCATCGAGCCTGTGCCTGCGGCGACATCCAAAATGCGGGCGTCTTTGGCGACGTATTTGGCGACATAGCTGGCGGCCAGCGCCACGCCGTCCATCATGCCGATGCCGTCGGTGATGGTTTCGTACAGGTGGGCGATCTGGCCGTAGCGCGCCCCGCGATCCGCTGTATCTTTGGCCGCCAGCAACCAAAGGCAAATGATTTCATATTCGGACTTATTGTAAATTGCTTCGACTTCTTTGTAGCGGGCCAGCATTTCCTCGCAGGTCGCAGCCTCCAATACTTGGCTTAATTTCTCTGGTTCCGGCTCGCCGTTGGTAATCCAAGCCATGGCATCAAATTGCGTGGGTACTGTCGTCATTACTTATATCCTCATGATTGTAAAAGTTGTGAAGGTTTACGGGGCTACTACGCCCAATTGGCGCAGAAAACCCAATTGGTCGGTGTTGGCCCACAGCTCGACGATTTTGCCGCCGTCCAGCCGGAATATCGCGATTTCGGTAACCGTAATTAATTTGTGCGTAGGGGACGCACCCATGAATTCTCCTTGGTGCGTGCCGCGCCAGCCGCCGCGCAGCACCACCTTATCAGCGGCGGCCAGCAAATCCTCGATGATCACCTCGAAATCTGGAAAAGCCGCCCGGAAGCGGGCGACCATCCGTTTTTCCAATTCCAGGCTTTGCTCTTGGCCGGGTTCCAGCGTGTGGTTGAAAAAATCCGGGGCGTACAATTCGTCGATCAAGGCTACATTGCCGTTTTGCCAGACTTCTTCCAAGGCCCTGCGGACAATCTGCTTGTTTTGTTCGGACATGGGTAACTCCTCTGGAAACCATTATTGCCAAATAGCAGCATGGTCGTGGGCAAATTGGGCGAAGGTTATGGGATCACGCCCGGTCACTCCGCGCACGGTGGGATAAACCGCCTCCACCGCGCCGCTGCGCACGGTTTTGAACATCAGATCCAAAAACTCGATGGGACCAGGCCAGCCGCCCACTTCCGCGACCAATTGGCGCAGTTCTTCCAGCGAGGAGTCCACATAGCGAATGTCGCGCCCAGTAGCCTTGGCAATGGCCGCCGCCACGTCGGCAAAACTCAAGGATTCGCCGCCGGTCAAGGTATATTCCTGGCCTGCGTGGCTCTCTTCCGACAACGCGGCTGCGGCTACCGCCGCAATATCGCGGGCATCGATAAAACTCACCTTGCCGTCGCTGGCCGGCAAATAAATCCCGTCACGCTGCTTGACGGTCGCCAGCACAAAGGGGGTTTGGAAAATCTGCATAAACCACGTCGGGCGCAGAATCGTGTACGCCACGCCGGAAGCCATCAGATGCTTTTCCACGCGACGATAGCCCACGGTATCGGGTGCCTTGTCCACATGGATGCCGGTCATCAGCACAATATGCTCGACACCTGCGGCTTTGGCCTGGTCAACAAACGGATTCAGCGCCAAGTCGGGCGCGGACTCATCGTCTTTGCACATCATGTAAAGCCGCTGCACTCCTGCCAGGGCCGGGGCAAAGGTCTCCTCTTGGTAAAAGTCGTAAGGCACGGCTTCCACGCCGGGTACTGACCGGTAAGCGGGCAACTCAGGCGGATAGACGGCTGCTTTGACCGGGATGCCCTTGGCAGCGAGTTCGCGCACAATTTGACCGCCCACATTGCCGGTTGCACCCAATACTAGAATTCTGTCATGCATTGTTAGTAATCCTGATCTTCAGTTATTGGTGATAGGGTGAATTGGATAAGCATAGAATTGACGCAACACCCCGTTCGTGCTGAGGTATCGAAGGGATAGCGCGAACGGCCCAAGGTCGGCAATGTTGCGTAAGTCCAAAAATATTTAAACGGCGGCATTCTTCCACACTGGCGCGTGTTTTCTCGCGAATTGCGCCAACGCGGTCGGCCTACGGCCTAGCAGTTCGGCAACAGTGGGCGTCACTATTTCATACCAACCGGCACGCACGGCGGCGAAGTACCACATCATGTAGTCGATTGAAGGCGGCATCATGCCGACCCTGGCATAAATCTCACGCATTTCCGCTTCTGTGGCCGGTTCGTAACGCATCTCACAACCGGCGTTTTGCGCGATAATCTCGGCGCAATCGTCGAAATTGACAATTTCGTCGCCCGTCATCTCATAAACCTGTCCCCAATGTCTTGGCTCGGTCAGGCAGACAGCCGCCACTGCGGCGATATCGTCCGTATCGATAAAACTTAGGCGGGCTTCCCCGACCGGAGGGCAAAGCCGGTTGCGCTGGCGCGGGAGGTTCAAACCGCGGATGAGCAAGTTCATGAACCACGTCGGGCGCAGAATTGTGTATTCCAAGCCAGTGGATTGCAATAGTTTTTCCAGTTGAAAATGGCCGGGGTATTCCACGAGCCTTTCCACGCCAAACCCGGATATCAACACGACGTGCCGCACACCGCTTGCCTTCGCTTGCTCCAGCAAGGGCGAGGCTGTCGTGCATGGTTCCAAATCCAAACCGCGTGGCATTAGCACTAGACGATCAGCCCCAGCCATGGCGGGGGCATAGGTTTCCGGCTGGTCAAAATCAAAATCCACAGCTTCCACGCCTGAGTCGGTCGGATATTGACTGGGATGGCGCGTAGCGGCTTTAACCAATTCGCCTTGTTCCAGCAATAATCGCACTAGCACCCGCCCGATGTTGCCGGAGGCGCCAGTAACAAGAATAGACTTTGACATCAATACCCCTTTAATTTAAAAACGACAGGCAGCGTGGTTGTACCTCGGATGGCGATGCTTCGACACCAGTCCAGGTCTTCCGTCCCTAGGCGCAACTGCGGCAAGCGGCGTAGCAAAGTGGGAAATACAATTTGACCTTCAAGCCGCGCTAACGCCGCGCCCAAGCAAAAATGAACACCGTGACCAAATGCAAGATGACGGTTCGGTTGGCGGGTAATATCCAAGCGATCAGGTTCGGGAAAGTGGGCGGGATCGCGATTTGCTGCTCCAACCATGCCGAAAACCTTCTGTCCGGCGCACATCACTTGACCGCCTAAGGTAAGATCAGTACCGGTAATCCGCATGGCGAGCGGGCCTGGGCTTTCATAGCGCAAGAATTCCTCCACAGCGATTTCAATCAGTCCAGGATTTTCCTTGAGCATTTGACATTGATCGGGATGTTTTAACAAAGCCAGCAAGCCATTACCAATCATGTGCATAGTGGTTTCTTGTCCACCAAACAGCAATAGCAGCAGATTCGACAATAACTCCTCGTCTTCAAGCATCCTCCCGTCTTCTTGCACTCTAACCAAACCGCTGGTCAAATCCCCACCTAAATTTTGCCGCCGTTCTGCGACCAGCACCGACAAATAGGATTTGGCGGCATCAATTATTTGGTCAATCTCGTCAATCAGTTCTGGATCGTCAATATAGCCGATGTTGGCATCGCGCAGTTTCAATGCCCAAGCCTTGAAGAGATAGCGGTCGCTTGATGGCACACCGAGAATTTCGGCAATGACAGTGACGGCAAATGGGAAAGAAAAATCCCAGATGACATCCATTTCTTCGCCGTTTGCGGTTAATTCATCCAACAGTTCATCAGCGATAGCTTGAATGCGTGGGCGCAAATCCCTGATAGTGATTGCCTTGAATCCTTGACTGAGCAACTGGCGCAGCACTGTCTGGCGGGGCGGGTTTTGATAAATTACCCATCGCCCCAAGAATTCAGCAATCTTCTGCTGTTTGGCTTGTTGTTCCGTTGGCACATCTTCAGGAAAACTGACCGGGGAAACGACCAACATTTCCAGATGGTCGAGCATTGTTTTTACGTCGTCATAGCGAGTGAGTACCCAAGCTTCGAAACGTTCGTACCAGTATACCGGGGTTTCGCTACGCATCCGCCCGTATATGGGATAGGGGTTGGCAAATGCTTCTGCACTCAGCAGGTTATATGAATCGGACGAGTGAGCCATAATATTTTATTATATAGAACGATTTAGTTCTCTAAAAATGTGCCGGGTACAATAAAGTCAGCCCGATTAATTTCGTCATGCCTGCCAAGCAATGTCTGCACTCGCGCACGCAAGTTGTCTATCTCATCTGGCTCGAGATGGCGCTGCTTTTCACGGGAAAGCGGACTGCTGGTTTGCGAGTCTTTGTTAAATGCCCGAAAGGCCAAGCCCACGGCGGACTCGGGCAAGCCGCAATAATCGAACAGCGCTGCCAGCGTCGCCTGCCGGTTGCCGACTAAATCTTCGTAGCGCAACGCGAACAGCGGAACCCCAAGGCGTTGGAGTTTCATATAGCTATCCAGGCAAGAAAGCCACCATAAGATATAAAAATCCATCACCGGGTCGGCGAAGTCGATGATATCGGCATAGGATTTGATTAGCGGAACTACTTTTTGATAATAATCGAGATTAGCCTCCAACTCCGGCACGGTGTTGCGCAGATCGTCGCGAAACCGGGCAAAGGAGCAGATAAAGTCCACCGCATCGCGGTATAGAAAGACGAGTCGAGCCTGCGGAAACAATGCATGCATCAACCCTGCGTGGTGAATCGCCTGTGGGCGTGGCTTGATCACATAGTATATCGGTTCGATAGTCGGGGTCGGCTTGCACAATAACCGAGTGCTTCCGAACAAAACCTCGCGCAGGTCCTGGTCGCGGCTGCCGTCCGCCTCGCACATCAAGGCAATATCACAAAATACGTCAGGTTCTGACAAGCTAAGTGCCCCGTCTAATTGGCCAAACGCCTTGCTGAGCAGGGTAGAACCGCTCCTGCCCACGGAATAGATAATGATCAGATTCGCTCCAAGAGCCGGCAAGGACCGCGCCAACTCCGCCAGCGTGGAGTAAGGCATGCTAATCAGGTGTTGCGCATGGTCAAACTGGGCTTGGTACAAAAACGGCTTTTGCGACAATTCGATGCCCGGCGCGGTTTCAACGAAGATGGCCCGCCGGTTGGCATCGTCCAGGCAATACAAGCTGATGTTCGGCTGCTTCAGGACAGTCTGGGGGTCGATGGTTTCGCCCTCAACGGACTGGAAATCTTCGATGCTAGCCGGCACGACCGGATAGCGGGATTTGTTTTGAATGAGCAGTCTTTTAGTGTCCATGAGTATCCATCGTGTTTTCCGCTATGCTATGCGTTGCGGTGCTTTTTCAGTACCCAGCCGACCACCCCGCCGATAGGTCAGGGTGGGCGGCGAGGCAACTCTGCCTGGCGATTATTCTGCCTTGCCGTGTCCCAGCGCCAAGATGAGGCCGTTGTCCTTCACGTACTTATCCCAGGCCGCCAACAGCTCTTGGTACTTTTCCGGCTGTTGCTGGGCAAGGTCATGCTCTTCAGCCAAATCGTCCACCAGGTTGTAAAGTTCCCACTGGCTACTGCCAAATGGCTTTTCCACCCAAACCAACTTCCACGGTCCTTGGCGCACGGCACCACGACCCCAGATTTCCCAAGCCATGGCTTGGTCAGGCGCATGGACAAACTCTTGTTTTCCCGTCAGGTAAGGCACGACCGACGAGCCTTGCAAAGGCAGCACATCATTGCCTGCATAGTTTTTCGGATAACTGACACCCGCCAATTCAAGAATCGTCGGAGCCACATCCAGCACATGGACAAAGCTTTGGCTGGTTTTGCCGGTGTGTTTTAGGCCCGGCCCACTGATAACCAAGGGTGTGCGAATGCCACCTTCATAGGTATACCCTTTGTCCATCCTAAACGGCCCCGCCCCGGCTTGCGCCCAGCCTGGACCGTACATGACAAATGAATTATGGTTGCCGAGGTTGGCGACACTGTTGTCATAGGTCTTGTTGATCCAGTCGGCACCATAAAAATCAATCGTCTCGTTATTCGGCCCGTTGTCCGAGGCAAAGACGATGATGGTATTGTCATACAGGCCACTCTCGCGCAGATGGTCCAACAGCCGACCCATCTGGTAGTCCGCATTGGCAATCATGGCGGCGTAGACTTCCATTTCACGGCTTTGGAACGCCTGTTCGTCCGGTGTCAGCTTGTCCCAAGGCTTGACTTCCTCTTCGCGGCGTGCCGTATCCGCATCTTTGGAGATAATGCCCATCTTTTTCATGCGTTGCACCCGCTCCGCCCGCAAGGCTTCATAGCCGGCCGCGTACTTGCCTTTGAATTTCGCAATCCAGTCGGCCGGCGCTTGCAGCGGATCGTGCGCGGCGGTGTAAGCCATATAGCCAAAGAAGGGCTTGCCGTCCGCTTTGTGAGCGTCAATAAACCGTATCATTTGGTTGGTGTAGAACTCGGACGAATAGACATCCGCCGGCTTCTCGGCCGCTTCGCCATTGTGCGTAAACGCCGTCTGGTTGCCTGCAAAAGCGGGTGTGGGTTCAAAATGGCCGGAAAAACCATTTAGCACGGTAAAGGTTTCTTCAAACCCCCGGTTGTGCGGGTCGTTTTCCCCTTTGCCCAGATGCCATTTACCTGCCATGTACGTATGGTAGCCACTGTCTTTCAGCAACGAAGCGACGGTGATCACACGGTTGTTGAGATGGCCTTCATAACCGGGCTTGCCCTGTTGCTCGGGCAGCAAGGTCTCGGCCATGTTGCCAAAGCCAGTTTGATGGTTATCCACGCCGGTCAGCAGCATGGAGCGGGTGGGCGAACAACTGGCGGTCGGGTGGAAGTCGGTGAACTTCACACCGTTCTTGGCCAAGCCCTCAATGGTTGGCGTCGGAATCTCACTGCCATAAGCGCCGATGTCGGCATAACCTACGTCATCCAGCAATATTACTAAGATGTTTGGTTTTTTCTGCTGCAACTTTGCCTGCGCACTTGGGACTGGCTTCTGCGCCAAAGCGGACTGCATGCCGGCCAGCAGCAGCCCGAACACCACTAAACCCGAGATTACTTTCATTTTCATTTTCCGCCCTCCACTTTGATGATTATTTTTTATCTAACACGAACTAAACCGCACTGCGGGGCAAACCCTGCCGTGCCGCTTACGCTTCCCACTCATGCCGAAAATCATAGCGCCCCGGCGCTAGGATATCGTTGGGATCCAGTGCCTGCTTCAGTGTGCGCAGCAGATGGTTATAATCATCTTGGGCTGGCGGCAGCAAATTCATTGCGTGTGTACCCAAACGGTACGGCAGATAACCGGCCGCGACAAGCCGTCCGAGCAAATCCTCGTAACAGGCCATCGCACGTTCATCTTCCCCGGCTACCTCGCGATCATAGATGATCGCCGCCGTGACATAAATGTTGCGGGCATTAATGCAGTTCAAGGCCATGCTCGGCTCGTAGCCATGGGCCTGGCAGGTTTCTTCCACAATTGCCACGGACTCGCGCACACACGAGCCGACAAACGGCGTGACCGGTGCGCACCAGATGAAGCCGCAACGGTCCCGATCCGGATTCAGCGCTGCAGGCAGGGATTCCGATTTGCGCCAGTAGGTCATCGGAATGTCGGCATCGGAGGGGATGCCGCGTTGCAAATTGTTGACGAACCACTCCTGCACCTCGACCGGGTCATAGCCGGGCAGCATTTGCCGCAGTGCGTCAGGCTGTTGCACGATAGCCTCGTCAATGAAGTACAGCGAACTGACATAGGGACGCAATGCCGCATCGACCATGTTGCGCTCGATCTGCGCCTGCTCAAGACTCTGCGAATACAACGCCACCTCGCAAAACCACAGTCCGGCCTGCCATTTTTCCCGCAAGTTCTCGCGCAGATAGGCGGGCAGTGGCGTCTGTCCGCCAGTCTCCGCCCAAGGATATTGCTGCGAGTAGGAAAACATGCGGTAGTCATTGCTGAGCACAAAAGCGGTGTCCAGCGTACCGCGCAGCAACAGTGTGCGCAAGGTATCGAACAAGGGTTCGATCTGACTTTCTTCCTCCAGGGTAAAAATGCATATTTGGAAATGCGAGGCTATGGGCGACAGCAAAAAGGTCATTTGCGTCACAATGCCCAAATTGGATTGGGAAAATAGCCCGTCCAGATACGGGCCTACGCCCCAGCGGTGGGTTTTCCCGGCTTGCGCCTGTTCGAAGCGCCCAAAGCCCGTGTGGATGCACTCGCCCGTCGGCAACACAGCCTCCGTCCCCAGCACATATTGAAAGCGGTCTCCATAAGGCCCCTTGGCTACGCCGCGGTCCATAGTGGCACCGATCAAGCTGGAATCACGCGGGCCACCGGTAACGCCGAGAAACAAGTCGGATTGCTTCTCACGCAGGAAATCATACACTTGCTGTTGGGTGACACCCGGCTCCACCGTGATGTAAGCCAAGTCTTCGTCAAACGAGACAATGCGGTCCATCCGCCCCAAATCCAGCACCACACAGTTATCCCTCACCGGAACACTTGAACCATAACCCCAATTTTTACCCGTGCTGATCGGGTAGAGTGGGGTTTTGCACTGATTGGCAATTTTCACACAGGCTTGCACCTCGTCGCGATTAGCCGGGCGCAGGATGGCCGGTATCCGCTGCTCAGTAAGATAAGTTGCAGTCTCCGCCTGTTGCAGGTCGGCATCGGCGGTGATGACATGTTCTGTGCCGATGGCTTCTCGCCAAGCATAGAGGGCATTGGATAAATTTTCCACAGCTTCTCCAATCAATTTAAAAATACATTGACATCTAAATGGCACGGTTTCGTTTTCAACCGTATTGGGTCAATCCTTCGAAGTGTCGGCCTTTACCACGGGCAATTCCTCTGGATGCGAAAACAATGGCAAACTCGCTATGGTCAGTCCGGTCCCTAGGCCTACCGCCCAAATACCGGTTGCCCCGGCAATGCCTACCAGTTTTGTGTAGGCGCTGGCAAGGACAAGTACGCCCGCACCTATGGCGGTCGCGAAACCAAAACGCAGATTACTGTCGAATTCACGGCCTAGGTCAAAAGGAAACAGCAGTTGCTCCAAGTTTTGCGTCATCAACACGATTTGCGCGGTGTCGGTGGCGGCGGTCGCCGCACCCCGCAGCGAGATCGAAACCTGCGCGGTTTTCAGCGCAATCGCGTCGTTGATGCCGTCACCAACAAAGCAGACGGTGCGACCTTCCTGTTGCAATTGCTCGACCATGGCCGCTTTGTGCTCAGGCAGGGTGTTGGCGAAGTAGCGCGGGATTCCCAACTCCTGCGCCATTTTCCGCGTTGGTTGCTCTTGGTCGCCGGAGATGATGACGATATCCAAACCACGCCGCTGCAATTCGGCAATGACTGACTTGGCCTCGGGACGTAAAGTGGGACTGAGTTCGATGGCCCCGGCCAAGCGATCACCGACTGCCACCATCACCATGGAATGGCCTTGCGCGTGACAGGACTCCATAACCGGGAGGATGGCCGAAGGGATGGCGATCCCTTCGAGTTCCATGTAACGCTCGCTACCCACGCGCACTAGGATACCTTGCACCTCCACGCGGATACCGTAGCCCATCTCGTAACGACCTTGGTCAATGGAGGGGAGCACCAAGCCTTTCTGGGTTGCCGCTGTTTGAATGGCGCGGGCAATCGGGTGCGTCTGCCGGTGTTCGGCGGCGGCGGCATAAGTCAGTAGGGTATTGGCATCCAAGTCAGAGCACAGATGAATTTGTGCCACTTCGGGTTGTTCTTGGGTCAGCGTCCCGGTTTTGTCGAATATGACGGTATCCACGGTATGCAATAACTCCAGCGAGCGTCCGTCTTTGACCAATACGCCGTGCTTGGAGGCCACATTGAGGAAGTTGAGCATCGCAATTGGGCCGGTGATCTTGATGTTGAAGCCGACTGCGGAACCCAACACAGCAATCATTGCCTCATAGCTGACCAGCGGCCAAGCCAACAAGCCCAACACCAAGGTCGGTGGTGCCAATTGATTTGCCAATCGCACTCCTTTTGCCTCTATCGACAATTGATAGCCCGTGGTGCTGTTCAGAATATTGCCGATTTGCGCGGCCACCGTCTGCTCTCCGGTTTTCTCGATGCGGACATGGATTTTTCCCGCCAACATGACAGTGGCGGCAAACACCGTATCGTCCACCGACTTTTCCGCAGGCTGCGCCTCGCCGGTCAACACATGCTGGTCGATGGTTGCCATGCCATCGACAATCACACCGTCCGCCGGCACGGTCTCACCGGCATTGACTACAATCAGGTCGCCGGCCTGCACACATTCGAAAGGCACCTCCACCTCGACTCCATCGACTAGCTTCCACAACGAACGTGGCTGCTGGCGAAATACATTGATCAAGCTCTTGTGTGAACGGTCTTGAGTGATCACGACCAGCTTTTCGCTAGAGAAAAAAACCACCAGGCAGAAACCGCCGCTAACAAAAAAGCCCCCGAACCAGGTACCCACCAAACTGAGTGCCGATATCGTCGATATTTCAATGCGCTTTTTTCTGGCAAATACTCTGCTGGCCACAATGATTGGTCGGCGGGTGAGGTAGAGGCCCAGTGCAAACGAGGCTAGGTAGAGCGGTGGAAAGTAAGCTCTGGCGGTCATCGCCGTCGCCATGGTTAGGCAGGACAAGGCAATGTCGCGATTCAAGCCTTTTTCATAGTCGCTGATGTCCAAGGCATCTTGGCCTTCGGACAATTGTTGAATGAGTGTGTAGCGTTCTCTCCCAAACAACGGATCGACATGGTTTGCCACGAACTGCTGGAAATTCGAGTCAATCTTGACCAAGCCGCACTGCGCCTCGTCATAGAAACCGCCGAGTCCCGTCACCCCCCGGTCTAGCAAATCGCCCGCCGCCTTGATGCCCCCCTTCAATCCCTCAACAATTTTGAAGCCGAAAGAAAACCCACTATCGGATGCGGATGTTGGTCGCACGAAAGCCATACTGAAAGCTCCTTGAGCTAAAAGCGCAACTTGGATTGCGACAAGACTCGGTTACGGTTTATATTCGACAACGGTTTTAACCTCTGCGGCTCCTTCCTTAAGCTGTTTGGCGTAATAATCCTTGGCATGCTGCGGGTCAAAATCTAAAAATGTGCCGCCTGATTCAAAGTGCCGAATAAACACTTTGCCAATGGCATAAGTGGAAGCACCGCCAAAAGCAGCCACACCGATCATACCCGCCGCCGTTCCCACGCCAGGTACTGATTTTGCTAGGCTTTTCGCCAGTTTAGACAAGTTGGAAGATAACGACAAAGGGACTCCGCCTCCCACCAAGGAAGCAATTAGCGATTTGCCGAGTTGTTCGGAAAATTGGATTTGGTAAAGCGTGGCCAGCCGGTGTAGCATTTTTAGCTGAAGGCTTGATAGCGCGACAAGGTCCACGATAGGCAGCGGAATTGCACTGACCAGTACCGATGCCAACGTATAATTCCTAACGATTTTAATGGCTTCGTTTGTGTCAATTACTATTTCTGCCATTTATCGCCTCCAACCCCATTACGCAGATGCGCAAAATATTAAAATTTGATGACTGTCAACAAGCCGTGTACAGAATGGATTACAGCCACGCCTGACGAATTTTTTCATAAACAAACAGATTTTCACTAGATTCTTAGTCTATCATGTTATATAGATATTACGCAAACATTACAGGCAATCAGAATCATAGGGTTAGTTTTATGAATACCAATATCCTTTGGCACCGCGCCATTGTGGATAGGCAAAGCCGAGAACGGCAAAGCGGCCACAGAAGCTTCATACTCTGGTTCACCGGACTGTCAGGATCGGGCAAATCGACTCTCGCCCATCGCGTCGAAGAAATACTGCATCAGCGTGGCTGTAGGACTTATGTGTTCGATGGCGATAATGTCCGCCATGGTCTGTGCGCCGACTTGGGATTCGCCGACAAAGACCGTGCCGAAAACATCCGCCGCATCGGTGAAATGGGTAAGCTTTTTGTGGATTCAGGCTGCATAGCCCTAACCGCCTTCATCTCCCCGTTCCGGGCGGACCGCAACAAAGTCCGCGCCTTGCTAGAACCCGGGGACTTCATCGAAATTTACTGCCAAGCATCTTTGGATGTCTGCGAACAGCGCGATGTCAAGGGACTGTACCAAAAAGCCAGGCTTGGCAAGATTGCAGAATTCACCGGCATATCCTCGCCATACGAGGAACCTGAAAGCCCAGAAATGCTGGTGATGACAGGGGAACAGGACGTTGATACCTGCGCAGGTCAAATCATTGAGTATCTGGAGCAAACCGGCAAAATCCGGTAGTGCCCCTCATTGGTGGCAGAGGGCTTGCGGCCACGCCTCGTCGGCATCGCGCAAGGGGAGCCAAGTCGGCGTCACAGTGGGTTTAAGGCTTCAGCCCGGCGAAGTTTTTCCGCACATCTTCCTTGCCTTGCGCGTATTGCTGCGCATAGTAGTCTAAAACCTTGGGATGGAGTGATAAGAATCTCTCCTTGCCCTAACCGGTCATCCAGTGTACGGGAGCCAGGTTTCTTTTGCAAAAAGCACTAAAATCACTTCGGGCCATGCATGCCTTGCCACAACGGCTTTCAAGCGCCGCCGCATTTCTTATATGTCATCTGGAAGTGTCGCCGCAATTTGCCTGGATACTTCATGTCGGGTCAATGTGATACTGTCGCCTTCGGTTTATTGGCTTCATGATTCGTCTAATTTATAGCCAAACCCCCGCACCGTCTTCAGGAGTTTTATCGCATGGTCATCATCAATCTTACGCCTAAGCTGGCCGATGTGGACATCGACGACATTGGTCTGTGGATCGGTGTTGTAACCCCACACCTGTTCCAGAATTCGTGCGCGGCTGAGGACTTTGCCCTGCCTGCGCAGGAAAAACTCCAATAAGGCAAACTCCTTCGGGGTGAGTTCGATCAGCGACCCGCCGCGTTTGACTTCGTGGGTTTCCAGATCCAGCATGAGGTCGGCGAGTTGAAACGTTTCGGTTTCGGCGTTGCCTGCGGCCCTGCCCCGGCGCATCAGCGCCTCAATCCGGGCGAGCAGTTCCTCAAACACAAACGGCTTCTTCGCCTTGGCGATGCGCGACCAAGGCGTTGACGCAGAGGCAACGCCAAGGGCCAGCCGGGGCATCGTTAAGAAGCCAGAGAGCCAGGTCATACGCCATATTGAACGCGGCGACAAAACCCACAAACCGAGGACATCCAAGGTCAGAACACCTGTCCCCTTGGTCTAACCCAAGCGGTGGGTGTTAATGCTGAACAGCTTATAAATCAAAGAGGTGTCGACCATATGACACTGAAAAACGGCTGATGGCTTGGTGTGGCGGCTGGATTCTGAGATTATACCTTTTTTCGTCAGCCTAACCTTAACACTTGCCACCTTTGCCTGCCCAACCGAACGGTTCGAACCCATGCCCCAAATCCAACTTCCCTTTTTCCCCGAAGGCGTCACCCAGATCAGCGACTTGCTGGCGTTCCGCGTAGAGGACGGTCGCGTCGCCTACTTCAACGGCAACATGCCGGTGTTCATCCACGACAAGGACGACATCGCCACCTTCAGGATGATCACGGCGCAGTTCTGCGTGAACGGCAACGCCAAGCAGGCGGAGATTTCGGCGGTGTTTGGCATTCCCAAGGTCACCGTCAAACGGGCGGTGAAGCGCTACCGCGAGGAGGGGCCGAAGGGGTTTTACACGCCGCGCAAGCCCCGTGGCGCGGCGGTGCTGACGGCGGAGGTTGGCCTAAGGCACAGGCGTTGCTGGACGAAGGGCTGGAGACGGCGGAGGTGGCGAGGCGGCTGGAACTCAAACCCGACACTGTCCTAAGGCGGTGCGAGCGGGCCGGTTGCACAAGCCGTCAAAAAAAAAGACCTGACTGTCGTCGTGAGCACCAAGAGTTCGCGCAGCGCCGAGGACAGCGCGGCGGCGATGGGGATGGGCGCGTGCGCGGTCGAGGCGCGGACGGCGGCCAGCCTGGGTGCGCTTTCCGCCGTCGCGCCGGACTTCCAGCCTGCGCTGGACGTGCCCAACGGCGGCGTGCTGTGCGCGTTGCCCGCCTTGCTGGCGGTCGGCCTGCTGGATTCGGCGAAACGCTTTTTCACCCTGCCCAAGGGCTACTACGGGCTGGACACCCTGTTCCTGTTGCTGGCGTTCATGGCGCTGGCGCGGCTGAACACCCTCGAATCCCTGCGCCATTGCGCCCCCGGCGAGTGGGGCAAGCTGCTCGGGCTGGACCGGGCGCCGGAGGTGCGCACCCTGCGGCAGAAGGTCGGCCTGCTCGCCCAGGGCGGCGAGCCGATGGAATGGAGCGCCGAATTGTGCCGCCAGTGGATGGCGGCGGCCCCGGAACAGGCCGGCG